>JANWVF010000165.1 GCA_025056965.1 Thermoflexales bacterium | reverse complement strand
CGCCTGGGCAATCCACAGGAGCGCTATCGCACCATCCACGTGGCCGGCACGAAAGGCAAGGGCTCGACGTGTGCGCTCATGGCGTCGTGCCTGAGGCAGCTCGGATTGAAGGTCGGCCTGTATACGTCGCCACACTTGAGCAGCTTCCGCGAACGCATTCAGGTCAACGGAGAGCTGATCGCGCCGGAGGTGGTCGGCGAGCTGGCGCAGAAGATCAAAGAGGCCGCCGAAGCCGTGCCGGGCTTGACCACCTTCGAGGCGGCGACCGCCATGGGCTTCTTGCACTTTTCGCGCCAAGATGTGGACTGGGCAGTGATCGAAGTCGGCCTGGGTGGCCGGCTGGACGCGACCAACGTGATCACGCCGCAAGCCGCGATCATCACCTCAATCAGCTACGACCACCAGCACATCCTCGGCAACACGCTGAGTGAGATCGCGGCAGAAAAGGCCGGCATCATCAAGCCCGGCGTGCCGGTGATCAGCCAAGCGCAGCCGGCGGCGGCCATGGCCGTCATCGAGCAGGTGGCGCATGAGCGCGGCGCGCCGCTCACCGTCATTGGGCGACATTGGCGCTGGACGCCGGGGCCGTTCTCGCTGATCAAGCAATCGTTCGAGGTCAAGAAGGTGTCGCTAGTGCGCAGCAGGGAGAAACCGTTCGTTAACGACCTGGAGGGCTGGTACGAGATCGCCTTGCTGGGCAAGCACCAGATAGAGAATGCCGCGACCGTGATTGCCACGATAGACGTGATCCGCGAGGCATTGCTGATCAGCGGCGCCCACGATCTGGGTGCGCGCGCGATACGCGACGGATTGCGGCTGGCCACTTGGCCGGGGCGCTTCGAGATCCTGCGGGCCGATCCGCCCGTCGTCGCCGATGGCGCGCACAACCTCGACAGCGTGAACAAACTGGCGGCGACGTTGGCCGAGGTCTTCCCCGGCCGGCGCTGGGTTTTCATCTTCGGCACGCTGAAGGACAAAGATGCCGAGGGCATGATCAAGGCGCTTAACCCGCGCGCGACGCGCTGGATATTCTCGCAGCAGTCCGACTCGCCGCGCGCCGTGCCGGCCGATCACTTGTTAGCGATCGCTGCCCAGGCGAACATCGCGCGGGCAGTGGCCCTGCCAAACCTGGCCGACGCATTGAAGCCGGTGATAAAAGGCAACGAAGCGGTTTGCATTTGTGGCAGCGTGGCCTTCGTCGGCGAGGCGCGCTTAAGGTGGGCACAGTTGACCGGTGCCGAGGTGCTACCGGCCTTCGATTGACGCGATGAAGCATTCATTCACTTCCACTTCCCACATGCACGACTGGCTCATCGGCGCCAGCTTTGGCAACGGACTGCCGCAGCAGGCCGAGGCCAATTCCCAACTGCCAGATGTCTTCGAGGCGCCGGTTCTGCCGTTGCGCGACCTGGTCGTATACCCGCGCTCGGTCATCCCGTTGACCATTGGGCGCGAACGGTCGCTGCGCGCGCTTGACGTAGCGCGTTCGCTTGGCCTGGCCGTCGCCATCGCGCAGAAGTCTCCCGACGCCGAAGATCCCCGCCCGTCGGATCTCTACGACGTCGGCGTAGCCGTGGCCATCGGGCGCATGTTGAACTTGCCGGACGGGTCGGCCAGCCTGATCGTGCAGGGGCGCGCGCGGGTAAAGGTGGTGGAGTGGCTGCAGGCGACTCCGTTCCTGATGGCGCGTGTCGAGGTGCTGCATGAGCCTCAGACGCAGTCGCCGGCGACCGAGGCGCTGATGCGCGCTGTGCTCACGCTGTTCGATAAGGTCGTCGAGTTGAACGAGCGCATCCCGGAGGAAGCGTTCGTCTACGCGATGAACATTCACGAGCCGGGCTGGTTGGCCGACTTCATCGCGCAAACCATGCCGCTCAATGTCGCTACACGCCAGAGCATCCTCGAAGCGGTAGATCCGCTGAGCCGCCTGCAAAAGATGAGCACCATCCTGGCCCGCGAGCTGGATGTGCTGGAGCTAGAGGATCGCATCCACGAGCGCGCGCAGAGCGAGGTGGATAAGAGCCAGCGCGAGTACTATCTGCGCGAGCAACTGCGCTCGATTCAGACCGAACTGGGCGAGATAGATGCAGGCGCGAGTGAGATCAGCCTGCTGCGCGAGCGCCTGAAGAAGAAGGCCCTGCCCGACGCAGTGCGCGAGCGCGCCGAGCGCGAGATCAACAAGCTCGAACAGCTCCACAGCATGTCGCCCGAAGTGAGCATGGTGCGCGACTACGTCGAATGGCTGCTGGATTTGCCGTGGACGGAGCGCACCGAGGACATCCTGGACGTCGAGCGCGCCGCGCGCATCCTCGACGAACGCCACTATGGCTTGACCAAGGCCAAGGAGCGCATCCTCGAGCACATCGCTGTGCGCAAGCTGAAAGGTAGCTCATCGCGCAGCCCGATCTTGTGCTTCGTCGGGCCACCCGGCACGGGCAAAACTTCGCTGGCGCGCAGCATCGCCGACTCGCTCGGCCGCAGGTTCGTGCGCATGTCGGTGGGTGGCGTGCACGACGAAGCCGAGATTCGCGGCCATCGTCGCACCTACATCGGCGCGTTGCCCGGGCGCATTTTGCAGACCATGTGTCGCGCCGGGACGATCAACCCGCTATTCGTGCTCGATGAGATTGACAAGCTAGGCAGCGACTTCCGCGGCGATCCCAGCGCGGCCTTGCTCGAGGTGCTCGACCCCGAGCAGAACTTCGAGTTCGAGGATCACTACCTCGACATGCCCTACGACCTCAGCCAGGTGATGTGGGTGACGACGGCCAACTATCTTTACGACATCCCGCCCGCGCTGCGCGATCGGATGGAGGTGATCGAGTTCACCGGCTATGTCGAGGAAGAGAAGTTGCAGATCGCCCGTCGCTTCCTGGTGCCGAAGCAGATTGCCGATAACGGCCTGCAAGCCGAGGGCAGCAATGGTCACCCGCCGGTCACGTTCAGCGATGAGGTGCTGCGCCACATCATCCGCGAGTACACATACGAGGCCGGCGTGCGCAACCTCGACCGCGCCATCGCCACCATTTGTCGCAAGATCGCGCGGCGCGTGGCAGAGGGTAAGCCACATGTGCGTCGCCTCACGCCGGGCGCCTTGCATCGCTTCCTCGGCCCGCCGCAGTTCGACTTTGGCAAAGTGGACGAACAGGATCAGATCGGCGTGGCGAACGGCGTGGCATGGGACGAGGCCGGCGGCGACTTGATGCAAGTCGAGGTGACGTTGATGGAAGGCAAAGGCGAACTCACGCTCACCGGCCAGCTCGGCGAAGTGATGCAAGAGAGCGCCAAAGCCGCGCTCAGCTATGCCCGCGCACGCGCAAACGAGCTTGGCATCCCGAAGAAGACTTTCGAGAAGCACGATATTCACATCCACGTGCCGGAGGGTGCCATCTCGAAGGAAGGGCCAAGCGCCGGCATCACCATGGCGACGGCGCTCATTTCGGCGCTGACGAAAATCCCCGTGCGACGCGACGTAGCAATGACCGGCGAGATCACCCTGCGCGGGCGCGTGTTACCCATCGGCGGCCTGAAGGAGAAACTGATGGCGGCCCACCGCGCCGGCATACGCACCTTCATCTTTCCGAAGAAGAACGCGAAGGACTTGGCCGAGGTGCCCAAGCGCATTCAGCGCGACACGACGTTGATCCAAGTGGCGACGATGGACGAAGTACTGCGCGCGGCGCTGATTCGTCAGCCGCAGCCGCTCCCACCCGAGCAGCACGACAACGGCGCATCCAAGCCGCGCCGAACGCGCAAGACCACCAAGCGGACGAACGCGAAGCAGTCCTCTCGGCCGTCCAAGCCGGTTCGGCGCGCGCGTGTCCCGCGGCCTATTTTGCCGGGTGCGATGGTCGCACGCGTGCGACATCATCGGCAGTGAGCTATGGAAGCATTTGACTTAGGCTATCGGAGGGCAGTGACATGATCCAACCGGTCATTTACGAGCAGACCAGCCGCCCCGGCTGTCTGCTCCAAATTCTTTGGTTCGCCTTCGTCGGCTGGTGGCTGGGCGCGATCTGGGTGGTCGTGGCCTGGCTGTTGTGCCTGACCATCATCGGCCTGCCGCTGGGAGCAGCGATGTTGAATAACGTGCCACAGGTGATCGCGCTGCGTGGCCGGCGGTTGGTGCAAATGTCGCCGAGCGGCGCCATCAGCGATGTGCCGCAGATCAACTTCTTCATTCGCGCGATCTATTTCGTGCTGATCGGCTGGTGGTTGAGCGCGCTCTGGATGATCGTGGCTTACGCGCTGTGCTTGACGATCATCGGGCTGCCGATCGGCTTCTGGATGTTCGACCTAGTGCCGACGCTCGTCACGCTCAAGCGGGCGTGAGGGCAGCGTGCATGCTGCAACTTTATCGGTGGGCAGCGCCTGGTCTGAACAGAGCAGCCGACGCTGCACATCCTCACCGAATGCGGCGGTTGCCCGTCCAACCGGCTCAACCCGTTATAATTCGGGCGCTATGCCCACGTATCAGTACGCCTGTCCCGATTGCGGTTTTGAGTTTGAGAAGCAACAAAAGTTCACTGACGATCCGATCAAACGCTGCCCCAAGTGCGGCAAGCGCAGCGTCTATCGCGTAGTGAGCAAGGTGGCCGTCACGTTCAAGGGCAGCGGCTGGTACATCACCGACAGCAAGAGCGACAAAGCGAAGCACTCCGTGGAGACTAAGCAAAGCGAAGCCGAGTCGAGCAAGACCGACGGCAAGTCCGACTCGGAATCCTCGGAATCGAAGAAGCCGGCCAAGTCCAAGGCCAAAGCCGAGCAGGATTAGCGGGGGTCTAAAGCCGGTTGGGCGGCCGCCGCAAGGCGGCCTTTTCTTCTATTGAGCCAAACGCAGACGCTTTCATCAACCTGACGACGGCATGCACGACGTAGCGGTGATCGGCGCCGGGCCGGCCGGCTCGGCAACGGCACACTACCTGGCACGGCGCGGGGTGGACGTGCTGTTGATAGACAAGTTCGACTTCCCGCGCGATAAGACCTGCGGCGACGGTCTCACGCCGCGGGCGGTCGGCGTGCTGCAGGACATGGGGCTGAGCGAGGAGCTGCAGCGCGTCGGTCAAGTCATCCGGCGCTTTGAAGTATTCGCGCCCAACGGACGGTCAACCGGCGATGTTGTCACCCTGGGCGATGGCATGCCGGCCTATGCCCTCGTCGTCCCGCGCCGAATCCTCGACGATCACATCCGTCGGCGCGCGATGCAGAGCGGCGCGCGCTTTGAGCCGTGCGTGCACGTGAGCCACGTTCGCGTCGAGGCGTCGAACGGCGCAGCGCACGTCGCGCTGCACGGCGAACGCAACGGGCGCCACGTCACCTTTCAGGCCCGCCTGGCCGTAGTTGCAACCGGCGCGAACACCGGCTTGCTGCTGCGCTCGGGCATCCTGCGCGTTCAGCCCAGGGTCATCGTCGCGGCACGGGCTTACTTCGAGCATGTTCGCGAGCTGGCAAACACCTGGACGCTGCACTTCGACGGTGCGCCTCTGCCGGGCTACGGCTGGGTATTTCCCATCGTGCCAGACGCGGCTAACGTCGGTGTTGGATACTTTCAATACAACCGCACGGCATCTGCGCTCGGCTTCTTCGAGTCCTTTGTGCGCTCGCCAGCCATGCGGCAATGGCTGGCGGGCGCCGTGCAGGCTGGTCCTGCGCGAGGTTACCCCCTGCGCGAGGACTTTTTAACGTCGCCCACCTTCGGCGAGCGCGTCCTGCTGGTGGGCGAGGCCGCCGGTCTGGTCAACCCGCTCACCGGCGAGGGCATTGACTACGCGCTGGAGTCGGGGCGCATCGCCGCCGACCACATCTACGATATGTTCGCGCACGGCGACTTCACCCGTCCGCAACACGTCGCCTACGACCGCGCGCTGCGCGAGCGCTTCCAGATGCTGTTCGAGTTCTGCCTATGGGTGCGCCGATGGTGCGCCCACCCGATCGCGCTGAACGTGCTGGTTACCATGGCTAACCGGCGCAGCGACCTGCGACGGAAGTTGACGCAGATCGTGCTCGGCGGCGCGCCCATCCGCCGCAAGCCGACCGTTGGCCGAATCGTGCAGACGCTGGTCGGGTGGGGCGGATCCCGCGCGGCATAGGGCGCGCGCGTCCTGCGCTAGCCGCGATGGGTGACATCGGTTGCCTGGGGCGCAGGGGACGCCTGAGCGTGGGGATAGCTCAGGGCACGCAGCTGGGCGCGCAAGCGGTCTATCTCTTCGACGCTGCCTTCGCCATACTCGATCAGCTGTCGCTTGCGCTGCGCCAGTTCGCCCGCTAGGTGGTAGAAAGCGCTGCTCAGCCGCGGCGTGTGGCGCGCCCCTGCGCTTGCCGGCATGCCGGCGAGGGCTGTATAGGCCTCTGGGGTGATCACGTGCGGCGATTCATCGGCGAGGTAGGTCCGAAACATGCGGCGATCATTGCGCGCGCTGAGCCAGCGCAACCCTAGCATCAGCACGATCAAAAGCCCGTAGTTGAGCGCGGTTACCAGCAACGTCGAGCCGCCACTCACTTCGACCCAGCTCACGGAAGCGTTGTGGACGGCGTGAGTGATGATGGCCGCTGCGAAGCCGAGGGTGATGAACCCCGTCGCTTGCGCGCGCGACGGCGCATGGCGCGCTAAGCCGAAGCCGATGCCGATGAGCGAAGTGTAGAAGCCATGCATGAAGCCGAAGACGATGACGCGCAGGATGAACAACTGCACCCACCCGCCCAGGCCCTCCGTGTTTGCCAAGTAGATAATGTTCTCGACATAGGCAAAGCCGAAGCCCACTGTCGAGCCATAAACGATTCCATCCACCCAGCCGTCGAATTCGCGGCGACGCCACAGGTAAATTGCCGCGACGGCCAAGCCCTTAGCCAGCTCCTCCGTCAAAGGGGCAGCGACGATCGAAGTAGTCGTCATCGAGGCCTCTTCGCCCAAGACGTACGACACCGGCAGCGCGAAGACCAGTTGCAAGACGAGCGCGATGAACGCCGCCGGAAGTGCGCCCCACAGGAACGCGACGATCAGGTATTTAGCAGGCTCTTGCTCGAAGCGATCAATGCTGCGCACCAGGCGGGCATACCAGAGCGTGGGGATCGCAATGAGGATGGCCGAGAGCCAAACCGGCATAACCGAGAGAAATTATACTGAGAGCCTGAAATTTGCAACGAGGCAATGTCCAACTTCCGTCAGCAGCGCGTAATCCGGGCCAGTGAAATCGGCCAATATGCCTACTGCGCTCGCGCGTGGTGGCTCAGCAGCGTCGTCGGCGTGCCTATGACGAACGCGCCGGAGTTACAACACGGCACGATGATGCACCGTCGCCACGGACGGCTGGTCAGCCTGTCCCGCGCGTTGGTCGCCGTCGCCCTGGGGTTGGTTGGGGTGGCGCTGGTCGTCTTGGCCGCCGAACTCATCGCGCGATGAGCTCCCGACGCACGCTCGTGCGCCTAATGGCGACGTTGGCCGTGTTCGTCGCCGTCGCAATCCCGCACGCATCGGCGCGCGCGCAGTCCCCTACGCCAACCCGTCCAGCTCGCCCGCGCGTCATGGTCGCGCTGGTTTTCGGCCAGTCAAACGCCGGCAACTGGGGCGAGAGTCGGCGCGTCGCCGGGCCGCGCGTGTTCAACTTCTTCCGTGGCCGCTATGAGCGCGCCCGTGATCCGCTCCCCGGCGCCAACGGCAACGGCGGCAGCGTGTGGACTCGGCTGGGCGACAAGCTCATCGCCGCGAAGCTCTACGATCGCGTGGTGTTCGTGCCGGCCTCGATCGGCGCGACCGAGATCGCGCAGTGGGCGCCGGGCGGCGCCCTGCACAAGGATCTGCTGCGCAACGTGCGCGAGGCTCAGAAGGCTCGGCTGGTGTTCACCCATCTGCTGTGGCATCAAGGTGAAAGCGACGCCGTGTTGGGCACGTCGGCTGAGGACTACCAACGGCGCTTTCGCGCGATGTTAGCGGCGATTCGCGCGCTGGGCGTGGATGCGCCGGCGTTCGTCGCGGTAGCGACGCGCTGTGGCCAGTATCTCCCTAACGAGACGATTCGCGCAGCGCAGATCGGCCTGGCCGATCCCGAATCGGGCATCTTCCTCGGACCCGACACCGACCAACTCGGACCGGAATATCGCCACGACGGCTGTCACTTCTCCGATCTCGGCTTGGAAGTGCATGCCGAGATGTGGTTGCAGGTCATTCGCGCGCACGAGGCGCATATGGAGGCGGCGCAACGCCGGCCCGGCTGACGATGCGGGGCATGGTTAGAATGCGCCTCGCGATGCGCCTGAAGACACTCGTCCTCAACGGCTACAAAACCTTCGCCGGCAAGACGCGCTTCGAGTTCGGCGAAGGCATCACCTGCATCATCGGACCCAACGGCAGCGGCAAAAGCAATATCGCCGACGGCATTCGCTGGGCGCTCGGTGAGCAGCAGTTCTCCCTATTGCGCGGAAAGAAGACCGACGACATGATCTTCTCCGGCAGCGCCAGGCGGCCCCGCGCCAGCATGGCCGAAGTCATTCTCACCTTCGACAACAGCGACGGCTTCTTCCCAATCGAGTTCAGCGAGATCGAGATCGGCCGGCGCGCATATCGCGACGGCACGAACGAATACGTGCTCAACGGCAACCGCGTGCGTCTGCGCGATGTGACCGATCTGCTCGCCCATAGCGGCCTGGCCGAACGCACCTACACGGTCATCGGCCAAGGGCTGGTGGACGAGGCGCTGGCGCAGAAGCCGGAGGAGCGCCGCGCCCTGTTCGAGGAAGCTGCCGGTATCGCTGGCTATCGCGATCGGCGCGAGGATGCCTTGCGCAAGTTAGAAGAGACTCATCGCAATTTGGAGCGCGCGCGCGACATCCTCAACGAGATCACGCCGCGCCTCAAGCAACTCGAACGCCAGGTCGAGCGCGCGCGGCAGCATCGCGCACTGGCCGACGAACTCGGCCAACTCACCCGCACGTGGCTGGGCTATCAATACCGGCGCATGCGCTCCGCCGTGGAGGCTGCCGCCGCTGCCCAGCGCGACGCACAGCGCGCCGTCGCCGAGGCCCTAGACGCGGTCAACATGCTCGATGCGCAAGGCACGGCGCTGCGCGAAATGCGCCGATGGCTACAGGCGCGTTTGACCGAAGCACAGCCTCGGCGCGATGCTGCCCGCCAGACAGCCGAGGCCGCGTCGCGCGACCTGGCCGTGATGCGCGAGCGCGTCGCTTCGCTGGAGCGGCAGGTCGCAGACGCGCGGCGAGAGCTGGATGAATCTGCCGCGGCAGCAGATGCGCTTGCCGCGCGCGCCGACGAGGCGCAAGCCGCGTTTGCATCGGCAGAAGCCACTTACTTAGAGCGGCGGAGAGCGCTTGAAGCGGCGGAGTCGGCCGCATCCGGGCAGCGCGCCGAGCGCGCGGCTCTAGAGGAGCAGCGCGCCGCCGCCCAGCGGCATGTGGCCGAAGCCGGCGACGCCGTGATGGCGGCGCGGGATCACATCGCCAGCCTGCGCGCTCGGCAGGATGCGCTGCGCCAGCAGCTTGAAGTCATGTCGAGGCGGGCAAGCGACCTGGGCGCGCAGCGCGAGGCGGAGCTAGCGGCGCTGAATGAGATGAATGCGGCGGTCGAGCGAGAAGCGTCGCAGACGAACCTGTTCGAGGCTCAGTACGAGTCGGCCGTCCAAACCCTCGAAGCAGCCCGCGCGGCGCTGGAGCAAGCCCAGTCGGCCCTGGCCGCGGCGGAAGCAGAGGAGCGCTTGACCTCGCGCATGACGATCTTTGCCGACATGCGCGCCATGGCGACCCGCAGTGCCGACGAGCTGGCCGCCGCAGCGGCTCAGGCAGGGCTGCCGGCCATACACGGCGTGTTGTCGTCGTTCATCCAGATCGCCCCCGACGATCAGAAAGCCGTCGAGGCGGCACTGGGCGAGCTGCTGAACGCCATCGTCATCGCGCCCGGCGAACCGGCCGTGGCCGAAGCGGGCCTCGTGCGCTTGCGCGCTTGGCTTACCGAGCAGGTTTCCGGTCGGATCGCCGTGGTGGTGACGCATGCGCTGCGGCCCTACGACGACGAGCGTGAGGCGAACGATCGCATCCTGAACGAGCACGCCCGCGCCTGCCACGCGCGCCCCCTGCTCGATGCGATCGGCGCACCAGACTGGCTGAGGCCAGCCATGCGCATCATCGCCGGCCGGAAGTTCATCACTCGTGACCTCGATGCCGCGCGCGCGCTGGCCGCGCAATTGCCCGACGGCTGTCTGTGCGTCACGCGCGACGGCGAGATCGCGCACGCCATCGGCACGCTGTCGCTTCCGGCGGGCGAACGCTCGCCCATCATCCTAGGCGACGAGACCGAGCTGCCGGAGGCGCTGGATCACGAGCGTGCGCTTGCCAACCTTCGGCACGCCCGCCACCACCGCGACGAGGCACAGCGCGCATTTGAAGCTGCCCGTCGCTCGCTCGAGCAGACGGCTCAGGCGCGCGATCTTTTTAACCGCGAGAGCGCGCATCGGCGCAACCGCATTGAGGCCACGCAGCGCAAGATCGGCTCGCTCGAAGAATCGCTGGCCATGCTGGTCGGCGACATGGAGCGCCTGACCGCAGAGGTTGAGTCGCTCGACCGCCAGTTGGCCGAGGCCGGCGATGTGCTCAGGCAGCGCGAAGCGGCGCACGCCCAAGCGCTGCGCTCGCTGCATGAACTGGATGCGCGCCTGAACGCACAGCTCCGGGGCGGATGGCTGGAAGCGCTCACGACGGCACAGGCTATGTGCTCGGCGGCGCAGACTGCGATGCAGAACGCCGAGGCGCTTCGCCGCGAGCGCGCTGCTGCCCATGCCGACGCGCTGGCACAGCACGAATCGCGCGCGCGACGCTTGGCCGAACTGACAGCCCAACTGCACGCGGCACAGGCCGCGCTCCAAACGTTGGCCGACGCCGCAGCTCAGGCCGAAGCCGACCGGCGCGCCGCCGACGCAGCGATCGCGCCGCTGCAAAGCGAGATCGCTGCTATCGAGGCACAGATCGGCGAGTTGGATGAGCGGCGACGAGAGGCCGAGCGTAGGCTGCGCGAGCGCGAATCTCAGCTGAACGCCGCTACCCTGGACCTAGCGCGGCACAACGACGAACTGGAGAGCTTGCGCCGGCGCGCTTGGGTCGAGATCGAGGGTGGAGCGCCGACGGACGCAGCGGCCGAAGATTACCCATCCTCCTCCGATGCCCAGCCCTCGATCTTGGAATCCCTGCCCATCGTCGAAGAACTGCCTGCCGGCATCGAGGAACGCATCGCCCAACTGCGCGCTCAAATCAAGCGCCTGGGCGCGATCAATGACGAGGCGCAGGCTGAGTTTGAGGAACTGAGTCGGCGATACCGTTTCATCGCCGAACAGTGCAACGACCTGGAGAAGGCCTCGGCAGCGCTGCGGCAAGTGATCGCCGAGCTCAACGATGTGATGAAAGACGCCTTTCGCCAAACCTTTGATGCCATCGCGCAGGCCTTCCAGAGCACATTCAAGGTGCTCTTCGGCGGCGGCCAAGCGCGACTCTCGTTGGTTAACTCGGACAACATTGACGAGTGTGGCATCGAGATTCACGCTCAGCCGCCCGGCAAACGGCCGCAATCGCTGGCCTTGCTCTCCGGCGGCGAGCGCGCACTCACGGCGACAGCGCTGCTGTTCGCCATCTTGCAGGTGAAGCCGACGCCGTTCTGTGTGCTGGATGAGGTAGATGCTGCGCTGGATGAGTCGAACGTCGGGCGCTTCCGCGCGATGCTGGAGAGCCTGAGTGATAGCACGCAGTTCATCGTCATCACCCACAATCGGCGCACGGTGGAAGCAGCGACGACGATCTACGGCATCAGCATGGGCGCGGACGGCGCAAGCACCGCGCTGAGCTTGCGGCTGGACGAAGTCGCCCTGGCCGACGGTCGCCATCCATGAACGCGCGGGTCGTCGTCATCGGCGCCGGCATCGGCGGTCTAAGCGCAGCGATACACCTGGCCGCGCGCGGCTATCGCGTCACAGTCGTCGAGAAGCTCGATCGTCCCGGCGGCAAGATGGGCGAGTGGCGCGCCGATGGCTTCCGCTGGGATACCGGCCCATCGGTCATCACGATGCGGCACGTTTACGAGGGATTGTTCGCCGCGGCCGGGCGCGACTTGCGCGATTACCTCGACCTCGTTCCGCTGCAACCGGTGACGCGCTACTTTTGGCGCGATGGCGCGCAGATTGACGCCGTAACCGACGAGGAAGCAATGGCCGAGAACATCCGGCGCGCCTTTGGTCCGCACGAGGTAGACGGCTATCGCCGCTTCATGCGCTATGCCAAGCGCCTCTACGACGTAGTCAGCGGCCCCTTCCTCTACCGGCAGAAGCCCACGCTCCGCGACCTGGTGAGGTTGCCGGTGGCCGACGTGCTTAAGATAGATGCGCTGCGCACCATGCACCAGGCCATCCGCGCCCACTTCAGCGATCCGCACCTGGTGCAGCTCTTCGACCGCTTCGCCACCTATAACGGGTCATCACCTTACCGGGCGCCGGCCACGCTCAACGTGATCGCCTACGTGGAGATGGCGCAGGGGGCGTGGTATCCGCGCGGCGGCATCTTCCAACTGGCGCGGGCATGGGAGCGATTGGCAAGCGAGTTGGGCGTGGAGGTGCGCTACAACAGCCCGGCGCAGGAGATCTGCATCGCGTCCGGCAAAGCGCACGGCGTCAGGCTGACGAGCGGCGAGGTCATCCGCGCCGACGCCGTGGTGTGCAATGTGGATTACACGTGGGCGCGCGAGACGTTGATCCCAGATGCTCACCGCCCGCGCGCTCGAGGTGCGCTTGAGCCTTCCTGCAGCGGTTTCGTGCTCTTGCTAGGCGTGCGCGGAGTACACGAACCGCTGGCCCATCACAACATCTTCTTCACGCGGGACTACCGGCGCGAATTCGACGATATCTTCGTCCGGCGCATCGCGCCGCGCGATCCGACGCTCTACGTGTGCATCACCAGCAAGACCGATCCTGACCATGCGCCGCCGGGCTGCGAGAACTGGTTCGTGCTCGTCAACGCGCCCTACCTGAGTGAGGCCTACGACTGGCGCGCCGGAACCGAACGCTACGCGCAACACATCAAGGGGCTGCTGGTTGCCAACCTAGGGTGCGTCCTGCCGCTGAACGACGTGCGCGAGCTGGTGAAGGTCGAACACCGGCTGACTCCACTGGACCTGCAGACGACGTACGGCGGCCACCGCGGAGCGATCTACGGCTTCTCGTCCAACACGCGCACGGCGGCATTCATGCGACCAGCTAACCGCGACGGCAAGATCGGCCGGCTCTATTTCGCCAGCGGCAGCGCACACCCAGGCGGCGGCGTGCCGCTGGTGACGTTGTCGGGCATCGCTGCAGCGCGCTGCGTCGAGGAGGACTTGCGATGAGGTCGCCGCGGCGCCGATGCTCCTGAGCCGGCCGAAACTCTCTGCGAGCCTATAGGTGCGTCGCTGCCTCCGCGGGCGCACCATTCGGCTCATCCGACTCGGGCGGTGCCTCGATCTCGCTGATCTCACCCGATTCGCCGATGAGATAGAAGCGGCGTCGCGTCGTAGGCAGCACATACTCCGGCGCGGCGAAAGACGCCCGCGCCTGGGTCATTGGCGGCGGCGAGTGCATTTCGCCATAGTAGGGCGCGTCGGTCAACGTCGGCGTGGCCCAGTACTGCGGCGGACTGGGCGGCATGTGCGTAAAGCGCGGCCGTTCATAGCGCACCGACTCACCGCCATCGCGCCGCCGCAGCGCCAACACGACGATCAGCAGCACCGACGGAATCGAGATGAGCAGGCCGATGAACGTCCCGCCCAGGAGCGCGATGGTGAGCTGATCCATGCGCGATCCAATGAACGCGGCGAGCACGATTGAGAACGCCACCAAACTCACCGCGGCTGCCTTGTTAAGCCTGTCCATACTTGCTCCCTCTCAAACCGGCATGGCTGCTTGAAATCGAATCACGCGCCCGGACGTGACGGCGATGAAGTCGCCGCTGCCCAGCAGCCGCTCCGCGCCGCTGGCGGGGATGCCGGCTGCGATGCGCGCATCCTCCGCCGACACCACGCGCCCGACCAGCCGAAGCGGCAAGTTCGCCTTCAGCAGCGAGCCGATGACGCGCGCCGACGGCTTCTGAGTGCAGGCGATCAAGTGGATGCCGGCCTCGCGGCCGCGCTGAGCGATGCGCGTGAGCGCGTCTACGATGCGCGAGCCGCCGGTCTGCACCAAGTCGGCCATCTCGTCTACGTAGACTGCGACACGCGGCTGAGGGTCTTTCAGGTTCGTGCGACGCTCCATCACTTCCACCACCCGCGCCAAAGCTGCGTGTGCTTCTTCCGCCGTGTGCGCGACGCCCAGGAGCAGATGTCGCTCGATCGCGCTCAAGAAGCTCGCTTGCTGATCGCGTTTGGGGTCAAGCACCACCAGGCCGAACTGGCTAGGGCGATGTCGCCGGCACAGGCTGATCAGCATGCTGTGCGCGAGTGAGGTCTTGCCCGAGCCGGTCGTGCCGGCGATCAGGACATGCGCGACTTCCGGCGAGGACAGGCAAGCCATCAGCGGCGCGCCGTCCTCGGCTAGGCCCAGCACGGCCGTGTAGGGCGGCGCGGTTTTGAGCGACGTCATCAGCGTCGTCAGGCGCACGGGCGCGCGCGTCTCGCGCGGAATTTGGACGGCCAGATGCGTCCCGCTCTGCGTGACGCGGACGTTCGCGTTGCCCAAGGCCAGGGCTAGGTCGGCTTGGAGCGCCCGGACTTGTTTCACCTTGGTGCCCGGCGCCGGGCGCAGCAGCATTTCGACGAATCCAGGCAGCACCTTGCCGCCGACGACGGCGGCCGGCGCCTTGCCCTCGCGCAACACAGCCTCGATCCGATCAGCAGTCTGATGCAACTTGCGATACATCTCAGCAGCCACCCTCAGAACACATGTTCGGTTGCTGTAATTATCTAGAACACATGTTCTACGTCAAGCGTCCCTCGCGAAATCCATCAATCTGGGAAAACAGCCGCGTGATTTGCGATTTCGCGCCAGCGCGCTGAATACAATCTGCCCTATGCAAGGTGCAAGCTATCGTCATCCGTTCATCGTGGATGCCCACCTAGACATCGCTTACAACGCGCTCTATAAGCGGCGCGACTATCGCCGCTCGGCCTGCGCGACGCGAGAGATCGAACGTGGCAGCTGGGTCGAGAAGCGATCCGGCCAGTGCACGGTCGGCCTGCCGGATATGATCCGCGGACGAGTCGGGCTGTGCTTCGGCACGATCTTCGTGGAGCCGTATTCGCGCAAGCTGGGCGAAGGCTGGCCGTCCTATCGCGATGCGCGCGAAGCTCACGCGCTGGGCATGGCGCAGCTCGATTTCTACCGGCGCTGGGCCGAGGAGAGCCCGCACGTGATGTTGGTGACGACGAAGGGGGAACTGGAGAGCCTCTGCCAGCGCTGGGGCGTTGGCACAGGCGCGGCACCTACGGCCGATTCCCGCCTGCTTACTCCCCATCGCGTAGGCATCGTGCTGCTGATGGAAGGCGGCGATCCGATCCTGGAGCCGAAAGAGCTGGAGCGCTGGTACGAGCGCGGTCTGCGCATCGTCGGGCCGGCCTGGGACACGACGCGCTACGCCGGCGGCACTTGGAGCGGCGGTCGGCTGACCAAGCTCGGCCGCGAGTTGCTGAACGTTATGGCGGAGTTCGGCGTCATCCTCGACGTCAGCCATCTGTCGCACGAGGCGCTCTACGAAGCACTGGATGCCTTTGAGGGTCGGCACGTCATCGCCAGCCACAGCAATCCGTATCGCTACGCGCCGACGCCGCGCCACCTGCCGGACAAAGCCATCGAGCGCATCGCCGAGCGCGGCGGCGTGATCGGCGTGGTGCTCTACAACCGCTTCCTCAAGAAGGAGTGGAGCGGCAAAAAGCACGACGTGACGCTCGACGACGTGGTGCGCATGATTGACCACATCTGCCAGGTGACCGGCAGCGCCAATCACGTCGGCATCGGCAGCGACTACGACGGCGGCATCGGCTACAACGACATCCCACGCGAGCTGAACACCATCCGCGATCACTACAAGATCGGCGATGCGCTGTTGGAGCGCGGCTTCGAGATGCGCCACGTGGCGCAGATCATGCGCGACAACTGGCTGCGCATCTTGCGCGAGGCGCTGCCGACGTGAGGTCGCGCGTGATTCGGTGATGACCTACGCCTGACGAAACGGAGTAGGACTTGGGCATTGAGGATCGGGAAGCCGAGGGGCGCTTCGACTACATCATCGTCGGGGCAGGAGCAGCCGGGTTGAGCCTGGTCTATCGCCTCAACCAGGTGGGCCTGACCGACAAGCGCATCTTGTTGCTGGACCGCGCGCCGAAGACGACGAACGACCGCACCTGGTGCTTTTGGGAGGTCGGCGAAGGCACTTTTGAGCCCATCGTCTTTCGCCGCTGGGAGCACTTGGCTTTCCACGGCGAGGGCTTCTCCACCGTGCTGAGGATCGCCCCGTACCGCTACAAGATGATCCGCGGCGCCGACTTCTACCGCTTCATGGCGCAATGGTTAGACGCGCAGCCGAACGTCGTGCGCGCGTATGCCGAGGTGACCGCTGTCGAGAGCGAAGACGACGGCGCTATCGTGCGCACGCGGGACGGGCAGGTGTACCGCGGTGCATGGGCCTTCAACAGCCTCTTGCTCGATCCACCGGCGCGTCGCCCCGTGTATCACAACTTGCTTCAGCACTTTCTAGGCTGGGTGATTCGGACGCCCGAGCGTGCGTTCGACCCGCAAGTGGCCACGCTGATGGATTTCCGCGTGGACCAGGCCGAAGACACACGCTTCGTCTATGTGCTGCCGTTCGACGCGCATACGGCATTGGTGGAGTACACCGTGTTCTCGGGCGCGCTGCTGGCCCGCGCCGAATACGCTCAGCAGTTGCAGGCGTATATCCACGACTGCCTGCGCATCGCCGACTACGAAACGCAACACGAAGAGTTCGGCGTGATTCCGATGACCGACGCGCCCTTTCCCGAACGGCGCGGCGCGCGCGTGATTAACATCGGCACGGCCGGCGGTTGCACCAAGCCCAGCACCGGCTACACCTTCCAGCGCATCCAGCGACATACCCAGCGCCTCGCGCAGGCGCTGAAAGCAACCGGCCGTCCCGAGGTGGCAGCGCCGCTGCTGCATAGGCGCTACCAATTGTTTGATAGCGCGCTGCTCAACGTGTTGGACACGCGGCGTGCGCGCGGGCGCCAGGTATTCACCGAACTGTTCGCGCGCAACCCGCCGCAGCGCGTGTTCCGCTTCCTGGACGAAGACACGACGCCTTTCGAGGACGTGCTGGTCATGAGCAGCGTGAACATCCCGGTATTCATGGCTGCCACGGCTGATGCGATGCGCCGACGGCTGTCTGCGTCCTGCACGGCCAGGCGCGGCCTTTAGCTGCACTTGCCAAGTTGCCGTAGGTCAACTAAACCTAATGTGCTATGGCAACGATCACAAACAAACGACCGACCCTCGGCGTCATCGTCGGCAACCGGGGGTTCTTTCCCAAACATCTATGCGTCGAAGGCCGTAAGGCCGTGCTAAATACGCTGAGCGAGCTGGGCATCGAGGCCGTGATCGCGCCTGAGGACGCGACCGCCTACGGCTCGGTGGAGAGCATGAACGAGGCGCGGCTATACGCCGACCTATTCCGGCAGCGTCGCGACGACATTGACGGCATCCTGGTCACGCTGCCTAACTTCGGCGACGAGCGCGCCGTCGCCAACACCATTCGCTGGGCCGACTTGGGTGTGCCGGTGTTGGTGCATGCATTCAACGACGACGCCGCCAAGATGACCATCGCCGACCGGCGCGATAGCTTCTGCGGCAAGATGAGCGTGTGCAACAACTTGACCCAGTACGGCATCAAGTTCTCGCTCACGACGCTGCACACATGCGACCCGACCAGCGAGAGCTTCAAAGCCGATCTGCGGAATTTCGTCGGCACCTGTCGCGTGGTGAAAGGGCTGAAGCATGCGCGCGTCGGCGCGCTCGGCGCCCGTCCCCAGGCCTTCAACACGGTGCGCTACAGCGAGAAGCTGTTCGAGCTGAGCGGCATCAGCGTCGAGACGCTCGATCTCAGCGAGGCCTTCGGGCGCATCGCCAAGCTCCGCGACGACGACCCGGCGGTGAAAGCGTATCTGGATCGCATTCGCGCTTACGCCAAGGTCGGCCCGAACGTGCCGCCCGAAGCGCTGACCAAGATGGCCAAGCTCGGCGTCGTGATCGAGCGCTGGATGGATGATACGCAGCTCGATATGACGGCCATCCAGTGTTGGACCGCGATGGAGGAGTACTTCGGCGTGGTGCCCTGCACGATTATGAGCATGATGAGCGACCGGCTACAGAGCAGCGCGTGCGAAACAGACGTGGCCGGCGTGGTTGGCATGTACGCCATGGCGCTGGCCAGTGGGAAGCCCAGCGCGCTGGTGGACTGGAACAACAACTACGGCGAAGACCCGAACAAGGCAGTGGTGTTCCACTGCTCGAATCTGCCGGCCCAAGTGTTCACCGATATCCCGGTGATGGACTACCAAGAAATCATCGCCGGCACGGTGGGCGCGGAGAACACCTACGGCACGATGTACGGCCGCGTGAAGGCCGAGCCGTTCACCTTCTGCCGCGTGAGCACCAACGACTTCAAAGGGCGCATCGAGGCATACGTGGGCGAGGGCGTCGCAACCGATGATCCTTTGAGCACCTTCGGCGGCTACGGCGTAGTGCAGGTGGAGAACATGCAGGCGCTGCTGCGCTACATCTGCGAGAACGGCTTCGAGCATCATGTGGCGATGAACATGAGCCGCTGTGCCGATGCCGTGGCCGAGGCGCTGGGCAAATATCTTGGCTGGAGCGTGTATCGGCATCGCTGATCATGTGCCGGAGGCGACCTAGCCCAGGTCGCCTCCGATCGTTTTAGGACGCGGCTGCAGCGGCTCGCCTGGGCGCTTCTGTGTAGCACCTTCGAGGCTAAACTAGCGTCATGCAAACGCGAAGACTCGGTTACACCGATCTGCACCTGAGCGCGATCGGCCTCGGCGCGTGGGCGATGGGTGGCAGCGGATGGAAGTTTAGTTGGGGCGCACAAGACGACCGGGATTCGATCGCTACGATCCATCGCGCGGTCGAGCTGGGTATCAACTGGATTGACACGGCGCCGGTCTACGGTCTAGGGCACAGCGAGGAAGTCGTCGGCCGGGCGCTCAAGCAACTCGGCGCGCACCGTCGGCCGATCATCGCAACTAAGTGTGGCCGAAAGTGGGACGCCGCGGGCGTGCCTTACGCCGATCTCCACCCCAACAGCATTCGAGCCGAGATTGACGCCAGTTTGCGGCGGCTGGGCGTAGAAGTAATTGATCTTTACCAGATGCACTGGCCGCAGCCCGATGAAATGATCGAGGAAGCATGGGGAGCGATGGCCGACGGCGTGCGGGCCGGCAAGATTCGCTATATCGGCGTGTGCAACTACAACGTCGCACAGATGAAGCGCTTGCAACCTATTCATCCCATCGCCTCGCTGCAGCCGCCGTATTCGATGCTGGTGCGCGGCGTCGAGGCAGAAACGCTGGCTTTCTGCGCGGCCAACAACATCGGCGTAGTGTGCTATAGCCCGATGCAGAAAGGCATTCTCACCGACAAGTTCAGCCGAGCCTGGGTGGAGCAGTTGCCCGATGACGACCACCGCAAGCAATTCGACGAGCGCTTCAAAGAGCCGCAACTGAGCCGCAATTTGGCGTTGGTCGAGCAACTGAAGCCCATCGCGCATCGAAGCGGGCACACCGTGGCGCAGCTTGCTGTTGCTTGGGTGCTGCGCCGACCAGAGGTCACCAGCGCCATCGTCGGCGCGCGCAAGCCATCGCAGATCGAGGAGACTGTGGCGGCCGGTGACTGGAACCTATCGCCGCAGGAAATCGCGGAGATAGACGCGCTGTTGACGCCTGCGGTCTCCGCCTGACTCCCGGCGGAAGACCAGACGGCGCAGGCGCATTGCGTCTGCGGAGCCACAAGCTCTTGAATTCGGCATCCCCAGCTGGGCGATCGGCGCAAGCCCTGCGATAATTGAAGTGCCGTCCGCGTTAATCACTACGCGTCAGGAATCTTGAGAGGGGCGCCTGAGACTCGGCCAACCCTTATCACCTGGTGCATGACGCCGGCGCGGCACACCTATGGGGCTGATCGCAACGTCCGAACATCAACAGGAGATTGAGTGGCAGTTCGATGTGGATGACCTCGACGCGGTAGAGAGCTGGCTGCATCGGCGCGCCGAGGTCGGAGATCTGCGATTTCACTTCGGGGGTCCGCAGGAGCACATTGACCGCTACTACGACACACCCGACTGGCGACTCTTCCGGGCGGGATATGTGCTGCGCGTGCGGCAGACTAAAGGTGAGCCGGCCGAGGCCACGCTCAAGTCATTCGGCGAGCGCGAAGATGGCCTGCGTCGTCGCCGCGAAGTCAGCGAGCGGCTGTCGCACAAGGCAACCACGAGCGGAGCGACGATCGCGCGCGCCCCAGGCCCGGTCGGCCAACGGGTAAAAACCTTGGTGGGCACGCGCGCGGCGCGAACCCTGCGCCGGCTGTTCGACGCTCAGACGCAGCGCCGGCGCATTGATGTCTACCGGGGCGACGCGCATTTAGCGGAGATTGCGCTCGACGATGTTGCGATCGTTAGCGAACGGCCGGGCCAACCGGCGCGCTTCCGGCGCGTCGAAGTGGAAGTCTCGTCGGACGGCGCTTCCGGACACGCGGCCGATGCCGTGGAAGCCCTCGTCGCCGAAATGCGTTCGGCGCACAATCTGCGCCCGGCCACCGATTCCAAGTTCGAGCTGGGCCTGCGCGCACAAGGGCTGCGGCCCGAATTCGCGCTTGACCTCGGCCAGCCGGAAGACACCGATCATCTGGACGACGACCCGACCATCGGGGAGTTAGCGTGCGCGGCACTGCGCGAGCACTTCGCCCAGTTCCTATTGCAGGAGCCGGGCGTGCGTCTGGGCGAGGATGCCGAAGCCGTGCATCGCGCGCGCGTGGCAACCCGCCGGCTGCGGGCGGCCATGAGCTTGTTTCGCGATTACTTGTCGCCCGACGCCCAGCGCCTGCGCAGTGAGCTGCGCTGGATCGCCCGGCTGCTCGGCGGTGTGCGCGACTTGGATGTGCAATTGGCGCGCCTGGCGAACTGGCGCGAAGAGGATCCGACGCTCGCCTCGGATGCGCTGGCCAGCTTAGAAGCACTTCTGGCCGGCCGGCGCGAGCAAGCGCGGGCGAGGTTGCTGCGCGGGCTGAACTCGGCGCGCTACGCGCGGCTGGTCGCCGAATTCACTTGCTTCCTGCGCGGCGGCGCATGTCCGGATGATAGTGCCCGCTGCGAGAAGCCGGCGCGCAAAGAGATGCCCGGACTTATTCGTCGCCGCTACGACAAGGTGCGCGCGCTGGGCGACGCCATCGCGGCAGACGCATCGCCGAGCGAATATCACGAGCTGCGCATCCAGTGCAAGCGGCTGCGTTACGCGCTGGAGTTCGCGAAGTCACTCTACCCGAAAGCGGTGCGCAACTATCTGCCGCGCTTGGTGGCGCTGCAAGACTTGCTTGGTCTGCACCAGGATGCCTACGTTGCGATTGAGGAGTTGCGACGTCTGGGCGTGACAGCGCAGCGCGAGCTGCCGGCGCAGACGATTTTCGCGCTTGGCGAAATTTCGCAGCGTTACGCCCAATACGCCGAGGCGCTGCGCGCCGAATTTCCCAAGGTTTACCGCCGCATCAAGGGCAAAGCGTGGGAGAAGCTGTGGCACGCTCTTCAGTGAATCCGCTCAACCCTTAGCACTCCACCGTAGCGATGAAGAAGTTGATCCTCGTTCGCCACGCCAAATCGAGCTGGGATGACCCTACGCTGCCCGACCATGACCGACCGCTGAACGACCGCGGCCTGCGCGACGCCCCGAAGATGGGCGAGCGCCTAGCGCAGCGCGGCATCCTGCCCGACCTCATCCTGTCCAGCTCCGCCGTGCGCGCGCTAACCACGGCGCAGCTCATCGCCGAGAAGATCGGCTATGACCGCGCGGCCATCGTAGTGGACCGCCGCATCTACGGCGCACAGGTCAGCGCCTTGCTCTACTTGATTCAAGAGCTTGACGACGCATACCGGCAGGTGATGCTCTTCGGCCATAACCCGGAATTGACTGAGCTCGCGCACCACTTTAGCAAGGACATCGAGGACATGCCGACCTGCGCCATAGTCGAGCTGACCTTTGACGTGGAGCGCTGGGTGGAGGTGATCCACAGTAAACCCATCGAGGTGCGCTTCGATTCGCCAAAAAAGCATGCCTAGGCGCTTGCTCACGCCGGCTTAGCCTGCGTCGTCGGCTCACGAAAGTCTTCGGCGACGCCGGGCCGCGTAGCCATGTAGGCGCACAAGCCGAGCGGTCCGGTCAGCAAGATGGCGATCAGCCATGACAGCTGCGCCTGTGCCGCGACGCCGCGGCGCTGCATGTCGGCCTGCACCAGGGGCAGCGCGACGATCTGGTTGAGCGCGATGTCCAGCCACATGAACGTCAGGCCGAGGTTGCGGCTCATCGTGTCTACTAGCTCTGGCAGCGAGCCGCGCGGCAGAAAGAAGGCGCCGATCACGATCACGGCGGCGCACAAGATCCACCACAGCCAGCGCTGCTCGAGCCAGCGCGGCGTCCCACGCTTAAGCAGATCGCCGGCCGGTCGGCGCGCCATATACACGCTGAGCGCGAGGATGCCGACGACGAACATGGGGACGACGTATAACGGCCAGCGCATCTTGCGGCGGAGCGCGTCGTCAATCACCAGCGCCGCCAGTGGCACGAGTAGGATGCCGAAGTAGTTGAAGCCCCAGAGAAACCAATTGTCGCGCAGCAGCGCGCCGGGATCTTGGGGAGGCAACCCTGGCCAGGGTAGGTTGAGTGCGACTACGATGGCCAGGCAGGCAAGGAACAACAACCAATACAACCAAGCAATAGGCGAACGTTGCATAGGACGATTGTAAAGCTCATGCCGGACGCTCCCTCGCCGCCTTCGTTGAGGCTTACGCATCACATAAGGTGATAATCAGGGCATGAGCGACGAGACCTCTCTACTCCATCAAGCTGCTCGTCGAGCACGCCAAAGCAAGGGGGCAAGCGCTTTGCGCGCGTGGTGCGCGTCTACTGGCGGATCGAGAACAGCCAGATCTGGTGCCTTGGATGTGGTGCTTGGTGAAGACCTCAGTCGGGTGCGCACGGGACACAGCGCGGATGACGTTGCCGCGTTGCGGCGAGTGGCGTTGAGCATCCTTTGCTGTGGTCAGTCTGACGATGAGGAGGATGAACGCGCCATCGAGGCAAAGCGCTTGCATGCGACGCGGAGCGACAACTTCTTGCTCACGGTGCTGGCTTGCAGCGCGCAGAACCTTAAATTCCTAATGCGTAAACCCTGAAGTTGAGGAATTTAGCGCTTGCGCGCGTGCCTTAGTCCTGCTTCGAGCGCGCCTCGAGTTCGCGCAGGCGGGCTTCCAGCTCGCGCAGGCGCGCCTCTGCCGCTTGACGCGCGGCAGCTTCCTCGCGCAGGCGCGCCTCTGCCGCCTGGCGTGCGGCGGTCTCCTCGCGCAGGCGCGCCTCCACCTCAACGTAGTCGCCGATGGCCTGCCCGCTCGCGTCGAACAACAGCACCTCCTCGCCCACGCTCCCGATCCGCAGCCCCTCCAGCGCCAGCATCACCCGCCCAGCCTCATCCCGCGGCGACTCCAGATAAGCGCCCTCTTGGAGGCGATATCCGCGCACCACGACTCGTCCCCCCTGCCGCCGGCCCGCCCAGTCCACTACAACATACTCGCTCACCCCGGCCGCCGCATACTCGTCCAGCTTGTCCACCAGGTCAATCCGCCGCGTCTCGGGCGAGGTGATCTCCACCACCAGCAGCGCCTGCGCGCCCTCGGCAGCCACGTCGAACGTCGTCCAGTCCTGCCGTCGGCGCACGCCGGCGAAGACGACCAGATCCGGGCCGAGCGGGCGCAGCCCGGGCACGTCCCACGCCACGCGCACATCGCTTAGCACGATGGCGTCGGGCCGCGCGCGCAGGTGAGCGCGCAGGGCGTCGAACAGATACATTCGGGTGCGTTCGTGCTCGCTGGAATGCACGATGAAGTCTCCTACTTGGGGGTAGTGCACGTCCTCGAGGGTGAGCGGTTGCAGGTCGAAGACGACCTGGCCGTCGGGCAGCTCGCGTTGGACGTAGCGCCAGCCGAGGCGGAAGGGGTC
>JANWVF010000160.1 GCA_025056965.1 Thermoflexales bacterium | reverse complement strand
GCCGCGCCGGCGCGCTAGAGCTCGCCGCTCTCCTCGTCCGCCGGCATGGCGTCATCCACCAACATGCCGCTTGCGACGATGGCGGCGCGCGCGGCGTGGGCGTCGCGCTGGCGAATGGCGACGCAGTTCGGCGCGAGGCGCTCCACCATCAGGCGACGCAGCGCCGGCAGCCGCAGCAGCGCATCCAGCGTCGCGCCGTCCTGCGCGCGGAGGATCACGATCGGCTCCATGCGCAGCTCGGCGCCGCGCTCCTCCCAGCGCAGCAGCGCCTGCTTCAGACCGGTCGGCGCGGGCCGGCCGCTCGTCTGCTCCAAGAACTCGATCACCCGGCCTGCGCGAATCCCCTGCCCGCGCGCGCGCTCCAGCGCGTGTGGAGAGAGCCGATAGACATAGTCGTCAGCGCGCGTCGCCACCCAGTCGGCGACGCGCGACGTCTGGAAGCGCTCGTAGCGCAGGTGACGCGCGATGAGGATGCGGCCGTCATCGGTCACGTGGAAGGGAGAATCCGGCGCTGCGGACGTGTCTTCATTCAGGTCGCTCAGCCAGCGCAGCGGCTTCTCGACGATGTAGCGGATCAGCGCGCCTTCCACGCGCTCCCAATGCTCGAAGCCGGACAAGAACTCGCCGGTGCGGGCATCGCGCACGTGCCAGGTGTCGTAGCGTCCGTCCGGCCGGGCGAAGTCGGGGTCGTGCCGACGGACATATGCGACGAAGTCGGGGATGAGCGACTGCAGCTGGGCGGCCGAGCGCGCCGCGTCGCCGAGCGACGACCGCCAGCCCTCCCACAGGCCGACGACGGCCTTGCGCGCGCGCACAGGGTCGTTGGACCAGGCATGGGTCATCTCCAGCGTCAACCCGTCCACGTGGGCCAGGTCGTTCCATTCGGCGTCGTTCAGCCAAGCATCGAACAGCGCGCTGCGCTGCGCGTCGGGCGAGCTTTGTAGCCAGTGGGCGACCGGCTGCGCGACCAGCCGCAGCCGATTCTGCTCCGGCCGCACCCAGCCGAGCCGCGCGATCAGATGAGTGAGAAACGCAAAGCGGCCGTTGGGGTCATTCTCGATCGCGCCGTCGGCATCGCGCAGCATCGGCGCGACCGCCCTGCGCGACGCCGCATCCCACGCCTTGCCGTCTTTCGTCTTCACCGCGTGGTTGCGGATGAAGCACAGAAGCGTGACGACGTCGTCGAGGCACTTCGACGGTCGCGAATCGGATGAGGGCGGCTGCGCCTGCGGGGTGGCGAATTCCTCCTGAGCGGCGCGCGGCTCGCCGCCCAGCAGGGCGAGCATGTCGCCCGGCACGAACACTACCTCGGTGGGCGCGCCGCTCAGCCGGTCGAAGGTGCGAAAGATGAAGCCGCGGTACCACAAATGCTCCGCCGCGCTGGCCGGCGCGCGCCAGGGGCGTTCGCGCTCCAGCCGCCCCGGGCCCATCGGCCGGATGGCGCCGAAGCGCCGCTCGAACGTCGCCGCGGGCATTCGGCCGCGCGCCGCCAGCAGGGCATCCAGCGCGCTGCGCGCGTCCGGCGCCAAGGATTCGCGCGCGGCCATCAGCCGCTCCGGCTGCAACATGTGCAGCGCCAGCGCGTGCGCGACGTCGCGCGCGGAGGTGGCTTCAACCGCTGCATCCCACAGCTCGGCCACGGCCATCAGCCGCGGCAGCGGCTCGTCGAGCAGGCACGCGCGCAAGCTTCTCACAGGCGGCGCCTTAGGGGTGCGTCACTCCAACTTCAGCGCGCTCATCGTGCTGCGCACCAGCGCGGCGCTCTTGTCCAGCATCTCCTGCTCGTGCGGCAGCAGCTTGATCTGAATGATCTCCTCGATGCCGTTGCGGCCCAGCTTGACCGGCACGCCGAAGTACATGTCGGTCAGGCCGTATTCGCCTTCGAGGTACGCCGCGCAGGGCAGGATCATCTTGCGATCCTTGAGGATGGCTTCCACCATCTCGGCGACCGCCGCGCCCGGCGCGTAGTAGGCGCTGCCGGTCTTGAGCAGGTTGACGATTTCGGCGCCCCCTTGCCGGGTGCGCTGCACGATGGCCTCGATGCGCTCGGCGGGCAGCAGCTCAGTGATCGGGATGCCGGCCACCGTCGAGTAGCGCACCAGCGGCACCATCTCGTCGCCGTGGCCGCCCAGCACGAACGCATGCGTGTTTTGTACGCTCACGTTCAACTCCTGGGCGATGAACGTGCGCATGCGCGCGCTGTCCAACACGCCGGCCTGGCCCATCACGCGGTTCTTCGGAAAGCCGTGCCGACTCAGGATCTTGTAGGCCAAGTAGGCCATCGTGTCGAGCGGATTGGTGACGATGATGACGATGGCGTGGGGGGACGTGGCGGCGATGTTGTTGGCGACCTCGGTGATGATCTTCTGGTTGACGCCGACCAAGTCTTCGCGGGTCATGCCGGGCTTGCGCGCCACGCCGGCCGTGACGACGACGATGTCGCTGTCCTTCGTGTCGGCGTAATCGGTGGTGCCGGTGATCTTGGTGTCGTAGCCGACGACTGGCCCGGCCTCTTCCAGGTCGAGCGCTTTGCCCTTAGGCATGGTTTCGGTGGCCGGAATGTCGAGCAGGACGATGTCGCCGAGTTCACGTTCGGCCAGCCAGTGCGCCGTGGTTGCGCCGACGAACCCGGCGCCGACGATGGTGATCTTGTTGCGCATGATGACAAAAACCTCTCGGGAGTAGCGGGGCTTATCATACTCCGCGCGTGAGCCCTCTTGACGCCTCGACGCAGACGCAGCGGACGGGCGGCGCAGCCCGTCATGCGCGCCTGCGCGGGAAGCCCAGGCCCGCCGCGGCGCGCGAACGCAGCGAACCATCTAGCTCGGCGGCGCGATCAACGTCCAAGCCGGCCGATTCTGGCTCGCGCGTTTGGCCCGCGGCGATTTAGAATGCGCTGCGCATGGCTACCTTCGCGCTCCTGTACTCCGACACCGGAGGCGGACATCGCACGGCCGCCGACAGCATTCAGCAAGCCTTTGCGAAGCTCAACGGCAAGCCGCACCGGGTGGAGGCCATCAACGCCATTGCCTATCTCCCGCGCCCCTTCAACCATAGCGAAGCCACATACCGCATTGCCATCAACCACGCGCGATGGCTGCATCACCTAAATTATGTTGTGCTGGACGACGTGCAGCGCATGCAGGCAGTCGGCACCTTGCTCAGCAAGTTGGACGGCGAGCGGCTGAACACCTTGTTTCGAGAGCATCCGGCCGATGTGTATGTGTCGTGCCAGCCTCAATTCAACCCTTTCGTGCCGCGGGCGATGCAGCTATGGGCGCCGCGCGCGCGCTACGCCCACGTCGTCACCGACCTCAGCCACATCCACAGCTTTCACGTCACGCCGTTCGCCGACGTCATCACGACGCCGACGGAAGAAGCGCGCAGGGAGCTGATCGCCCGCGGCCTATTGCCTCAGCGCGTGATCACCACCGGTCAACCGGTCATCCCCTCGCTCGAGGAGCGCATCCAACGCGGCGCCCGCTCGCGCGCCACGCGCGGCCTGCGCGATGACTTGCCCGTCGTCCTGCTGCTGGGCGGCGGCGAAGGCGCAGGGCTGCTGGACAAAACGGCGCGCGCCATCGTCCAGGCCGGCCTGCCCGTGCAGCTGGTCGTCATCTGTGGGCGCAACCAGGCCTTGCGCCAGGCACTGAGCAGAGACATCGCCAGCCCAACCACGCAGGTGTTGGGCTTCGTAGACGACGTGCCGGAATGGATGGGCGCATCCGACGTGCTGATCACCAAGGCCGGTTCCACCACGCTGGCCGAGGGCTTCGTGGCCGGCTTGCCGATCATCATCTTCGACGCGCTGCCCGGCCAAGAAGAAGGCCCGCGCGACTACGCCGTGAGTCACGGCGCAGCGGTGTGGTGTCCGACGCCGGCGTCCGTGGTGGCGCAACTCAGAGCGTGGCTGGGCAACCCCGAAGCCTTGGAGCGGGTGCGCCGCGCGTCTAAGTCGCTGGCGCGACCTCACGCGGCATTGGACATCGCGCGCGCGCTGATGGCGTTATGCGATTGATCGGGCCAGCGTCAGGGAGTAGCGGAACGGGCCATGCGCGCACAAGCGGAAGTCGGCCCAGCCAGCTTGTCGCGCCAGCTCGGCCGCCTCGGCGGGCCGGTAGGCGCGCCGCACCGATTGCACGCCATCGGCGCGCGTCAGGCGGTTGCGGCTGGTGAAGCGGGTCAGCAGCCAGGCTCCGACCAGCGTGCTTACGTTCCGGCTCAGGTCCAAGCAGACGACCCGCAGGCGCGCCACGCGCCGCAGCTCGCGCAACAACGCGATCGCCTCGCATGGGTCGAGATGATGCAGCAGGTGAACGCACGTCACCACATCCACGGCGTCGTCGGCAAACGGTAGGTGCGCGCCCCGGGCGCAGATCGCGGCGAGCCCGGCGTGATCCTGCCGCGCCAGGCGCAGGACATCCAAAGACAGGTCTAGGCCTAGCCAGTTCACCCAGGGAGATTCCCGGCGGGCGTAGGCGATGAAGTCCCCCGATCCGCAGCCGACGTCCAAGCCGGCGTACCTCGACCTCGGCGGGGGCAAGTCGTGCGTAGCCAGCCGCAGCGCCAACCTGAAGACGCCCAACCCCCGGTCGTAGCGCGCCATGTCGCGCAGGTTGCCACGCAGCTCATCCAAGTCGCGATAGGCGCGCGCGTCCAGGAGTTCGAGCGCAGGTGAGCGCCGACGCAGGAAGGCAGGCACGGGGCAGCGCTCAGCCGGCTAACGCCCGATCCAGCTCGTCCAGGCCGCGATCCAAGATGTCAATCAGGGCGTCTATCTCTGATTTCTCGATGATGAGGGGCGGGGCCAGGAGAAATACCGTGCCCGGATGGACGGTCAAGGTGATGAGGCCGAGGTCGCGCAGGCGCTTGCGCATCCACAAGCAAGCGGCGCGCGCGCTGCCGAAGCGACCGGCCTTGTCGTCGCCGCCGACCAGCTCCAACCCGCGCAACAGCCCGACGCCGCGCGCGTCCACAAACGACGCATGGTGGCTCAGGCTCTCCAGGCCGCGCTGAAAGTAGGCGCCGATCTCCTCGGCGCGTTCGGCCAAGCCCTCGCGCTCCAGGATGCGAATGTTCTCCAGCGCGACGGCACAGGCCACCGGATGGCCGCCGTATGTGTGGCCGTGCGTGAATACGTTGTCGGCCGCAGAAGCGCCGTTGAACACATCAATCACCTTGCGGCTTACCAAGGTCGCCCCGATCGGTATGTAGCCCGACGAGAGCGCCTTTGAGAGCGTCAGGAAGTCGGGTTGCACGTCGTAGCGCTGGCTGGCGAACATCCGCCCGCTGCGCGCGAAGCCAGCGATCACCTCGTCGGCGATGAGCAAGATGCCGAACTCGTCGCATAGCGCCCTGAGCTTCCGCAGGTCCTCAGGCGGCGGCGCAGCGACTGCCGAGGCGGTAGCGACCGGATCTACGATGATGGCGGCGACGTGCTGCGGGCCGATCTCCAAGACCTTGCGCCGGAATTCCTCGGCGCCGGCGGTGTGACGCGCGCCCTTGCCCCACCCCGGCCCTGTCGCCGGCCCGAGAGCCACCTCGCCGAATCGCATCTCTCCCAGATAGATGTCCGTGCGCGTGGAGTAGTAACGGCCGTCGCAGTTCATCGCGCCGAACGTCACGCCGTGATACGCGCCTTGGCGGCAGATCACCTTTCGCCGCTGTGGTTCGCCGCGCAGATAGTGATACTGGAAGGCCAGCTTGAGCGCGACCTCGACGGCCTCGGAGCCGCCGGGCGTGAACACGGCGCGCGCCATGTTCGACGGACCGATGCGCAGCAGCGTGTCTGCCAGCTCGATCGCCGGCTGCGATGCGTAGCGAAACACGTCCAAGAAGGCCAACTTGCGCATCTGTTGCGCGGCCACTTCAACCAACTCGACGCGACCATGGCCGACGGCCATCGCCTCAAGCGCGCCGACGCCGTCTAGGTAGCGCCGTCCCTGTGTGTCCCAGAGCCACACGCCTTCGCCGCGATCCATTACGACCGGCCCACCTTCAGCTTCGAGGTCAGCGGGGCGCGAGAAGGGTTGCCAGAGGGCGTGAATCGCCTTTCGCTTGAGGTCCGTCGTTAAGCAAGATCGTCATGATGCCTTTCCTCGTCAGTCTAAACCGTGCTGAACTGCACGTGCCCGCTTTTTAACACGCCGCCCCCTTAAAGGCAATTGCCGCGTCGCGAGCCGTGGGCCTCTCGCGGTGTTAGGATTGTGGATCAGCACAACAACGTCATGTGGCGCGAGTACTTTATCCCGGATTCGCTCGAACGAACGCTGGCGCTGCTCGCCGAACGACAAGGCGAGGCACGCCTCATCGCCGGCGGCACCGACCTCGTTGTCGAGTTCGACCGCAAGCTGCGCTCGCCCTGCGCGCTCATTGATATTTCGCGTCTGCCCGGCCTCGACTTCATCAGGCGAGACGACGCAGGGTGGATTCACCTCGGCCCGCTGGTCACGCACAACGATGTCGTGGCGTCCGACCTATGCATAGCGCAGGCGCTCCCGCTGGCGCAGGCATGCCGTCAGGTCGGCGCGCCGCAGATTCGCAACCGCGGCACGGTCGCCGGCAACCTGGTCACCGGGTCGCCGGCCAACGACACCATCACTGCGCTGATGGCGTTGGACGCGCGGGTGACGCTGCGCTCGCTGCAGGGCGAGCGGAGCATCGCGTTGGCCGATTTCTACACCGGCGTGCGCCGGACGGTGATGCGGCCGGACGAGATGCTGGTGGAGATCGCCTTTCGCGCGCTCCGGCCGAACCAGCGCGGTGCGTTCCTCAAGCTCGGCCTGCGGCAGGCGCAAGCAATCGCCGTGGTGAACTGCGCCGTTGTGCTGACGATGGACGCGGAGGGGCGCATCGAAGACGCGCGCATCGCGCTGGGCGCGGTGGCGCCGGTGATCATTCGCGCGCGCGAGGCCGAGCAACGGTTGATCGGCAGGGCGCCCGACGAAGCGACAATCCAACAAGCTGCTGAACTGGCCGCGCAGGCTACCCAACCGATTGACGACATTCGCGGCAGCGCTGCGTATCGTCGCGACGCGACGGCCGTCTTGGTGCGTCGCGCGCTCCGGCAGGCGACCGATGCGCCAGCAGGGGCGGCATGGTCGGAGCCGCCTGCGCTGCTGCGCCTCGTCCGGCACGACGGTGGCGCGGCGTTTGGCGCCGACGGCCACGATCCGGTCTCCGTCATTCGGACGACGGTCAACGGGCGAGAATATGTGATCGGCGACGCAGACGCGCGCGAGAAAACGCTTCTGCGGCTGCTGCGCGAAGACTGCGGGCTCATCGGCGTGAAGGAGGGATGCAGTGAGGGCGAGTGCGGCGCATGCACAGTGATCTTGGATGGGCGCGCGGTGATGGCATGCCTGACGCCCGCGCCGCGCGCGCACGGCGCGACGATCGTCACCATCGAGGGCGTCGGCGCGCTGGGCCAAGCGCCGGCGCGCGACGATGGGTTGCATCCACTCCAGCGCGCTTTCATCGAGGCCGGCGCGGTGCAATGCGGCTACTGCACGCCGGGCTTCATCATGAGCGGCGCAGCGCTGCTGTGCGAGCATCCGCGTCCGTCGGACGCGCAGATTAAGGAGAGCATCAGTGGCAACTTGTGCCGCTGCACGGGATACTACAAAATTATCGAAGCCTTTCGGCGCGTGAGGGACGAGGGTGAGCGAACAAGCGCATGACGAGACTGAACGGCTGATCCAAGCCTTTCTGAGCGGCGAGGAACAACCGTTGCCGGCGGATCACCGCAGCGGATATGTGGCCGTGGTGGGCAAGCCCAACGTCGGCAAGTCCACGTTGGTCAACGCCCTCATCGGCCACAAGGTAGCCATCATCTCCCCTAAGCCGCAAACGACGCGCCGACGCATCCTGGGCATCCTCACGCGGGAGGACGCCCAGGTGCTTTTTGTGGATACGCCCGGCGTGCACGAGCCGAAGCAGGCGCTGAACCGCTACATGATGCGCGAGGTGGACGCCGCGCTGAAGGACTGCGACGCGATCTTGTTCGTCACCGACGTCAGCCGCCTGCCGACCGACGACGACCGGCGCGTCGCCGAGCGCATCGCGCGCCTGCCGCAGCCCAAGCTGCTGGCCATGAACAAGGCCGACTTGCTGGATCCGCGCGACGTCGTCGAGCACGTCGCGGCGCACGAGGCGCTGCTCCCCGAAGCCAAAACAGATGCTGCCGACGGCGCTAAAGATGAACGCGATGAAGACGAGCGCGAGCGTGCGGCGCGTGATCCGTCAACCATCTTCGACGTTCGACATGCGATCCTCACCTCGGGCACACGCGGCGACAACTTGGACAAGCTGCTGGGCATGATCCTCAAGACGCTGCCCTGTGGGCCGCGCTACTTCCCGGCCGGACAGTTCACCGACCAGAACGAGCGCTTCTTGGCGGCCGAGTTCGTGCGCGAACAGGCGCTCCGCTTTCTGGAGCAGGAGGTGCCGCACGGCATCGCCGTCGCCATCGAAGAATGGCAGCGCCGCCCGAACGGGATGATCTACATCGCCGCCACGGTCTACGTCGAGCGCGAGTCGCAGAAAGGCATCCTCATCGGCAAAGGCGGCGAGATGTTGAAGAAGATCGGCGTCAATGCGCGCAAAGAGATCGAGCGCGAACTGGGCGCCAAGGTGTATCTGGAGCTATGGGCGAAGGTGCGCCCCGGTTGGCGGCGCGATGACCTGTGGGTCGCGCGGCTGATGGGCGGGAGCGCCTAGCCCGCGATCCGATGAATGCAAATGAAGACAATGGCTGGTGCTCACTGCACAATCGAGTTGACGACGCTTGAAGGGGGCATGCGCGCCGTGCGCATGCAAAACCCGTTCATGAGGGTGGACGTGCTGCCAGACAAAGGCGCGGATATCTACGCCACCGTGCATCGCGCGACCGGCGTGGATGCAATGTGGAAGTCGCCGCTCGGCCTGCGCGGCCTGAACGAGGGCTGGTCCGCGCCGCAGTCGGAAGTCGCCTGGCTGGAACACTACGAAGGCGGATGGCAGGAGCTGCTGCCGCACACCGGCGCACCGGAGACCTACAAAGGCGTTCAGTTGAGCTTTCACGGCGAAAGCTCGATGTTGCCCTGGCGATTTGAAATCGTGAAAGACGCCGGGGACGAGATCGAGGCGGTCTTTAGCGTGCGGCTGTTTCGCTCGCCGTTCACCTTGCGTCGGCGCATGGTGATGGACGCCGCGACGAGCTGCGTGCGGCTGATCGAGCGCGTCACCAACGAAGCCGGCGAGCCGATGGACTTCGTGTGGGGCCATCATCCCGCCTACGGCGCGCCGTTCCTCAGCGAGCACCTGGAGTTGCAAACTAACGCGCGCACGGTCTACACCGACCCAGCCTACGACAGCGACTGGTGTCGCGCCGTGCCGGGCGCAACCACCCGATGGCCCTTCGCCCAGGGCAAGGATGGGCAGCCGCTCGACCTGCGCAGGTTCGTCTCTCCCGGTGAGCGCAACTTCTTCATGGGCTACCTGAGCGACTTCGATGGTCCGCCGTGGTATGCGTTGCTCAATCGCCAGCTCAAAGTCGGCGTAGGTGTAGCGTGGTCAGGCGAAGTATTCAAGCACCTGTGGTTCTGGCAAGAGATGCGTGCCTCGACCGGCTTCCCGTTCTATGGCCGCACCTACACGATGGCGCTCGAGCCGCACACCAGCTACCCACACGGCCTAGTGAATGTGATGAACACGACGCGCACGCACCGCACGCTGGGGCCGGGCGAGTCGCTCGACGCCGAGTTGACTTTCGCCATGTTCGACTGTTCGGGCGACGAGACGATCCAAGGCGTAGGGCTCGACGGCTCGATCATCCGCTAGCGCGCTGAAAGCGCGACGCCGGCGGCACGGCAAGCCGCGCCGAACGATCGCCGCAGGCGAGTTGACGCGGTTAGCCGACTTATCTCTCGCTCACCTCGGCGGCTAGAATGCTGCGGGAGGTATCCCGCATGTCTTTGCTCACCGATCTAGGCCTGGAGCGACTGAGGACGCTTGCCGAACAAGAGCGATCCGACGCATTCGCCGCGGCTACATCGCGCAGCGATGAGCCATCCCCTGACCCGCGCATGCTGCGGACGCGCGCGATCAAGGCGCTGTGGTTCGGCGCGACGATGATCGCCGGGTTCGTCTGGTGGGAGATGATCTTGGCGAAGATCATCGGGCAAGCGCGCGTGGCGCAAGGGCGAATGGATCGCTACGTCCGACTGGCGCGCAACTTTCGACGCTTGGCCATCGAGTTGGGCGGCGTATGGATCAAGCTCGGCCAGTTCCTCAGCAGCCGGGTGGATCTGCTGCCGCCGCAGATCATCGCCGAGCTCTCCGGCCTACAGGACGCAGTGCCGCCCGCTCCCCCCGACGTCATGCTGCCGGTCATCGAGCGCGAACTAGGCCGCCCGATCGAGGCCATCTTCGAGGATTTCGATCCGCAGCCTGTCGCCGCCGCGTCGTTCGGCCAGGCTTATTTGGCGACGCTGCGCACCCCATCGCCCAACGGTTCGACCATTACTAAGCGCGTCGTCGTCAAGGTGCAGCGTCCACACATGCAGGCGATCGTCAACACTGATCTGCGCTCGTTGAAGACGATCGCCGGCTGGTTGAAGCTTTACAAACCGATCCGCCGACGGGCGAACGTGGACGCGCTGGTCAGGGAGTTCAGCGAAGTGGTCATGCAGGAGCTGGACTACGAGCAGGAGGCGCGCAACGCGCAGGAGTTCGATCGCAACTTCGCGCGCGACGTCGGCGTGCGCGTGCCGAAGGTATACGCCGAATTGACCACGCGGCGGGTGATCGTGCTGAAGAACGTCGAGGACATCAAGATCCTGGACTTTGAAGGATTGGAAAGCGCCGGTGTGTCGCGGCGCGAAGTAGCCCACAAGTTGTTCGACACTTACCTGCGCCAGGTGTTCGAGCATGGCTTCTTCCATGCCGATCCGCACCCGGGCAACCTGTTCGTCCAACCTCTGGATCGAGCGACCGCGCGAGCCTGGAAGGTGCCGATCGGCCAAGGCACGCCCTTTCGCCTGACCTACGTGGACTTCGGCATGATGGGGCGCATCCCACCGGCGTTCATGCGCGAGCTGCGCGAATTCATCATCGCGGTCAGCTTGAAGGACGCGCGGCGCTGGACGGCTGCGGCTCAGCGCATGGGTTTCTTTCTGCCGGAAGCCGATCTCGTGCGGGTGGAGCAGGCCGTCGGTGCGCTCTTCGAGCGCTTCTGGGGCGCGGCGGTGAACGACATCAGCAACGTCGAGTTCGACGAGATGTATGCCTTCGCCACGCAGTTTCGCGATCTACTGTCCGACTTGCCCTTCCAGATACCGCAGAACGTGTTGTATCTCGGGCGGGCGGCCAACATCTTGGCCGGCATGCTCACGGCGCTCGACCCGACCTTCAACCCTTGGAGAGCCATTCAGCCGTTCGCCAACGACTTGGCCGGACAAGCCTCGGCGCGCACGGTGCAGGATGTGCTCAACGAGGGCGCACGCCTGATCCGGCAGACGGTGCAACTGCCCAGCCAGAGCGAGGCGTTCTTCTCGCACGCGCTCAACGGCCAGCTCGAAGTCCGCGCCCAGTTAAGCCCGAAGTCCACCGAAGATTTGCGGCGCATCGAGGCGAGCGTGTCGCGGTTGACGTGGTCCGTGGCCTTCGCAGCCTTGCTGCTGTGTGGCACGTTGTTGACGATCAACGCAATGGGTGGGCTGGGCGCAATTTGTTTCGCGTTAGCCGCAGTTGCGTTCGTCCGGCTGTTATTCCAGTGACGGCGGCGCAGCAATAAGCAAGGCTACTGCTACAATCGCCGATATGGAAATCACGTGGTACGGACAAAGCTGCTTCCGCATGACCGAACGGGCCACGCTTTCAATTGTCACCGATCCGTATAGCGCCGTCGCCGGCTTAGAGCCACCCAAGCTGAAAGCTGACGTCGTCACAATTAGCCGAGACCATCCGCGCCATAACAACGTGCAGGCCGTGATCGGCGCGCAGCGCGGCGACGTTCGCAAGATCACCGGCCCGGGGGAATACGAGATGGGCGGGGTGTTCATCACCGGTGTGGCCATGCGGCCGGAGAAGAAAAGCGCCGACCACAAAAAATGCACGGTTTATGCCTTCAATTTTGATGGGCTGAGCGTAGCGCACCTGGGCGGGCTCTCGTTCGTCCCGAGCCAATCACAGATAGATGCCCTCGAGACGGTAGATATCCTGCTCGTGCCGATCAGCGGCGATGAAGAGTTAAACCCGGCCCAGGCTGCCGAGGTGATCAGCATGATCGAGCCGAGCATCGTCGTGCCGATGGGCTACAGCCCGAAGGCCAAAGACAGCCTCAACAAATTTCTCAAAGAGATGGGGCTGACCCACCCGCAGACTCAAGATGCGCTCAAGGCAACGCGCAGCAGCTTGCCGGAAGACACTCAGGTGATCCTGCTGGAGATGAAGCACTGATCGCCCTCATCGCCCACGTCCACAACCATGGTTAGACTCGTCTTCAGCTGGAACATCAAGTCGGATCAAGAGACTGCCTACTTCGAGTTCATCGTGCAGGAGTTCGCGCCGAAGATCATTAAGCTGGGCATCCGTCCTACCGAGGCTTGGTACACGGTATACGGTGAGGGTCCGCAGATTATTATGCCGGCCGTGGCCGCCGATCGTGAGGCGCTTCAGCGCGTGCTGAGCAGCGACGAGTGGATCGAACTGGTGGATAAGCTCAAGAACTTCGTCACCGATTATCGCTATCGCATCCTCGACTGAGATCACTCGTTGAACAACTCGCCCACGCTGCGGCCCTCGTGCACGCGGCGGATCACCTCGGCCAGCAGCGGCCCGACGGATAGCACCTTGATGTTGGGGAGCATGCGCTCCGGCGGGATAGGCAAGGTGTTGGTGGTGACGAGTTCCTTCACCGGCAACGCACGCAAGCGCTCGACCGCCGGCGGCGCCAGCACCGGGTGCGAGCAACTGACGTAGATATCGCGCGCGCCGTGCTCTTTGACCACCTGCACGGTATTTGCGATCGAGCCGCCGGTCGAGATCTCGTCATCCACGATGATGACGTTCTTGCCCTTCACGTCGCCGATGACCGTCAGAACCTCCGAACTCGCGTCGTTGCCGGTGCGGCGCTTTTCGACAAACGCCATCGGCACCTGCAGCTTGGCGGCAAAGTTGCGCCCCTTTTTGGCAAAGCCAAGGTCCGCCGTCACGATCACCACGTCATCCAGCTTCTTCTGCGCAAAGTATTCGTTCAGGATGTGGAAGGCGGTGATCTCGTCGCCGGGAATGCTGAAGAAGCCCTGGATTTGTCCGGCGTGCAGGTCTACTGTGATGTAGCGGTCGGCGCCGGCGATCTGGATCATGTCGGCCAGCAGCCGCGCCGTGATCGGCACGCGCGGCTGATCCTTTTTGTCACTTCGCGCGTAGGCGAGATACGGCACAACGACGGTGATGCGGCCGGCCGAATCGCGGCGCAGGCAGTCAATCGCGATGAGCAACTCCATGATGTTGTCGTTCACCGGCGAGCATAGGGTCTGGATCAAGAAGACGTCTTGGCCGCGCACGCTTTCGTGCAGCCGGACGAACAAGTTTTCGTTGGGGAACTTGATGATCTCGCGACCACTCAATGGCACGCCGAGATAGTCTGAGATTTCCTGAGCGAGCGCGGGATGGCTGCTGCCGCTGAACAGTTTGATGGCGCCGTACATGCTACACTGACCGCGATTCATGGCAGTCTTGAGAGTGCCAAAGCCATCCTAGGAGCGCACGATTGAGACGGGCTTTGGCTTCATGCCTGCTGTCGAACGCTATTGTAGTCGAGCGGCGACTACGCGGATACGCGCGATTGGCAGTAGACTGGCCGAAATAGACCTGCACAGACTTAAGGTGATTAACATGGAGACGATGAACGCCTCGGTTGTGTGGACGCATGACTTGTCGTTCGTCGGCAGCGCCGACAGCGGATTCACGGTGAACTTGAGCGCTGATCCGGCAGTCGGCGGCAGTGACGACGGCTTTCGCCCAATGGAGCTGCTGGCGATTGGCCTGGCCGGTTGCACGGCGATGGATGTGCTCTCTATCTTGAAGAAGAAGCGCCAAGACGTGACTGGCTTCGAAGTCAAAGTGCATGCTGAGCGCGCGCCGGATCATCCCAAGGTCTTCACCAAGATCTCAATCGAGTACGTCGTGCGCGGTCGGCAGATCGCTTCGGAGGCAGTCGAGCGAGCCATCGAGCTATCCGAGACGAAGTACTGCCCGGCGCAGGCGATGCTGAGCCGAGTCGCGCCCATTCAACACACCTATCAGATTATTGAAGAGGCAGCTGCGCCTGTGGCATGACTCTGAGCATGGCGTAGTGCGAGGTAGGCAAGGGGCTGCGTCGGCGCGTGTTACCTTAGCTCGACGGGCAAGTTTCTCGAAGCCGAGTCTAATCGCGCAAGAGGCGACTCGGCGCATTTTGGGCGGAAGAGGGTCTAAACCTGCGCCGCAACTAAAATAGGTGGGCAGGTGTGCGATGGATTCGGGCCTTCCAATGTTAATCATCGAGACCGGCCAGCTGGCTGGCCAGCGCTGGCTGATTGACAGCGACGAGGTGATCATCGGTCGCGAACCCGGCGCGGCCGACCTGATCTTGCCCGAGCGCCAAGTGTCTCGTCGCCACGCTAAGATCGAGCGCACGCCAGAAGGCTTCCTGTTGAGCGACTTGAATAGCAAGAACGGCACGTTCGTCAACGGCGAGCCGGTGAAGACGGCGCGGTTGCTCCGAGACGGCGACGAGATTCAAATCGCCTTGTGCGTGAAGATCGCCTTCGTCGGCAGCGACGCGACTGCGCCGCTCGTCAATCCCCCGATCGGCGGAACCGTCCGCCCTGTGGCTCGGGGCATTCGCATTGACAAGGAGGCCCGTCGCGTCTACGTGGCCGACCGAGAGATTGCCCCGCCCCTTTCGCTGCATCAGTATCGCCTGCTAGAGTTGCTGGTGGACGCTAACGGCAGCCTGATCCCACGACAGGACATCGTCGAGTGGGTCTGGGCGGGCGATACATCCTATGGCGTGACCGAACAAGCGCTCGACGCGCTGGTGCGCCGCCTGCGCGAACGCATTGCCGAGTTCGACCCCGACCATGAATACATCGTCACCGTGCGCGGCCACGGCCTGCGTTTCGAGAACCGCCGCGAGTAGAATTCTCGGCGGATGTCCATGACACTGCCCACTTGGCCCCCTGTGCCCGATGAGTTGCCGCTGATCCTGAACGATTCACCGATGAGGGCGCTTGTGAGGTGCCTCAATCGAAGGCCGTTTGAAGGTATATGGCTGTCGGTCTCTCTCTGCCCCGCGTAGACGCTCTCGCGAAAGTCACCGGCCAGGCGCTCTACCCGGGTGACCTCTCTATGCCGGGCATGGCGCATGCCAAGGTGTTGTTCGCTCGGCGCCCTCACGCGCGCGTCAAGCGCATGGACTTGCGCGAGGCGCTGGCGCTCCCCGGCGTCCTGGCTATCTTCACCGGAGCCGACGTGCCGAACAACGAATACGGCCTGGTGCTGTTCGACGCACCGGTGATGGTGAGCGCCGAGGTGCAACTGCCGACGCCTGATGAGCGCAGGCCGATGAAGCCGTTCGACGGCGTCGTTCGCCACGTCGGCGAAAAGCTCGCCTTGATCGTGGCCGAGACCGAGCGAATCGCCGAGCGCGCGCGCGACCTCATCCGCGTGGAGTATGAAGACCTGCCACCGCTGACCGACCTGCACGCTGCGCTGCGCCCGGATGCCCCGCAGCTTCATCCGCATTACCCCGGCAATGTGATGAAGCGCTATCGCATCCGCAAGGGTGATGTCGAGGCGGCGTTCGCGCAGTGCGACGTGATCGTCGAGGACACTTACACCACCGGCGCACAAGAGCACGCCTACCTACAGCCGGAGGCCGGCTTGGCCTACATTGACGACGCCGGCCGCATCACCGTGCAGGTGGCCGGCCAGTGGGCGCACGAGGATCAACACCAAATCGCGCATGCGTTGAACCTGCCGCTCGACCAAGTGCGCGTGATCTACCCGGCCATCGGCGGCGCGTTCGGCGGCCGCGAGGACATGAGCGTGCAGATCGTGCTGGCGCTGGCGGCATGGAAGCTACGCCGGCCGGTAAAGATCATCTGGACGCGCGAGGAGAGCATCATCGGCCATCACAAGCGCCATCCAATGTGGTTTCACGCTAAGCTCGGCGCGACGCGCGATGGCCGATTGTTGGCTGCCCAGGTCGAGGTGCTGGCCGATGCCGGGCCGTATGCGTATACCTCCACCAAAGTGCTGGGCAACACAACGGTGACCTGTGCCGGACCGTACGTGATCCCCAACGTCGCGGTAGATGCGTGCGCGGTGGTCACCAACAACGTGCCTAGCGGGGCGTTTCGCGGCTTTGGCGCGCCGCAGGCCCTCTTCGTGGCCGAGACGCAGATGAACAAGTTGGCCGCGAAGCTGGGCATGGATCCCATCGAACTGCGCCTGAAGAACGCGCTGCGCGACGGCAGCCTCACCGTCAACAACACGCCCGTCCCGCCGGGTTGCACCATCACCGATGTGATCGAGCGCTGCGCCGCAGCAATCGAAAGGGGCGCGCCGCCCTCTTCCCCTTCGGCTTCCGAGCCTCGGCGCCGTCGTGGGCGCGGCTTCGCCTGCGGTCACAAGAACGTCGGCTTCTCGTTCGGCTTCCCGGAGCGCTGCGAAGCCACGGTGGAGTTGCACGGCGGCGCGGAGATCGAACGCGCGGTAGTGCGACACGCTGGCGCCGAATGCGGCCAAGGCGCGCACACCGTCTTCTTGCAGCTCGCCGCCGAGATGCTCAAGCTGCCGGTCGAAAAGATCGAGCTGGTGCTGAGTGACACGGCAACCAGCGGCAACAGCGGCAGCGCGTCGGCCTCGCGCATGACGTTCATGGCGGCGCACGCCATCCAGGGCGCCATCGCCGATGCCCTGAACAAGTGGCGCGATGAGGAGCGGCCGGCCGTCGCGCATCACGTATATCGTCCGCGCCCCACCACCCCGATGGACGAAGCAACCGGCCAGGGCGACCCGAATATCACCTACGGCTACGTCGCGCAATGCGCCGAAGTGGAGGTGGACGTAGAGACCGGCCACGTCCACGTGCAGCGCATCGTATGCGCTAACGATGTAGGCCGCGCCGTCAACCCGCAGCAGGTAGTCGGCCAGATTGAGGGCGGTGTGGTGCAGGCGCTAGGCTGGACGAACCTCGAAAACTTCGTCACCCGCGATGGGCACGTGCTGTCCTCGCACTTCAGCACCTATCTGATCCCCTCGGTGCTGGACATTCCCGATCACGTCGAGTCGGTGATCGTGGAAAACCCCGATCCACATGGTGCATTCGGCATTCGCGGCATGGCCGAGATGCCGTTCCTAGTCGTCGCGCCGGCGGTCGTAGCAGCCATCCACGACGCGACCGGCGTATGGGTTAACGATCTGCCGGTGACACCGGAGCGACTGCGCAAGGCATGGATTGCCTCGACCGGCCGACACTAAGCCCGTCGCACTTGGCGCCTGCTAGGGCAAGCGCAGCGGACAAGCGTTAGATGCGCGCAACAAGCTTGACGACATGGCCGATGTGCCCTCAACCCTCATCGCTGCGGCAGCCGCTGTGCGCGTCGGCAACTGCTCGCCCGTAGATCTCGTCGAGGCCGCGCTCGAGCGCATCGCGCGCTTTCGCGATCTGAACGCGATCGCCTTCCTCGATGCCGAACAGGCGCGCGATGCGGCGCGCCGGCTAGCACACGATGCGCGAGAAGGACACATTCGCGGCCCACTGCACGGCGTGCCGTTGACCATCAAGGACTTGTTCAACGTGCGCGGCATGCCCACGCGGGCCGGCGCGCGCGCCGCGCTGCCGACGATCGAACCGGACGAGGCAATCGCTGTGGCACGGCTGCGCGAGGCCGGGGCGGTCATCCTCGCCAAGACCAACATGCAGGAGATCGCACTAGGGCTGAGCGGTGAGAACCCATGGACCGGCGACGTGAAGAATCCGCATGACCCGACGCGGCAGGCTGGCGGGTCGTCATCCGGATCGGCTGCGGCAACGGCGGTCGGCATCGGCTACGGCTCGCTGGGCAGCGACACGGCCGGCTCGATCCGCCTGCCGGCATCGTTCTGCGGCGTGGTGGGCTTCAAGCCGTCCCACGGCGTGCTTCCGCTCGAAGGCGCATTGCCGCTGATCCCCAGCTGCGACCATGCCGGGCCGATCGCTCGCACGGTGGCCGATGCTGCGGCGATGTTCGCGGCCCTATGCGGGCGCAGCCGCCGGCCAACCTCGCACGAGGATTCGAGCATCGCTGCGCCGCGCTTGGCCGTGCCCCGCGTCTACTTGACGGGCGCGCTGACGCCGGACGTGCGCGCTGCGTTCGAGGCCTTTATCGAACGGCTCGCGCAGGCCGGAGCAGCCGTAGCCGATGTCGGGTTGGACATCGGCGAAGCCGCCGAGGCCTTCCTGCCCCTGCGCGCGGAGTCGGTGATCGTGCATCGCCGCGCCCTGGAGACCCAGCCGGAAGCGTTTGCGCCTAACGTGCGCGAGGCACTCATGCAAGGCTACACGTTCAGCGCCGTGCAGTATCTCGAAGCCAAGCAGCGCCAATTGGAGATGCGCGCGGCGATCCATCGCGCGCTGCGGGATACCGACGCGCTGCTGATGCCGGCGGGGCCATGCGTTGCGCCGCCGCGCGGCACAACCGAGATCGTGCTGGAGTCCGGCCCGAAGAACTTGCGCTTAGCGATCCTCCACCTCACTGTGCCGGCGGCATTTGCCGGCGTGCCGGCGCTGTCGTTGCCGTTCGCCTGGATAGACAGCTTGCCGGTCGGCGTCCAAGTCATCGTGCCGTTTGGCGAGGATGAACGCGCGCTGCGCGTTGGCGCGTGGATCGAGCGCGTCCTGGACGAGGCCTGACGGCGGCAAACACGCAGCGCGTATACAATGCGCGCCGTGCGAACGTCAATCGCGTCTTGGGCGCCTTTCATGCTCGGCGCGGCAATTGGGGCGACTTTGGCGGTGCGCTGGGTCACACGCCGCGCTGCGCTCATCACGCCGCCGATGTTCGCGCCGTTGTTGCTCAGCCCCCTGCGCATGGCCTACCGCCCGCCGTCGCAGCTCGTGCGCTTCCTTGCCCCTGAGCCGGATTGGACGGTGCTCGACCTGGGCTGTGGTAATGGGGCTTTCACGCTGCCGCTGGCGCGCTCCGTGCGTCGCGTGCACGCGGTGGATGTGCAGCCGGCGATGGTGGCGGCGCTGCGCGAACGGCTGCGGCAGGCGCGCCTGGACAATGTGTCGGCGCACGTGGCGCCAGCGACCCGTTTGCCGTTCGGCGGGCATGCTTTCGACGCCGTGCTGATGATCTCCGTCTTGCCGATGCTGCATGACCGCGATGCCGCCCTGCGCGAGGTGTATCGCGTGCTTAAGCCGGACGGCGTGCTTATCGTCGGCGAAGAGTGGATTGAACCGGAGTATGTGGGCCGGCGCACAGTGACGCGATGGGTGGAACGCGCCGGATTCACGCTGTGCGCGCGCACGGCGAACCTGATGTGCTATACGCTGAAGTTTAGGCGGCGACCAGACGACGAGGAGTCGGCGTCCGCTGCAGCCGGTCACGCGCCCGCGCTGCCCTTTGCCTAGCGCAGTGAGCCCGAACCTTAGCTTTGACCTGGCAGCCAATCCGGCGTCGCTCTGCTTGAGCCTGCCTATCCTGGCGCTGTTCGTCTTCCTCGGTTATGTGGCCATCGCGTTCATCAAGGACCAGTCCGATGCGCGGCAGCAACGCGAGCGCGTGGAGGAAGTGCTGGCTTCGCTCGGTGTGGATCGCATGCGGCAGTCAGAGTTTCGCCGCTTCGTGGCCGACCTACTACGACAGCAAGGCTACACCGTGCGCATCCCCGACTCCGGCCGCGATGAGCGTGCACTTGACCCGGGGCTGGCTTTGATCGCGGTCAAGGAGGGCGTGTCATATGCCGTCTGCGCCATCCGCCACGACAAGCCGCTTTCGCTCGGCGCGGTTAAGTATGCGAACGATGGCCGGACGCGCTACGGCTGCGATCGCGCGATGGTGATCACCAACGCAGCTTTTCGGACCGATGCGCGCAAGCTGGCCGATGCGACCGGCTGTGTGCTGGTAGATCGGGAAGAGATCGTCCGGTGGATCGCGCAGAGGGACGCAGCGTCGTCTTCTAGGATCGAGCCTGCTAAGTAAGTCGCGATGGGCAAGCGCTCGATACGCAGAGCGATCGCAAGCCTCAAGTTGATAATCGCCGAACACGAGGCTAAGATTCAAATGGAGCGCGCGAGAGAGTCTCCGGATCAAGGACTTATCCAGCACTAGGAACGAGAGATGCGCGCTTTCGCCCAGCGCTTGGAGCGTCTGGAACGACGGCTGCTGAGTCGCCGTAAGCGGAGGTAGTATGCCCTTGGAGACGTTCAATGCGATAGACGAAATGAGTGAGGCTCTGCTACGAGCTGAGCTCGCTCAAAAGGCCCGCCTGAACGGCGCGCATCTCGCTGAGATTGAAGAGGAAGCCAAGAACATCCTTAAGTGCCTAGAGGCACTTCGAGGCGCTGCGCGCGAACGCAATGCGGAAGCCGGCCAGGAAGCCTTGGCCGAACTCGTCATCGCCTTAGACCATCTCGTAGACCATGCTCAATTTCTTCTCCCCAGCCTCAAGGTCCAACTCGAC
>JANWVF010000151.1 GCA_025056965.1 Thermoflexales bacterium | reverse complement strand
GTCGAGAACTCGATTCGCCAAGGCGTGGTGAGCTACGGGTTGTCATCCTACGGCTACGATATCCGCGTCAGCGACGAGTTCAAGATCTTCACCAACGTCAACTCGGCGATCGTAGACCCGAAGAACTTCGTTCCGCAGTCGTTCGTGGACTTCAAGGGCGAGGTGTGCATCATCCCGCCCAACTCGTTCGTGCTCAGCCGCACGGTGGAGTACTTCCGCATCCCGCGCGACGTGCTGGTGGTGTGCTTGGGCAAAAGCACCTACGCCCGTTGCGGGCTAATCGTCAATGTCACGCCGCTCGAGCCGGAGTGGGAGGGCTACCTCACGCTGGAGATCAGCAACACCACGCCGCTGCCGGCCAAGGTATACGCCAACGAAGGCATCGCCCAACTCATCTTCTTGACCGGCGACGGCGTGTGCGAGCAGAGCTATCGCGATAAGAAGGGCAAGTATCAAGGGCAAACCGGCGTCACGTTGCCGCGCATCGAGCAGGGGTGAGCGCGGCCTCGACCGGCGCTGAGGGACGGCCAAGGGTTAACACGCTCGTGATCGAGCGCTATGGCGCAGGCGTTGGAGCGGCTTCCGCCGTCGGCTGCGTCGCGGGCGTGGGGTTTAGCGCGTTCCCATCGGCCGGCGCCTGGGCGTCGCCGTTAGGTGGCGCGTCTTGCCCTGGTGTCGGCCGAGCCGGCAACGGCACAAAGCGCACGCTAGCGGGCGTGGTCTTGTAGTAGCACGGGTCAAAGTCCTGTCCGGCGATGATGCGGTAGCGCGGCCCTTCGGGATTGGGCTGGGCGATGACGTTCTCCGGGCGAACACCAAGCGCGCGCTGCAACAGCGGGATCGCGCTGCCTTTGGCAGTCGTGGTGAAATCAATCACCTGCGTCCGGCTGTAAACGCCGTCCGCATCCTGAATGCTCACCACGTTGAACCCCAGCTCGCGCAAGCGATCGGCAGCCACGACGCCAAAGTCCGGCTGGCGTGTGCCGTTCCACACCTCGACGGGAACACCGCCGCCGGCCTGCTGGTTGAGAGGCGCATTCATAGCCATCTGCAAATACGGCGTGATGTTGTCTCGGTCGGGAATGAGCACGGCGCCGACCCCCGGCAAGGTTACGCTGGTCATCCCCACGCCGTCTAAGTAGCGGCTGCGGATGATGCCATCGTCAAAGCGATCAACCTGCGCCGCCAGCGACAAGATCTGGTCGAAGGTGAGATCGGTCTTCAGATGGCGGGCGAACTGTTCGAGCAGCGTCGGCAGACGGGCGATCATGATCAGGCCATCGCTGCGCGCCTTATGCAGCAATGCGCGCACTACGCGCTGCGCGCGCCGCGTGCGATCCACGTCACCGCCGGGCATGCCGTAGCGCGCCCGAGCGTAGGCCAGCGCCTGCATGCCGTTTAGCGTGTATATGCCGGGTCGGGGGAGATAAATCGTCTGCGTCGGCACGGGCTGGCCGGGTTGCCACACCTCGCCCGTGAACGAGTCGGTGTAGGGCAGCGTGACGGTCAGCGGCGTCACCGGATCCGCCACGTAGTACGGATCCTTAGGGAAGACCTGATAAAGCGGGCAGGTGGCAATCACCTGTATGCCGCCGAGTGCGTTGACAGCGTTTACCAAGCCGGCGAAGTTGATCGCCGCGTAGTAGTCCACGTTGAGGCCAAAGTTGTACTTGATGGTCTGTTTGAACACATCTGGGCCGACCGCAAACGCCGTATTGACCTTAGCCATGCGGCGGTTGGGCACATACACCAGCGTATCGCGCGGGATAGAGAGCAACGTCACGGCCGGCGCGTGCGGGTCAATGCTGGCGATGATGATGACGTCGGTCAGCGCACCTTTCTTTACCGGTCGCGTGTCCACGCCGAGCAACGCAATGTTGATCACGCCCGCGCGCAAGCGAACCGGCGCGACGGGCGGCGGAACCTCGGTGAGCGAGAAGAACGCCGTGGGCGTGATGCCGGTAGCAGCGGTGAGCGGCACGTTGGGCAATACGACATCGTTGCCGACCAGCGCACCGAGTTCGATGGCCGGCGTGGCCGTCGGATCAGGCGTAGGGGGGATCGGCGTGTTCGTCGGGGCAGGGCGCGGCGTCGCGCTCGGCCGGAGCGTCGGCGGCGCGGTAGCCGTCGGCGGCGGAATGACTACTGGCGTAGGCAGGGCATTCGCGACCATGAGCGTCGGCGTCGCAGTGGGAACCGCCGTAGGAATCTGATCAAGGGCTTCAGAGGGCGAGCCGTCACACGCTGTCAAGAGCAGTGTTAGTCCGATCCAAGCTAAGGCGAACCGACGGCGCGCAGCACGATATATGTCTTCTTCGAGTCTCATAGGAATGGTGTTAGGGAGCCTCACTAGCGAGTCATGCGCGCGGACCACGTGCGCACCGGCTCGGGCGGCGACACGTCGCTAACGCAGAAAACGTGCCACGTGCGCTGCGCTTGGGCCACAACGCTCGCATCACGGGCTGCATGGCATGACATTATCTATTAAGTCCTTGTGATGTGCTGTGCCCTTCGCACTACCCATAAAAAGCTTATCCACACCTTAACATCTCTTCGACTCACACGCTGTGGATTCAATCGGACTATCCACATATCCACAACCAGATATTGGCCTCGTCCAACTTTGTGCACGACACCCATACACAGCCTCTCTCACCTTTCGGCGAGCGGCCGGCATTGTTAAGGCCAGATTTAGGACTCGGGCTGGTGCTGTGCACTACCTATAGGCTGCTCAAGCGGTTATCCCCAGCATTAACATCCCTACTGCGTACGACGACACAAAACAACTTACAATGAAAACCATGCCCGATAGCCGCCTGATGGAGATCGGCGAGCGGATTCGCGAAAGCCTCGTTGCCAAGAATGCCGCGCGCGACAAGGCTGTTAACCTCTCTAGGGAGTTGATCCGTTATTGTTCGCTCGCTATTCGTGCTTCACACCGCAATGAATGGCAAGCGACCGAGCGCCTGCTGAGCGAAGCGCATCGCGCTGCCGATGAGCTGCAGGCAATCGTCAAGCCATACCCCGACCTGCTCTTTAGCGGGTATACCCAAGATGCGCTGAAGGAGCTGGCCGAGGCACACATCGCGCTGGCCATCGCCCAAGATAAACCGATACCCGCACCGGAGGAAATTGGCGTGGAATACGCCGCCTACTTGAACGGGCTGGCCGAAGCTGTAGGCGAGCTGCGCCGGCGCGTGCTGGACGAAATCCGCATCGGCCACTCTCAGGAAGCTGAACGCTTACTTGCCGCGATGGATGAGATTTACGATCTGCTGGTGACGATGGACTTCCCCGAGGCGATCACCGGCGGGCTGCGCCGCAGCACCGACATGGTGCGCGGCGTCCTGGAGCGCACGCGAAGCGATCTGACCGTGAGCTTTCGCGAATCGGAGCTGATGGCTGCTATCGAGAGATTGCAGGATGGGCTTAAGGCCTTCAACCGCTGAACCTCGCTCTAAAAGGTGCGGGGGCAAAGCCCGGATAGCCTAGCATGAGGCGGCCTGCGCTCGCCGATCCAGGCATCGCCTCGCTCGCCGAATCTGCTCGCCTACGGCACGCGGCGATGTGCCGCCGTCCACGTCGCGCGATGCGACGGATTGGGCAAAGTCGAAGACACGAGCGATGTCCTCGTCAAAGTGCGGGGAGACGGCCTGCCAGTCGGTGATCTCCAGCTCGTCGAGGCGCACGCCTTTCGACTCAGCCAGCGCCACGGCTCGTCCGCTGAGATGGTGGGCCTCGCGGAAAGGCACGCCCTTGCGCACGAGGTATTCGGCTACATCCGTCGCCAGCATGGCCGGATCCAGCCCCGCGCGCATGCGCTCGGGATTGACTTTGAGCGTGCGGATGGCGCCGGCGACTACCGGCAGCGCCAGCGCCAGCGTGTCCAGCGAATCGAACAGCGGTTCCTTGTCTTCTTGCAGATCCTTGTTGTAGCTCATCGGCAGCCCCTTGAGCATGGCCAAGACGGCCGTCAGGTTGCCGATCAGCCGGCCGGCCTTGCCGCGCGCCAATTCCATCGCATCGGCGTTCTTCTTTTGCGGCATCAGGCTAGAGCCAGTCGCGTAGGCGTCGTCGAAGGTCACGAATCCGAATTCGGCCGTGGAATAGACGATCAGATCTTCGGCCAGGCGACTCAGGTGAACGCCGATCATGGCGCAGCAGAACAGCAGCTCGGCCACGAAGTCACGATCGCTTACCGCATCTAAGCTGTTCTGGGTGATCGCGCCGCGCCGGATCGTCGGCGAGCGAGGCCTTTCATCTGTGGCGAGCTCATCCTCGCGCGCCGCGAAGCCTAGGTCGGCCGCTAACGCTTCGCGATCAATCGGGAAAGGGTTGCCGGCCAGTGCGCCGGAGCCCAGCGGCGATGTGGCCGTGCGCCGGGCACAGTCGTCCAGCCGCTCTACATCGCGCGCAAACTGCCAGAAATAGCTCAGGCACCAGTGGGCAAAGGTAACCGGCTGCGCCCGCTGGAGATGGGTATAGCCCGGCATCACGGTGTGGATGTGCGACTCCGCCTGCGCCAGCAGCGCGCCTTGGAGCTCGCCGAGCGCCTGCTGAGTGTCGCGAATTGCGCCCAGGCAGAACAGGCGCAGGTCGGTAGCGACTTGGTCGTTGCGGCTGCGACCGGTGTGCAGCTTGCCGGCCACGTCGCCGACGATCTCTTTCAGTCGGCGCTCGACGGCGGTGTGAATGTCTTCGTCGCCGGGCCGAACCTCAAATCGGCCTTCGGCGAACTCGGCGTGTATCGCGCGCAACCCGCGCGCTAGCGTCGCTGCCTCATCGGCGGTGATCACGCCGGCGCGCGCCAGCGCCTCGGCGTAGGCGAGGCTGCCGCGAATGTCGGCGTCCCACAGGCGAATGTCGAACCCTATCGAGTCGTTGAAGCGCTTCATAAGCGCGTCCGTCTCGCCTTTGAAGCGCCCGCCCCATAGCTTGCCGCTGTTCGTCATATACGTATACGGTCGTTTACCGCTTCTCGCTGAGCGGGCGGCGGCGGTAGTCCGGCGCCGCGTTCTCGATCACCGTGCTCAGCTCGGTGTCTTGCATGCGCGACGCGATGCGATAGTCGAAGTCGTCGGGATTAACGTTGGTTGCGATCATCGTGGCCAGCCGGTTACGGTAGCGGTAGTCGAGGATCTCGAACAGCACGCCGTCCGACCACGGTGAGGACGGCTCCGCGCCGAGGTCGTCAATGATCAGCACGGTCGCCGTCTTAAAGATGTTCATCCGCCCGGTGAAGCTCTCCTGTTCGGTATTGGATTGCAGCTCGATCGCTTCGCGCAGCGCGGCGAGTAGATCGGGCATGGTGATGAACAGCGACGGGATGCCGGCTTGCGTCAGATGGTTATCTACCGCGGCGCATAGGTGCGACTTTCCGCTGCCGCGCTCGCCCCAGATCACCAACCAACGCCCGAACGGGTTGTTGGCGAATGCCTCGGCGCTCTCCAGACAATCCACCAGCGTCTCATCCTCAACGCCGTTGAAGCGCGTCTTGAAGTTCAGGAAGGTTTGCTTGGCCGATAGGGCGCTGCGCGATGAGAAAGACGCCAGCGCGGCCAGCTTCCAACGCTGCGCGGCGTCGCACTTAGGGCAAGGTTTCAACTCGCCGCGCGCATCCAGCACGAAGCGCTTGTTGCCGCAGTAGTCACAGTTCGCGTCGCCTTGAGGGTCCACCGGCGCGTCGGGATCGCTGCGGCGCACCTCCGGCGCAGGGCGCGCGTCAGGCGGCGTCGCCCGACGAGTTGCGGCGGCCGGCAATGCGCTGTCGAGCACGCTCGCGAGCCGCTTCACGCTCGGCCTCGGTGTATTCGACTTGCGGCCGAAGGTAGCTGCGTCCCTTGCGTTGCGTGGTTTCTCCTCGTCTGCCATTTCTGTCCGTTCCTCCCCGTTTGGTTTGAACCGAATTCGTCAGCACCTTGCGAATGTAATCCCAGCGCAGTGCGTTGGCCTCGGCCGCCTTGTCAAAGGCGGCTGTCCAGCGCGCCGTGTCGCCGATCTGGGTCGCCAGCGCATTAATATCGGCGGCGATGCGCGCATCCAGCGTGCGGTTGACGCGCCGCTTGTATTCGTCGAAGGCGAGCTGCGCAATCTCGTTGACCGGCGGCGGCGCGAACACCTCCGGCGACGGGTTGCGCAGCAGCTTCTTCACGTAGGACCAACTGCGCTTGTTCTGGCCGGCCGCGTAGGCAAAGACGCTGCGCCACAGCCCAAGGTCGCTCACCTCGTCCCACAGTAACCGCATCTCATCGGCCACGGTCGGCGTGGGCGGCAGCCCAAAGGCCGACTCGTAGAGCGCGACCAGCTCGCGCAGGTGCGCTTCATTGCCCATGCCGGCGCGTTGCATCGCCAGCCATGCCTCTTCGCGTTCGGCCAGCAGCGGAATGAGCGCCTCGACGTCCACGCCGTCATCGCGCGTGACCCGCTTCAGCCCGTCCAGCACGGCGCGCAGGCCGAACATCGCGGTCGCCATGCGCGTCAGGTCGTATTCGCGGCCGGTCGGCTCGCGCCCCAGGCGCTCGCGCAGGTTCACGATCTCCTCCGGCGGCGGCGCAGCTTTAGCGATGATTACGCGGTAATACTCCGAGGGCGCAGCGGGCGGCCGGGCGTCCAGCGCAGCTAACGCCTGACGCAGCGTCCGCGGCGGCGCGTGCTTGGGGCGCGGCGCGCGCAGCGCGGCGCGCACGGCGGCGATGATCTCTTCTTCAGTATAGCCGCGCGCCAGGTATTCCTCGAGCAGGGGCAGGTCTTCCGGCGCGGGCGCGTAGGCCTCGATCCCTTCCAGCCACTCAATTTCGCATGCGGCGCGGGTGAGCAGTTCAACGCTGCGCGACGTCGGGCGCTCCGGTTGCGCAGTGGCCATTTGGATCGCCTCGACGGCGCGGCGTCCGATCGCATCGTTGGCGAAGTAGCGCGGTTCGCCCTCGCCGATGCTCGCGCACAGCAGCGTCCCGCGCGCCACTGCGCGCTGCAGCGCCGGCCGCAGCGTGATGGACGGGAAGCTCAAACCGTCGCGGATGGCCGGATGCGCCATCAGCTCGCTTTCGGTGACGAAGGGCACCGGCGAAAGCTTGCCTTCCAACAGGCGTAGCGCCACCAGACTGACCTTCAGCTCGGCCAGGTCGTCCACCTGCGCGAGTGTGTTCGCGATGAAGTCATCCAACATGTCTGAAGACGCCGATCGAAGGATCGGCCGGCCAAACAGATCACAACTCAATGCGCTCCTTCGCCAGGTTCTTAAACGAGGTGAGCCGCCGATCGAAGAATAACATCACCTTGCCGGTTGGGCCGTTGCGATTCTTGGCCACGTGAATCTCGGCGATGTTTTTGAACTCTGTATCCGGGTTATACAACTCGTCGCGATAAATGAACAGCACGATGTCGGCATCTTGCTCGATGCTGCCGCTTTCGCGCAGATCGCTCAGCATCGGCCGCTTGTCGCTGCGTTGCTCGACCAACCGCGAAAGTTGGCTGCCAGCGATCAGTGGCACCTTCAACTCGCGCGCGATCGCCTTCAACGAGCGCGAGATGTAGGAGATCTCCTGCACGCGGTTGTCGCTGCGCGCGCCGGTCTCGCCGGACATCAATTGCAGGTAGTCCACGATGATCAGGTCAAGGCCGTATTCTTGGTAAATCCGTCGCGCCTTCACCCGCAGGTCGAGCGGGCTGAGCGACGGCGTATCGTCTAGGAAGATCATCTGGTCGGCCATCTGCATCGAAACGCGCGTGAGCGCGCCCCATTCCTCGTCCTTCAGGTCGGCGATGCGCAGGCGCTGCGAGTCTATGCCGGTCTCGGCGGCGATGAAGCGCTGCACCAGTTGCTCGTTGCTCATCTCCAAGCTAAAGATGGCGACGCGCTGACGATATTTGAGCGCGGCGTGGTAGCCGATGTTGAGCATGAGCGAAGTTTTGCCCACGCCCGGCCGGGCGGCGACGATGATCAAGTCGCCTTTCTGCAGGCCGCCGGTCAGTCGGTCGAGGTCATGGTAGCCGGTGGGGATGCCTAGCGGCTCGTCGCGGTGTTCGTGCAAGTACTCCAGCCGCTCGAAGAAGTCGCTGACCGCCTTGCGGATCGGCACCATGTGCCCTTCGCCGCGGCCTTCGGTGACGCCGAACAAGGTCGCCTCGCTCTTCTCAATCACCTGCTGGATGGGCAACGACTGGTCGTAGGCCAGGCGTGCGATCTCGCCGGCCGCGTTGATCATGCGCCGGCGCACGGCCAGCGCCTCCACCGCGCGCGCGTAGGTCTCCACGTTCAGCGCCGTCGGCACGGCGTCGGTCAGCTGCGCGATGTACGGCTCACCCCCCACCTCGTCGAGCCGCTTGTTGTGCGCCAGCTCCGACGACACCGTGAGCAGATCTATCGGCTCGCGTCGCTCGTGCAGGCGCAGCATCGCCTCGTAGATCCACTGGTGCTTCACCAAGTAGAAGTGCTCCGGCGTTAGAAAGCTGGCTACGCGCACGATGGCCTCAGGGTCAATCAGCAACGAGCCGAGCACCGCTTCCTCGGTTTCGATGCTATGGGGAGGGACGATCAGCGCTTCCGCCATGCCGGGGGGATTGTAGCGAGACGACCGTCGGCATTTATCCCCAGCTCAGCCTGCTATGTCAACATCAGAGGCGCAAAAACTCGTCGCTCATCAACAGGATATTCACCATGCATCTCGCAGAGCTGGGGGCGTGGCTGGTCGTCGGCGCGCTCGCCGTCGGCCTCATCAGCTTGCTGGTCAACCTCGCTTTCTCTCCCTGGGCAGCACGGCGGGCGAAGCGCGTCGGCGCAGATGCCCCGCCGGTCTCGGTGCTTGTGCCGGCGCGCAATGAGGCGCGCAACATCGAGGCCTGCCTTCGATCGCTTTTGGCGCAGGACTACCCGCGCTATGAAGTGATCGCCCTCGACGACGACTCGACCGACGCGACCGGCGCGATCCTCGATCGGCTGGCGCAGCACGACGAGCGGCTGCGCGTCATCCATCACCGTCAACCTTTGCCGCCGGGCGTAAACGGCAAGAGCCGCGCCTGCCAACTGCTGGCCGAACAGGCGCGTGGCGAGTGGTTGCTGTTCGTGGATGCCGACACCACACACCGCGCGGATTCGATCCGCGCCGGCGTCTCGCGTGCGCTGGGCTTGGGCGTGGCGCTGTTCTCCGTCATTCCGCGGCAGGTGATGCGGCGCTGGGGCGAGCGCTTGTTCACGCCGGCCGGCTTCGCGCTGATCTACAACTTCGTCTCGCCCTGGCGCATCTACTTGGAGCGCGAGCCGCGCCCCCTGAACGCCGCAGCCATTGGCCAGTACTTGCTAGTGCGCCGCGATGCCTACTTCGCCAGCGGCGGCCACGACGCCATCCGCGACCGCATTTTGGACGACGTGGCCATGGGGAAGCTGCTCAAGCAGCACGGCTATCGCATCGCGCTGGGCGACGGCGACTGGGTGAGCTGCCGCATGTATCGCGGCTTTCGCGAGATGCTGGCGGGATTCTCGAAGAACGCCTTCGCCATCTTGAACGGATCGCTGCTAATGAGCGCGATCTTCGTCGCCGTGTGCGTCGCGCTCTTCCTGATGCCGCTGGCGCAGCTGATCGCTGGCGCGTTGGCCGGCGGAGTAGATTGGCCGGCGGCGCTCGCCGTAGGGCTGACCGCCGCTAACTTCGCGTTGGTCAACCGGCGCATTGGCCAGCCGATCTGGATGGCGCTGCTCTACCCTGCGCAGATCGTCGTGGGCATCGGCATCCTGTTCAATTCGATTCGCTGGCGCTACACCGGCCGCGCGCGCTGGAAGGGACGAACGCTCACCGGCGCGGCGCTGCGCTAAGCTGCAGGCCGTCGCCGTCGGCGGCGCGCTTCGCGCTGGCAGCGCTCGCTACAGTAGATCACCTGCTCCCAGTCGCGCGCCCATTTCTTGCGCCAAACGAACGGACGGCCGCAGATCGGGCACGTCTTCGTCGGCAGGTCGGACTTGCGGGGCTTAGCCGGCTTCATCGCTCGCGCGCTACTACGATACACGATGGCATACCCCGGCCAAGCGCGCCGCATTACTCAACCCAGGCGCGCTCGGCGGCGTCGAACCGTAGCTGCCGAGCGCCATCGCTCAAGCTCAGCAGCCTGCCTTCCGCGCTCACAATGCGCAGGGTTCCTGCAGGAACGGGAGCGGGAATCAGGTGCGCCGGGAAGACGTACTCGCCCACAGGGTTCACCCCGAACACTGCGACGCCGCCGCGCGCGTTCGCGTCGTCGCCGCCGGTGGCCGGGTCGCGCACCAAGCCGGCGAAGATGATGAGGCCGTCGGTCTCCCAGGCGTTGCTCGGCAGAAAGGTCATGCCGTCCAGGGGCGGCGCGATGTCCTCGATGATGCGCCCTGACGCGCCGATCGCCCGTGGAGGGCGAGGCGCGTCTTGTCCTGCCCCTTGTGCGTTCATCGTGGAGGTGGTTTCGTTGCGCCAGGTGATGTCGCTCGGCGGCGGCAACGGCATCGCCGTGCGTGGGTCGGCGTTCAGTGCGTCTTGAAGTTGCTGCCAGCCCTGCTGCGGGGTGTTGTCGGTTAGGCCGCCGCACGAGCCGCGATCCTGACAAGCCTGCCACTGCGTCAGCAAGCCGCCGAACTCCAGCTTGGCTCCTTTGTTCAACGCCGCATATAAGCTCATGCGATACCACTGGTCGGCGTTCACGCCGCTGCGTAAGTAAATCTCCGGGAACGGGATGGCATATGGCGGGCGATTGACCTGCCAAACGTCGTCCACCGTCCAGCCGTTGTTCGGTTGCTGCGTCGGATTACCGCTGGTCGGGCAGCCGTCGCACGTGCCGAAGTTGATGAACGGGCGCGCCGTGGCCGAGGCATAGCCGTCAACCCAGGCCTTGGTGAGCGCAGGCGTGTTCCAGCTCATCTCGATGTCATTGCCGCCGAACACGGCGACGCGGTCGGGCACGCCGGGCGGCGCGGTGCTTTGCAGCCAGCTATGCAGTTGGCCGATCATCTGTCCCCATGCCTGGCCGTGGGCGAAGCTGGTGTCGGGTTGCAGCGTGGCGCCGCGATAGTTGTTCGTGCCGATGGCCACGCCCACTCGGGCGTCCTGCGGCGCGCATTCCCAGTAGCCGCGCAGGAAGGCTTTGGCCGCCTCGGCGATGCTGGCCGTTGACGCGAACGGGTAGCCCGGCCGCAGATAGTAGATCACCCCGTATTGGCCGCCCTGCACCCATGGTTGGCCGAAGGCTAGGACGATCACCCCTCGCTCATTCGCGCTGCCGGAAGCGCAGCCCATCGCGTAGTGCCGTGCCGGATCCATGGTCGAGATGTAACGCGACGTGGTGGCCTGGATCGGCGGCGAGTGGTTGGCCAGGGCAAGCGGCAGGTAGGCGCCGATCGGCAGGGTGGGCGGCGGCCCGGCGGTCAGCTGGGGCACGAAAGCCACCGCGTCGAACGCGATGCGTCGGCTGTTGGACGGCTCGCCGGTCGCGTCGGTCAGCTGCACGAAGTTCGGGCCGCCGACGCTGAACCCGTGCTTCCCCAGGCTGACCCATTCGGCGTAGTAGCGGCTCTGGCTAATCGGCACGGTCTTCGTCACGCCTCCCGCGACGATTTGGTAGCGCGCGTTGTTTGTGTTGCTGTGGTAACGCGGGATGAAGGCGAACACTTCATACGTCATCGGCAGCGTCGCGGTGATCGGCAGCAGCCAGCGCGCGTAGTTCGTCACGCTGGACTGCGTGTTGAACGTATAGATCATCGAGCCGCCGTAGAAGTTGAAGCTCGTGCCGGTGACGGTGTACCACCACTGCGGCGGACCGAACTTCTGAAAGCCGGGGGCAGTCTCGTCCACGATGATCGCCGAGGGGGCGGGCGGCGCTTGGCCGAAGGCGGGCGCGACGAACAGCCCTGTCGCCGTAGCCCAGGCGGTCAGCAGCGCCGCCAATCGCCGCGGCACTGCGAGGGTGGTGGGACGAGATCGCTGATGACGCATGGGTTAACCCTCGGCTCGCGCTAGAGCATCACTGGTCAGTATACTCACCCCTTGGAAGCAACCACGCGATGGAAGGAAAGAAACCCAGCCTCGCTGCCCTTGCGGCAACAGTGCTGCTGGCGCTGGCCTTCGTAGCCGTCGTCGCAAGCCTCCGCTGGCAGATACCTGCAAATCCGCAGGCAGCGCCGACGCTCGTGTCTACCTTCCCCTCTCCGTCATTGCCCCCGCCAACGCACACCGCCGCGCCCCCTGCCGAGACCCCCACGCCTCCTGAGGTGCTGATGGCTGATCCATACGATCCCACCACCGTCTTACCGTTCCCAACGCCGGCCTTTCCACCTGTAGCAGGCACGCTGCCCAAGCAGACGCAGCGCATGCGGTTCCTCCTCTATCCTCATCCGCTGGAACAGCCGATGCTGCGCCCGGTGGTGCTGGATGCTCGCGGACAGCGATGGGGGATAAGCGAGGAGATGATTGATCTCGGGCTGGACGCACGCTATCCCGGCCCACCACCCGTGACGCTCTATTCCTTCCCGCAGCAGCGGCGGTTGATCGCAAAGATCGGGCGCGGCCCATACACCGACTTAGCAGTCATTGACCTGGAGACCAAAGCCGCAAAGCGAATCTACGAGACGGACGAGCTGCGCTTCTATGCGCTGCACCCAAACGGCCGTCAGGCGCTGGCTGAGGAGGTAAGCATCAACGAGACGGGAATAGTAAGCAGAAGTTGGCTGCTCTACGATCTCCTCTCCGACGAGAAAGACTTCGATGTCGGTGTGGGGGAGGAGAGCCTAGCTAGCCCTGACGCATCGTTCTTCGCATATACCTACTCGCCAGACGCGCGCAGGCTTGCCTACCTCCTAGAGCGTGCTGCGAGCCCGACGCAGCCGATTCAGGAAGTCGCCGTTGTCCTGCATCAGAGCGGAACGACTACCGCTCTGCTCCGGCTGCAAAACGCAACGGTCACCGCCTACGATCCGCTGCGATGGTCACCCGACGGCCGCACACTCGCCCTCGTGGCGAGGGTCTACCGCGCTGCCGATCTCTCAGGCGGGGAACAGCGTGACGAGCTGTGGTTGGTTAACACTTCGGATGGCAGCTCGCGGCTGCTGAGTGCGCTTGAAGGCGACCGGCGCTGCACCGAGCTTGCTGCATGGTCGCCGGACGGTCGCTACCTTGCCGCCATCGTCGCCGAGACAAGCTCAGACGAAAGGGATTCTGCGAATGTCTACCTCATCGCATCGGACACCGGCGAAGTGCGCCGGCTAACCCGCTTCGCCGGTCGCCGCCTAACGAACTTGCAGTGGTCCCCAGATGGCGGCATGGTCGCGTTTGGGGTGACATACGGGGACAAGGCAAACGATACCTTCCACGACGACTACGCCGAGATCTGGGTGAGCAGCCTAGACGGAGCGCGGCAGCATCCAGTAGCCGGTCCGACCACGCCGGAGGCACCCTTTATTTGGCTAGTGCGATGAACCGGTTGAGGCAAGCTTCCCTCTTGAGCGTCGTTGCCGCTGTGCTCCTCTCCGTGACCTGCGCTCACCCAAGCCTCGCAGCCGACCGGCGAGGGTCACGGCCCGCGCAGGCAGGGTTCAGTTTGCGGCCGCCTTTCAACGGCACTTACCGCTTGACTGCGCTCTTCGACCACCGCTACCCCAACTATGCCTTGGACGGAGAGATCACTGCCTATACAGGAGAGAGTGTTCCCAACGGATCGCCCCACTATTACCAGGGTCACTCCGGAGTGGACTGGTCAATGCCCGTCGGAACGAGAATTCTTGCAGCCGCGGATGGAGTGGTGGAAGTAGCCTATCGCACAAGAAATCCCGACGGCGCGGATGGACCGTATGGCGTGATTGTTGTTCTTCGGCACAGCAATAACTATCGGACGCTATACGCCCATCTCCTGACACACACGGTGCAAGTAGGTTCGTTCGTGAGCGCCGGCCAAGTGATTGGCCTGAGCGGGAACACCGGTCGGTCATCCGGTCCACATTTGCACTTCGGGGTTTACCTCGGTCCTTGCTGGGACGAAACGAGAAAGAGAATCTATGAGCTGAACGCCACCGACCCTTTTGGCTGGCGCGGTTCGTACCCAGACCCGTTGCTCGCTAAACCCGGTGGGCCGCGTCACATGGCCTCCTGCCTATGGCGCAGCTACGACGAGGACTCAGTCTCGTGCGCGGATACTATCGTGGAAGATGGTGGGCAGGGCTTCTCCGCTGCTATGGAATGGCGCATCAGCGACCGAGGCCATGGTAGTCACATGCACTACCACACTATCACTACTACCAACAAGGTCACTGCCACGTGGCTGGCGACGACAACTCTCGGCGGCGCCTACAAGGTCTACGCCTTCATCCCCTCCCGGCTCGCTACTGCCCGTCAGGCGACGTATCGAATTCTCACGGCGAACGGCTGGGTGCAGAGAACCGTAAATCAACAAGAGCACTCAGATGTTTGGGTTCCGCTGGGAACTTACTGGCTGCAGCCACGGCAGGCTTTAGTGACGCTTTCTGCGAATACCGGTGAGCCGCCTGCCTCACAGAGATGGGTGGCTGCGGACGCTATCAAGTTCCGCTCGTACCTCGTCTTTATCCCCATCATCACCTGTTGCGACGGATCATCCGACCTCACAGAAGAGGCAAATAGACCGGAACCATAGATGCATCGGGCGCGGTCGCATGGTTTAAGACCACTGCGCCAATCGCCCGCGCACCTGATCGCGGCGTGCCTGCAGATCGGCCAGCTTGGCGCGTTCCCTTTCCACTACGGCTGGCGGCGCGCGTCGGCTGAAGTCGCTGGCCAGCAGGCCCTCACTCTTGGCGATTTGTGCCTCTAGCTCGGCCAGCTCGTCGCTCAGTCGCCGCCGCTCCGCTTCTAAGTCCATCAAACCGGCCAGCGGCAGATACACCGTTGCGCTGCCCAGGGCCAGCGTCACCGCCTGATCCGGTGCGCTGACCTGCTCGGCGATTACCAGCTCGTCGTTCACGCGCGCCAGCATTTGGATGCTCTGGCGCATCTCCTCGAAGTAGGCGACGTGCGCGCCCGCGGCGATGAGCGCCGGGATGCGCCGCTGCTGTTCCACGTTGTATTCGGCGCGTGCGTTGCGAATCGCATGGATGGCGCTCTGCACCAGCGCCATGCCAGCCATGTCGGCGTCGTCCGAGGTAGCGGCCTCATCCGGTCGCGGATAAGGCGCCAGCATCAATGCAGGGTAGTCGAAGCTGGCCAGCGGATACCGATGTGCCGCTTGTTCCTTTAGCTTCTGCCACAGCTCCTCGGTGACGAAGGGCATGAAGGGATGCAACAGGCGCAGCGCCGCGTCGAGCGTCCCGACCAGCACCGCCGGATTCGGCTTGATCTTGGAGAATTCCAAGTACCAATCACAGAAGTCGCTCCAGATGAAGTCATAGATCAGCCGACCGGCCTCGCCGTATTCGTAATCGTCCATCAGTCGCCGCACGTCGCGGATCGTCTTGTTCAAACGCGCGGTGATCCAGCGGTCGGGCAAAGAGCGGGGATCGCGCATGCCGTCGCCCGGTTCGTGCGCCTCGCTTTCCAGCTTGCCCAGCACGAAGCGCGCGGCGTTCCACAGCTTGTTGGCGAAGTTGCGCGCGCCCTCGATGCGGTCGCTGCGCCATTTGCCGTCTACTTTGCGCGCGTCCATCTTGATGTCGTTGCCCGGCGCGCCGGCCGTGACCAAGAAGAAGCGCAGTGCGTCGGCGCCATAGGTGTCTATCAGCTCCAGCGGATCAATGATCTTGTCCGGGCGGCTCTTGCTCATCTTCTTGCCGTCCGCCGTGCGGATCAGGCCGTGCAGATACACCGTGGTGAACGGCACGTCGCCGGTCAGCTCCAGCCCCAGCATCACCATGCGCGCGACCCAGAAGAACAGGATGTCGTAGCCCGTCTCCAACATGGTGGTGGGGTAGTAGCGCCGCATGTCCTCGGTGTCATTCGGCCAACCGAGCGTGCTGAACGGCCACAGGCCGGACGAAAACCACGTATCGAGCACGTCCTCGTCCTGTCGCAACCTCACGTCCGGCCCCCAGTCGGCGATCGCGGCGCGATACGCATCGGCCTCGGTCAGCGCGCAGTACTGCGTCGGCAGATCGGCGCGCAGCGCTCCGCCTTGCGCCTGCCGCAGTGCCTCGGCGTTCTCCACGTACCACACCGGGATCTGGTGTCCCCACCAGAGCTGCCGGCTGATGCACCAGTCGCGGATGTTGTCCAGCCACTGGAACCAGGTCTTCTCGAAGCGCTCCGGCACGATCTTGATGCGGCCGCTGCGCACGGCGTCGGCGGCCATTTGTGCCATTGCCTTCATGTCGCACCACCACTGCAAGCTGATGCGCGGCTCGACGACGGCGCCGCTGCGCTGGCCGCGGCCGAGCTTGACCATGTACGGCTCGGTCTTGACCAGCAGGCCCTCTTTCTCCAAGTCGGCCACCAGTCGCTTGCGGCACTCAAAGCGATCCAGGCCGGCATACGGCCCGGCGTTTGCGTTCATCCGCGCCATCTCGTCCATCACCTCGACGAACGGCAGATGATGGCGCTTGCCCACTTCGTAGTCCACGAAGTCATGCGCCGGCGTCACCTTCACCGCACCGGTGCCGAAAGTCATATCCACGGCTTGATCGCTAATGATGGGAATCTCGCGGCCGATGGCCGGCAGGATGGCGCGGCAGGCCACGCGGTGCGTGTAGCGGTCATCCTCCGGGTTCACCATCACCGCGGTATCGCCGAGGATGGTCTCCGGCCGCGTGGTGGCCACGGTGATCCATTCGGTTGCCCCCTCGGCCCAACGTCCGCTGCCCCAGGGATGCTGCGGACCTTCCCAGCGGTTGGTCTGTAGCGGATAGCGCACGTAGTAGAGAAATCCCGGCTCGCCCTCCTCCTCGGTTTCCACTTCCAGGTCGCTTAAGCCGGTGAGCTGCACCGGATCCCAGTTCACCATGCGCGTATCGCGGTAGATCAACCCCTTGTCATAGAGGTGCTTGAAGGCGGTGCGCACGGCCAGGCTGCGCGCCTCGTCGAGCGTGAACGCTTCGCGATCCCAGTCTACGCTGATGCCCATCGCCCGCTGCTGGCTGTTGATGGTGCGCTGCGAATGCTCCTTCCAAGCCCACACTTCGGCGAGGAACTCATCGCGGGTCATGTCGCGCCGACGGCGGCCCGCCTGCTCCAGCTTCTTCTCCACCACGGCCTGCGTGGCGATGCCGGCGTGATCCGTGCCGGGCACCCACAGCGTGCGCGCGCCTTTCATGCGGTGATAGCGCGTCATCAAATCCTCGATCGCGCTGGTGAGGGCATGTCCCATGTGCAGCGTGCCGGTGACGTTGGGCGGCGGTATCGTGATGACGAACTGCGGCTCGTTGGGGTCAAGGTAGCGCTGGTTCTCCGGCTTGAAATAGCCGCTCTTCTCCCACCACTCGTAGATGCGCCTTTCCACTGCTTTCGGGTCGTAAGTCTTAGATAGCTCGGTCATCGGTCGTCCTCGCTCTGGCTCAGTCAAGATTGCGCGTCGTCGGTCGTCATAAAGACGAACGCCCTTCGTCATCCTCATCGGACGAGAAGGGCGCTTCCCGCGGTACCACCGACGTTTGCCTGCGCAACGGCGCAGACACGCTCTGGCGCTGTAACGGGCGCACCCGAATTCGGCTACTACGCGGCGCGGTTCGCCGAATCAACTCGTGAGCGACCTTCGGCGGCTGCTCTCCGGCGCAGGCTCTCAGTCTGCGACCCGCGCTCCCTGTCGGCGCGATACCGCCTACTCCTCTCAGTCTTCGTCGTTGTCCGTAATTATATCAGCACACCTGAAAGGATCGCGTCTCGGATCTGTTTGTTGCGCCGATGGCGGGGTAGGTGAAGGCACCGCCTTCACCTACCCCGCCCTTCGCTACCCCGCCTCGCCTGTCACGCGCGCCGAGGGTCGTGATGTAGCCGCCTGATGCAGTCATGACGACTTCCGGTCATGCGCCCAGACCTGCGCCGCACATGATGATGCGTAAGCCCTGAACTCCCCTGGCCTAATGGTAGAATGCCGTTTGGGAATTGGGGCGTCGCCAAGTGGTAAGGCAGCGGACTTTGGATCCGCCATTCGTTGGTTCGAATCCAGCCGCCCCAGTCGCGGAGAAGGGGGAATATCCTCTTCTCACGCTTTCGTTTTCCGGCGTGCGGCGCGCGACGCTTTAGCCCCTGCTTGGCCGTTGCGCCCTTCGCGCGCGCGTTTAGCGGGCATCAGCGCGGCTTCTAGCGCCTGCTCCACTCGATCCACCAACACGAACGTCAGCGAGTCGCGCACCTCTGAGGGCAGATCCTCCAAATCCGGCTCGTTGCGCTTGGGCAGGATGATCGTCTTCAAGCCGGCGCGGTGCGCGGCGAGCACTTTCTCTTTGATGCCGCCCACCGGCAATACCGAGCCGCGCAGCGTGATCTCGCCCGTCATGGCTACGTCGTGGCGCACTTTGCGCCCGGTCAGCAGCGACGCTAGCGCCGTGGCGATGGTGACGCCTGCGGAAGGGCCGTCCTTCGGCTGTGCGCCGGCCGGCACGTGGACGTGAATGTCGCTTTTCTCGAAGAGCTTCGCGTCTATCTTCAAATCGGCAGCGTGGCTGCGCACATAGGATAGGGCGGCCTGCGCGCTCTCCTTCATCACGTCGCCGAGCTGGCCGGTGAGTTGGAAGCCCTTCGATCCAGGCATGCGCGTAGCCTCAATGAAGATGATTTCACCGCCGACCGGCGTCCAGCTAAGGCCGGTGGCGACGCCGGGGATCTCGGTGCGCTCGATCACCTCGTTGTAGAACTTGGGCTTGCCGCGCAGCTCGGTCAGGTTCTCAGGCGTGACGTGGAAGGGCAGGGTCGCTTTGCCCTCTTGCGCGCGCGCGACGAGCTTGCGGCAGATGTTGCCGATCTCGCGCTCCAGGTTGCGCACACCGGCTTCGCGCGTGTAGTCGCGCATCAACTTTAGGATGGCCTCGTCGCTAAAGGTCACCTCGCCGGGGCGCAGGCCGTTCTCCTTGAGCTGCCGCGGCACCA
>JANWVF010000063.1 GCA_025056965.1 Thermoflexales bacterium | reverse complement strand
CCCTCGGCGCGGGCGCGCGTGTAGCTCACCATGAATGAGCCGATCAGCGCGACGAACGTAACGACGACGGAAAGCGCGTCGCCGCGTGCGGCGAAGGCATAGCCCAATCCGGACAACAGCGCGCCCTCGGCCAAACGGTCGAGCGTCGAATCTAAGAAGGCGCCGAACTTGGTCGGCTTACCCAACTTGCGCGCCACGGCGCCGTCCACGGCGTCGAACGGCATGCCGATAGTGACCATGACGACCCCACCCCAGAACGGCTGGCCGAGGGCGATAAGTGTGCCGGCAACGACGTTGAGAAGGAAGCCGATGACCGTGAGCGCGTTGGGTGAAACACCGCTGCGCGCCAGGGCGTCCGCCAGCGGCTCGAGCAATGGGCTTAGGCGCTTGCGCGCCCAGGCTTCCATAGTCAGGAATAGGCCGTTCGGCGCCTACTTCCGAAGCGCCGCACCTCGCAGGCTATTCGCCTCGGATAAACGCCTCGACTTTGTCGCGCGCCTCGTCATCGGTATACTGCTCCGGCGGCGACTTCATAAAGTAGGCCGACGGACCGAGCAACGCGCCGCTGATGCCGCGGTCGAGCGCGATCTTGGCGCAGCGCACGGCGTCAATGACTACGCCGGCGCTGTTCGGGCTGTCCCACACTTCGAGCTTAAGCTCGACGCTCAGCGGCACATCGCCGAAGGTCGTGCCTTCCAAGCGGATGTAAGCCCACTTTCGGTCGGTCAGCCATGGCACGTAATCGCTCGGGCCGACGTGGATGTTCTCTTCGGGAATCGCATATGGGATCTGCGACGTGACCGCGTTAGTCTTGCTGATCTTCTTGCTCTCTAGGCGTTCGCGCTCGAGCATGTTCATGAAGTCGGTGTTGCCGCCGAAGTTGAGCTGGTAGGTTCGATCAATGCGGACGCCGCGCTCGACGAACAATCTCGCCAACATGCGGTGGGTGATCGTCGCGCCGACTTGGCTCTTGATGTCGTCGCCGATGATGGGCAGGTTGCGCTCGCGGAAGCGACGCTGCCAGTAAGGCTCACGCGCGATGAAGACGGGGATGCAATTCACAAAAGCGCAGCCGGCCTGGAGCACCTGCTCTACATACCACTTGGTCGCCTCTTCGCTGCCGACCGGCAGGTAGTTGACCACGACATCGGTTCGCGTGTCCTTCAAGATTTTGACCACGTCGCTGGTCTCGCCGGGCGCCTTCTTGATCACTCGCGACAGATATTTGCCCAATCCGTCGTGGGTCATGCCGCGATGCACGCAGCATCCGGTGTGAGGCACGTCGCAGAATTTATAGGTGTTGTTGGGCGGAGTGAAGATGGCTTCGCTGAGATCCTTGCCGACCTTGTTCACGTCTATGTCGAAGGCGGCTGTAAATTCAATGTCGCCCACATGGTAGTCGCCGAGTTGAACGTGCATCAAGCCAGGCACTTGGTCGTCGGGCTTGGCGTTGCGATAGTAGTACACGCCCTGCACCAGCGAACTAGCGCAATTGCCCACGCCGATGATTGCTACCCGCACCTTTCGGTTGGCCGCGGCGCGCAGTTCGCGGAGCTTGTTCGACTTTTTGGCCATTGCTCTGTGTTTCCTCTCAGCAGCCGGATTTGGCCGCTCTGCGCATCGTGCGCGAACCGCCTTCGGCTGCATTTTCCTTAAAATAAGCTGGGTGATTATAATCACCTTGCTGAAAGAGCTATGCCATACCGTCCAGAGGATCTAGAACTCGACGAAGGGTACTGGCGCGCATTGCTGGAAGAAGTAGAGAAACTGCCCATCCCGCCGACGCGACCACCGTCGCAGCACTCCACGCCGCAAGCGTCGGCGCATTCCACTTCACCCCAAGAAAATCAGCGCCCGTCTGTCCCTCATGCCGGCAGCGCTGCCGAAAACACCCAGCTCTGGACTATGTTGCAAGCTGCCAAAGCACAACACACCCCGTTGGAAGTCGAGGTGACCGGCTACAACCGCGGCGGCCTCGTCGTCCATTACCACGGCCTGCGCGGGTTCGTGCCTGCGTCCCATCTGGAGGCGCTGTCGGCGGACATGGATGAACCCTCGCGTCGCGCGGCGCTGGCCGGACACGTCGGTCGGCGCTTAACCGTGCGGGTCATCGAACTCGCCCCGGAATCCGGCCGCGTGGTTTTCTCCGAACGTGCTCCATCGGCGGAAAATTCGCCCGAGCCGGTCGAGATTCCCTCCATCTTGTATGAGATCCGCCCGGGTGAAACGCGTCGGGGCAAGGTGACGAATCTCACGGCGTTCGGCGCGTTCGTAGATCTAGGCGGCTACGAGGGTCTAGTGCACGTCAGTGAACTCTCATGGAGTCGGGTCAACCACCCGCGCGACCTGCTGCGGATCGGCCAGGAAGTAGACGTATACGTGATGAGCGTGTCGCCAGAGGAAGGGCGCATCGCGCTCAGTTTGAAGCGCGCCAAGGCTAACCCGTGGGAGACGATCGAGCAACGCTACCACGTCGGCCAGATCGTGCACGGCACGGTGACTAATGTGGTGCAGTTCGGCGCCTTCGTCAAAGTGGAGAACGACCTGGAAGGATTGGTGCACATCAGCGAGCTGGCCGAGGGCAGCTTTATGCATCCGCGCAACATCGTCAGCGAGGGGGATCGAGTGGTTGCCCGGGTGATCGCGGTGGATAGCCAGCAGCGGCGGCTGGCACTTAGCCTGCGCGGCGTGTCCACCGGTCGTCATGCTGAGGGCGAGAACGGCAAGTAGTCGCAGCGGCGAGACAATATAATCCTCTTGTCGCTCTCGGGCACGGCTTGCCCGGCGATGCCCACCATGACGAAACGCAGCCTTACGATTCCGCTGGCGCTGGACGTGGTATTCGCCCGTCTGCTCGCCCAGATCCACGTCTGGCGCGTCGCTGCCGGCGCGGCGCTCGTCCTAGTCGGCGGAACGACATTGTTCACACTGCTCGGCTTGAACACCGGCGGCCTAGTCGTGCGCTGGGCAGAATTTCTGCGGCGCGCGGTGGGCATGGGTGCCTTGCCGGCTTGCATCCTCATAATCGGCGGGGGCGTGCTGGCTCTATCGAACGCCAAGCTAAAGCTGACCCGGCGCGCTTGGGTGCGCGTCATCGCCGCCGAAATCGCCTGCGCGTCTTTTCTGGGGCTGATGCACTCGCTGGCGTTCGACGCCGATCCCTACCAGCTCGCTCTGGACGGCGGCGGAGGCGGCGCGGCCGGCTGGGTGCTGGCCGAGTTGGTATGGCGCGCGCTCGGAGTACAGAATAGTGGTGAGTTCACGCTCCTGCGCCTGCTCTCCGTCCTCATCTGGCTCGCGCTATTCGCGGGCAGCGCGTTTGTCGTCGTCGCTCCCCTGCTCCGGACGGGTGAGCGCGCCCGGCGCCAGCCGACGGAAGCGCCCGACGCACCGCCGGCCAGCCGACAACCCAAGCCGGTCAAGCTCGGCGAGGCAGGCATCTCGCTATCTCTTCCCATGCACGACGAGCCGCCACCGCCGACGGACGCCGTCGCGCAGCAGGTAAAAAGCCAATCTAACGCTAAGCCGACGCCGGTGCCGCCGCGCATCAAGTCCGAAGCGATCATCGTGAAGGGCGACGAGTACCAGGCGGACGGCGCCGCAAAGTCGAAGGCCGCCGCGAAGCCCAAACCGGCTGCACCGCGTGGCGAGGCACTCCCGCCGCTCTCTCTGCTGCGGATGAGCAAACAAGCTGGTGCAGGGCGCAGTGACGCCGATGCCCGTCGCCAAGCCGACATTATCGAGACCACACTGGCGCAGTTTGGCCTATCAGGCAAGGTCGTTGAGATTCGGCGCGGCCCAACCGTGACGCAATTCGGTATCGAGCCGGGCTACGTGGATCGAGGGGCGCAGCACCGCGAAAAGGCCGCGCAGAAGATTCGCGCGGCCGTCGCCGGCGCGCTCTACGACGCGATCATCATCGAGCCGAGCGTAGATCGCACCGCCGCGGTCATCGAGATCCCGGCCGCGCTAGTAGACGCACGAGAGGCCGGCTTCAAGGCACTGCTCAAATCCCTGCTGGATGAACTCGACCTCAGCAGCTACTATGAGGGTGAACGGCGCGCCGGACTGGCCTACTTCGAGATCAGCGCGGACACCGAGCGAAAGTTGAAGATCAAAGCCGGCCAGCTTAGCGCCCTGCATCGAGAACTGGCCGACCGGTTGATGGGTCGCCTCTTCCAATTCGATCACTTCGAGGCATCCGACTTACTAACGGACCGATTGAAAATCAGCTTCCCGGCCGGTGTGGGCGACGCCATCGGCCTGAAGGAGGTCCTAGAAGACGCAATGGCCGAGCTAGGGCTGGCCGGCAACATCATCACAAGCAAGAGAGCGGCGCAGGCTGTGATCGAGTGGCAGAAGCAGGCCCAAAAGGTGCGCGTCGGGGCGATCGCCGCGCTGCAAAACGACATCGCCCTTGCGCTGGCAGCGCCATCCATTCGCATCGAAGCGCCCATCCCCGGTCGTGGCTTAGTCGGCATCGAAGTGCCCAACAACACCATCAGCGAAGTAGATCTGCGTTCGATCATGGAAGGCGAAGCCTTCCGGAAGATGGCCGAGAAGTCACCGTTGGCCATCGCGTTGGGCCGCGATGTGTCGGGCGCGGCCATCGTTGCCGACCTCGCCCGCATGCCACACCTGCTGATCGCCGGCACCACCGGCAGCGGTAAGAGCGTGTGCATCAGCGCGATCACGACGTGTCTGGTGATGAACAATCGGCCAGAAGACCTGAAGCTGGTGATGATTGACCCCAAGATGGTCGAGCTATCGCGCTTCGCCGGTCTGCCGCACGTCATCGGCAGGCCGGAGAGCGACATTGACCGCATTCCGGCCGTGCTGCGCTGGGTGACGCGCGAGATGGACGCGCGCTACAAGACGTTTGCTGCAACCGGCGCGCGCAACCTTCAGGAATACAACCAGGCGATGGAGCGCCGACGCGGCGAACCGCTGCCGCGCATCGTAGTGTTGATTGATGAATTGGCCGACCTGATGCTGCAGTCGCCGATCGAGACGGAGAGAACAATCTGCCGGCTGGCGCAAATGGCGCGCGCCACCGGCATTCACCTCGTGGTCGCTACCCAGCGTCCCAGCGTGGATGTAGTCACCGGTCTGATCAAAGCCAACTTCCCTGCACGCATCTCGTTCGCCGTCGCTTCTGCCACCGATTCGCGTGTGATCCTCGATCAAACCGGCGCGGAGTCATTGCTCGGTCGCGGCGATATGCTCTTCCTCAACCCTGAACATGGCAGCCCCATCCGCCTTCAGGGGTGCTACGTGAGCGAGCGAGAGATTGAGGCGGTGATCGGTTGGTGGAAGAAGCAGATCGAAGTCGAGGCGAAAGGCGTCGAGGGTAAACGCTCAGATGAAGCGCCGGAAGAAGCTCCTGCGCATCACAAACCGGCGCCGGAGACGCCATGGGAGACGCTGGTCGCCGAGATCGCCGCTGAGCGCTTCCAGCAGATGAGCAGCGCTAAGGGCGGACGGGGGGGCGAGGACGACGATGAGGACGACCTGCTGCAGCGCGCCATGGAGATCATTCGCACCAGCGGCAGCGTGAGCACATCGCTGCTCCAGCGCAAGCTACGCATCGGCTATCCCCGCGCTGCGCGCCTCATGGAAGAGCTGCAAGAGATGGGCTACGTCAGTGGCCCCAGCCGACAAGCCGGCAAGGGCCGGAATGTGACGATGCGGGAAGAGTGACAGCCGACGCTCCCCCTTAGACCGGTCAGCTCGAACGATCGAGAGGCATCCCTTCACAGGCTAGGCGCTCATGGCCGGCAAGATCACGCGGAACAGGATATAGACGTCGAGCGCTGCCAAGCCGATTAGCCAGAACAGCCACAACCATCGGCCAACTACCGCGCAGCGCGAAAAGAGAAAGCTCCAGCCAAGCGCGCACGCCGTCGCTGCAGGGATAAGCGCCGGATACAGGTAGCGCCCCTGATGTTGCACGAACTGCAGGTTGTACCAGCCAAAGGCCAGCAGGGTGAAGAGCGCCAGACAGGCTAACAGCGTCAGCGCCCGCGCCCGCAACGGCGTGAGCGATAGATCGAGGGGGTCGAGATCCCGGTTAGCAGAGGGGTGGGCCGGGCTACTCGCTTGGCGGCGCGCCGCATGTGCATGCACCCACCAGGCCAGGAACAGCGCACCGGAGAGCAAGGTCAAGGCCAACAGCACCAGGTAGATGCGCCGGTCGAGCGGAATGCTCATCCAGCCGAACTGTCCCCAAAACGATTGGAACGTCGTTTGGAAGAGACGCGATAGCAGGCCGCCCAAGCCGTATTCATCTAGCCATTCGGCAGTGGTGATTTGACCGACGACGACTTGATTGTGCCGCTGCAAGCCGAGGAAGTCGCTTCCGCCATAGAGATGGATATTGCGCGCCCACCATGGCAGGCCGATTAGCGCGCTCAGGCCAAGGATGATCAACACCCGGCGAAGGACGGCAGGCATACCGGAGGCATTCATCGGAGCGTCAGCATCGGAGGCGCGTCCGCCTGCCAACAAGACGCCGAGAAGGGCGACCGGCAGCGCCAAATAGGCTTGCGCCTTGGTGATAAAGCATAGGCCGACGACGATGGCGAGGGGAATCAGTTGCCGCGCTGTGAGGGGATCGCGCCCCATCACCAGCCGGACGCTCAGCAGCAAGACCAGCCCAAGCAGGGCCTCGGAGAGCGCATCGTTGTTGTAGCCGGCCATGATGGCCAGGTGCTGCGGCAGCAGCGCAGCCAAGGCCGCTGCGAAGGCGGCCAGATGGGGATGTGTTGGGAAGATCGCGGCGACGGTGAAGTACGTGCAGACGACCACGCACGCGCCGATGAGCAGCGCAAATAAGCGCAACGCGGCCAGTTGGCCGCCGGTCACCACAAACAGGGGAACGGACAGCGCGTAGAACAGCGGCGGCTGATGATCCTGATAGGTCATCTGTTCCACCGGCACATCTTTCACGTCAGGGCCGATGGGCACGAGGCCGGCAACCCAGTCGTCCGGCTCGATCACCGGCGGAGTCCCATTTTGGGCTAACTGCCGCACGTAGTTGTAGTGCGCGGGTTCATCGGGGGTCTGCCAAGCCGGCGTGAGCAGGGCGAACAACGCGCCGATTGCAAAATAGGCTGCTAGGATAACAGCCAGTGGCCGGCGGCGATGATGGGAAACCATTGCGGGGTATTCTAATGATTGCCAGTTGACGGACTGATGGCTCACCCAGGCCCTGCCGATTCACAGCTACCGATTGCCGATGCCCGGGCAAGCAGCGGTATGTCGCGCTTGATCCGCTTCGCCTTCCACCAGCTCTACACCACTTTCGCCTGGGCATACGACGCCGTCGCAGATGCCGCCTCGTTCGGCGAGTGGAAAGCGTGGGGACGCGCGGCGATCCCTTTCCTGACGCGCGAAGGTCGCCTGCTCGAAATCGCCCACGGGCCGGGTCATCTTCACCTCGCGCTGCGGCAACAAGGCTTCGATGCAGTTGGGCTCGATCTCTCAATTCAGATGGCGCGGCTGCTGCGCAAACGGTTTATTCGGGATGTCGGGCGGCCACCTGCGCATGTGCGCGGCTCGGCGCTCCGCCTACCATTCGCCGATCGGTCGTTCGCATGTGTCGTCAGCACCTTCCCGGCCGAGTTCATCTTTGCCCGTGAGACGCTGGACGAAGTGCGCCGCGTGTTGCGCCCCGGCGGGCAGCTGGTGATCGTGCCGACGGCGCACCTGAAAGGGAGCGACGCGCTGGCCAGGCTAGTCAGATGGGCCTATCGCGTCACCGGTCAGAGCATGCCTTCGGCGGACAGCATCCGACGGCGATTCGAGTCGGCCGGCTATGCCTTCGAGCAGCACGTCGCGCACACAGCGCGGGCAGCGGTAGTCGTGTGGGTGTGCACCGCGCCCGATCAAACGGATGCCGCGGCCAAATCCTCCGCCGCATAGATCGGCGCGCTGCACGCCGTACCCCGACAGACGAAAGCGACGGGCAAGCGATTCACGGGATAGCCTCGCCGCGCGATGGCGTCGGCGTCGTAGTCCGGGTCGAGGACGCGCACGACGCGCCAGGCCGAATAGCGTCCATGCGCCGCACGGATAAAAGGCGCGACGGCGTCACCGCGGCCGACGATGACGACTTCGTCGGGGGGCTGCGCCGCGCGCATGACGGCGAGGGCATAGGGCGCCGCGTGTTCGCGATAGCGCTTGTATTCATCGCCGAAGGCCGCCAAGCTCGCCTGAGCTACCTGTCGCCAGTCCGGCTCGTCGGCCCAATAGCTCATGACCAGGAGCGCCTCGGCCAGCGTGCAATTGTCGAAGATGGGCTGGATGCGCACGCGCAGCATCCCCTGCGCATTCGGGTTGGCCGGCAAGTCGTAGAAATTGCCCTCCGGTGCGCGCAGTTCGCGCATGGCAAAACCGATTACGCGGCGCGCGACGGCCAGGGCGTCGGCAGCCAGCTCAGGATGAAACTGCGCGAGCTCGAGGCCGGCCTTGGCCAGCGCAGCCTGATCACCGAGCTGGCCACGCAGGCCGGCATGCGCCATGGCGCCATCTTTCGAGATGAGCGAATGCACCACGCTGCCGTCATCGTTCACGCAGCGCTCGACCAGCGTGCGCCAGATACGAGCCGCCAGGTCACCATACGTCGGCCGGTCGAGCACGACCGCGGCCTGCAGAAGCGCCGAGATCATGAGCGCGTTCCAGTCGGCATAGAGTCGCCAGTCTATGAAGGGAGCCGCCCGCTTAGCGCGTTCGTCGCGCGAAAGCAGGTAATACTCCTCGTCGGCGTCTTGGCTGCCGGCGAAGTAAGTGAGGCCGGCTTCGTCATGAAGCAGCGTCGAGGTCAAATAGTTCAGCGAGGCGTGAACCACGTTGGTGAGCGTCGTCGCGTCGTCCTGGCGGCCGGCCACGCGGCACAATTGAACGGTGTGGAGGTAGACCGGCATCAGGCGCGCGTGGTCTTCGAGCATCTTCTCAAAGTGCGGCACGCTCCAATCCGGCGTGGTGGAATAGCGAAACCAGCCCCCGGCGACCAGGTCATACATGCCGCGCGTGCCCATGGCGATCAGCGTCTGCACCACCATGTCGAGCAGGCGCTTCTCGCCCGTCTTGTCATAGATGGCGAGCAGCAACTCCCAGGCGTCGCTCATAGGGAACTTCTGTCCGTTGCCCAATCCGCCGTGCTTGGGGTCGAAGTTGCGGATGATTGCGCCGGCTACGTCGTTTAGGACGGACTGATAGTTGGCGACGAGTGAAGCCGGCGACGGCCGGCTCGCCGATGCCAGCTCTCGCGCCTTGCGTTTTGTGTCCTCGGCGTGGCCTTTCAGCTGCCTCAAAATCTCCTCGCGTTCGTTGCGCCACACCTCGACGACTCGCGGCAGTAATTGGCGCATCTGCGCCGGCGCGAGGTAGGTCGCGCCGTAGATCACATCGCCATCGGGCGTGAGAAAGCAGGTCGTCGGCCAGCCGCCCATGTTGTAGCGCGCGTTGATGTCAGGGCGCTGGTCGTTATCCACCCGAATCGGGATGAAGTGAGTGTTGATGTAGTCGGCGATCTGCGGATTGTTGTATACGCCGGTGTGCACCGGATCGCCGGGGATGCCGCGATCCATAACATGGCACCAGTGGCACCACACCGCGCTGATGCCGAGCAGCACCGGCTTATCTTGCGCCTTCGCTTCAGCAAACGCCTCCTCGCACCATTCGCGCCACAGGACTCTGGACTCGTTCACCATAGACAAATTATCCATGGAAGAGCCAACCTGTGGGGCGCATCTTAGAGATGAGCAAAACCTGCGGCAATCCGCAAGGTTGCGGTTACACTTCAGTCAACCATCAGGGGAGGTTTGACCGATATGAAAGGCAATCGAATCTTGTTCGGCTTGATCGTCGGAGCGGCGATCATTTTCGTCGTCGCCGTGCTCGTCGGCCGAGCGATTAGCGAATTCATCGTAGGCACATCGCCGACGGTGCGCAAGCCGGATAACGCGATCGAGGTGTTATTCATCTACGCGCCGGAGTTCGATAAAAACCTCAACGTCAGCACGATCATCACCGACTTCAACCGCATCTACGCGCGAGGGCGCAACCCTCTCACCGGCCAACCCCTTCAGCCGGGCGAACGGCCGATCTGGATCGAGGGCCGCAGCGGGTCATCCGGCACGGTGCATGAGGGCATCATCAACGCTTTCATTGCGCCGAACAACGCCAACGTCGAGCGCCCGGTGTTGTGGTCACCTTCGGTGCGGCACTGGCTGGCGCTGGTGAACTATCAGACCGGTCGGCGCGTGTTTGACGTGGAGGGCGCGCCGGCCTCGGCGATCGCGCCGGTCGTCATAGCCATCTGGGAGTCGCGGCTGAAGGCGTTGCAGGCGAAGCATGGGCCGGAGATCGGCTGGGAAGAGTTGTTGGCCGTGTTCGATAACCCCCAGGGCTGGAACGCTTACGGGTTGAGCGGCCGGCAGGCGGTGTATTACGGCCATACCGACCCGCGCATCTCGTCCACGGCACTCTCGACGCTGATAGCCGAGTTCTACGCAAGCGCGCGCTACAACGCTCGCCTCACCGACGCCATCACGCGCCTGACCGCTGACCAAGTCAACGACCCGCGCGTTCAGGCGGGCGTGCGACGCATCGAGAACCTGATCAAGCACTATTCGGCGCGCACCACCGAATTTATCGAGTACATCGCCCAAGGGCCGGACTACCTCGACTTCGTGGCGCTAGAAGAAAACGACCTGATCTTTATCAATCAAGGCAAGACTCAGATCACGCCGCCGGAGAAGCTGGTAGCGCTGTATCCGAAGGAGGGCACATTCGTGCACGATCACCCGTTCGCCATTCCGAATGCGCCCTGGGTGACGGACGAGCAGCGCCGCGCCGCAGAGGTTTTCACGCAGTACTTTCTGAGCAAGGAGGTGCAGCAGAAAGTTCTAGAAGCCGGCTTCCGACCTGCCAACAAGGATGTGCCGTTGGGCTACCCGATCAGCCCGGAGAACGGCGTGGATCCCAATCAACCTCGCACGCTGCTGCCGGTGCCCGATCCGGCGGTCATCGCCTTGGTGCAGCAATCATGGCAGCTGGTGAAGAAGCAGGCCGATGTGATGCTGCTGATTGACACATCCGGTTCGATGCGCGACGACAACAAGATCGGCCAAGCGATCGAGGCGGCGCGGATATTTGTCGAAGATCAGGCCGGCAAGAACAACGTCGGGCTGATGCGCTTCAGCAGCGATATCGAGGTGCTGGTGCCACTCGGGGCTCTGGAGACCAACCGCGAACAAATCCTCGCTGCGATCAACCAGATCGAGGCGCGCGGCAACACGGCGCTCTATGATGCGGTGATCGCTGCGGTCGAGAAGTTGCAGGCCACGTCCGACCCGGAGCGCATCCAAGCGATCGTGCTGCTCTCCGACGGTCAGGATACGGCATCGCAGGCCAGCCTAAACGAGGTCGTGCGCAAGGTGAGCGAGGCGCGCAACAGCCGCACGCCGATCCTGGTGATTCCGGTGGCTTACGGCCGCGACGCCGACGTCAACGCCCTGAATGCGATCGGCCGGGCCAGCGACACCAAGGTGCAAAGCGGCGACCCAGAGAACATCAAGAAGCTGCTGGAGGTGATTGGCAGCTACTTCTAGACGGTCAGGCAGATTTGTGCCGGCCGTCCCTGCAGGCCGGGAGCGCGAGGACGACAGCCCATCGGCGCAGCGCTGTGCAAGCCATCGGCAGCGTGCAGTCATTATCGGCCCGCATCTGCGCTGCGCCGACGCGGTCTTGCGTCCCACAGCAACGGTTTGTTCAGCGCACGGCTGAACGTGCCCAGGCAGGCGCTCAGCCTGAGGGCGCGCAATCGCCGCCGGACGCACCGCCCCGATAGGACGACACGCGCGAGACCAGGCGTCGTGTGCGCTTGCTGCCGCAGTTCGGACAGATCACTGGGTTCTGCGGACCGATCTCGCCGCGCACGAGCTTGTCGAACGTCGCCTTGCACTTGACGCACCTGAATTCGTAGATCGGCATACTTCACCTCCTTTACCTCGAATCACAGCTTACTGCACCACCACAGGCAAACCGGCGCTGCGCCAGGCACGCATCCCGCCATCCATGCTGGTCACAGCGGCGAAACCGGCTCGCAAGAGGATGTCGCGCCCGATCTGGCTGCGGTTGCCCGATCGGCACACGACAACGATGGGTTTGTCGGTCGGCACCTCGTTCAATCGGCTCGGCAATTGGCCGAGTGGGATTAACGTTGCGCCGGGCATGTGATACTCGTTCCACTCGAAGGGCTCACGCACATCGAGCATAAACGCGCCGGCAGTGCGGAGAGCCGCGGCCTGGCCGACGCTCACGTTAGGCGGCAGCGCTGCCAAGCGCGGTTCGGCCTGGGGCGCGGCCGCTGCTGATAGATGTGCGGCATCCGCTTCGGGCGCCGGCGCAGCAGAACAACCTATCATCAACGTCAGACAGGGCACCAAGGCTACGATACTTCTCCAACGCATGTTTGCATGCCTCACCGAAGGAGCTTGATCCCGTTGTCGTAGAGCAGATAGATCGCGAGAAGGATGACGAAGATCCCAAACGCTTGGCGCAAGCGATCGGGATGAATTAGGCGGGTGAGCTTTGACCCGACGAACGCGCCGGCGATGCCCGCAGTGGCGAACAAGGCGATCAGTTGCCAGTCGAGCGCCGCGCCGTTGAGATGACCCAGCAGACCCGAGAGGCTGTTCATCGCAATCACCAAGAGCGATGTGCCCACTGCGACCGGCATCGGCAATCCGACCAGCATCACCAAGGCCGGCACGATCAAGAAGCCACCGCCCACGCCCAAAAAGCCGGTGAGCAGACCGACGCCGGCGCCGGCAGCCAGCGTTGTCGCTAGGCCACGCGGCTCGCCCTGCGCGCTGCCGGCGCGACGGCCACGCAGCATCATCCCACCGACGACCAGCATGAGCAACGCGAAGGCCATCATCAAGACCAGAGGCGGGAAGGAGTGCGACAGCCGCGCGGCGAAGTAGGCCGTGATCATGCCCACGCCACCGAAGACAAGAGCCACCTGCCAGTTGAGCGTGCCTTGCCTGCGGTGCACGAGCACGCCGCTCAGGCTGTTCACGCCCACGATGGCCAACGACGCAGTGACCGCCGCGCCGGGGTGATAGCCCATTACGTAGACCAACGCCGGCACAGTCAGGATTGACCCCCCGCCGCCGAGCAGGCCGAGCGACAGGCCGATGGCGAAGCCCAATGCCAGTTGGAGCAGCATGTCTCGATAAGCCGCTCAATGGCTGCGCTCGGTGGGCAACAGCCGCGCCCAAGTCTCCATGCCGTCTGGCATGCTCGTCACGTTATCGAAGCCCGCGCTGCGCAACAAGCTGGCCGCAACACAGGAGCGGTAGCCGGTGGCGCAGGTCACCACCACATCGCGGTCGCGCGGCACTTCGGCCAACCGATCGGGCAAGTAGCCCAGTGGGATGTGCTTGGCGCCTCGGATGTGCAGCGCGTCATACTCGGCCTTGTTGCGCACATCCAGCACGACGAGACCATTCTTCGGCAGACGTTCGGCGAGCTGCCGGGCACTGATCACCGGCAACGCTTCTGCCGCATCGCCGATCGCCTCAGGACCGACATAGCCGGCTACGTCGTCCACGCCAATGGCGCGCAGTGCCTTCAAGATGGCATCGAGCTGCTCAACATCGGGCAGGATCAGATAGACCGGTCGGCGGTAGTCTACAAACCAGCCGACGTAGGTGGAGAAGGATGGGCTGCTGGCCGGTGTGCTGATCGCACCTCGCAGATGTGCGCGCGCGAAGTCCGGCCGATAACGCAGGTCGAAGACCTGGCCGCCGGCGGCCAGCACGTCGCGCATGTGCGCCGGGGTCAGGCGCTGCGGCTGCTTCAAGCTCGACAGCAGCGCCGGTCCGGCCTTATTCACCCGCTTCATCTGCGCGAAATACTTGGGCGGCTCGGGCTGACCCTCCAACAGCCACTGCACGAACTCACCTTCGTCTGTGAAGCGGAAGGCTGGGTTAAAGCGCTTCTCGTAGCCCAGCGTGGTGGACGGAATTGCTCCCAGCGCCTTACCACAGGCGCTGCCTGCGCCGTGTCCGGGCCAAATTTGCAGGTAATCCGGCAGCGCCTTGAAGCGCTGCACGCTATGAAATTGGCGGCGAGCGCCCTGCTCTTTGCTGCCGACCACGCCGGCAGCGGCTTCGAGTAGGTCCGGCCGGCCCACGTCGCCCACGAACAAGAAGTCGCCGGTAAAGACGCCGATCGGTTCGTCTGCGGCAGCGGTGTCGGTGATCATGAACGCGATGTGCTCCGGCGTGTGGCCCGGAGTGTGAACAACCTCTACGCGCACGTTGCCCACCATCCAGCGGTCACCCTCGCGCACGGGAATGACGTTCGGCTCGCCGGCGAAGGCATACTTCCAGGCTACATCGCCCATGTCGCTCACATACATCGTCGCGCCGGTGCGAGCCGCCAGTTCGCGCAGGCCGCTCACGAAGTCGGCGTGGATGTGCGTCTCGGTCACCTGTGTGATGCGCAGGCCAGCACGTTCGGCGGCGACGAGATATGGCTCGACGTCGCGCGCCGGGTCAATTACCAGCGCCTCGCCGGTCTTGACGCAGCCGACCAAATAAGACGCCTGAGCCAGCGATTCGTCGTAGAAGTATCTGAGCAACATGTCCTCTCCTCCCTGCTTGATCAGCGAACCGGATAGCCGGCGGCGCGCCACTCGCCGATGCCGCCCAGGTCATACACGTCGGTGTAGCCGGCGCGCCGCAATAGGTGCGCCGCGTAACTGCTGCGATTGCCGCTCCGGCAATACAGCACCACCGCTTTGTCGCGCGGGATCTCCTCTAGGCGCTGGGGTAACACTTGCACGTCAATGTTGATCGCGCCGGGGATATGCCCGCTCTTAAACTCCTCCGGCGTGCGAACGTCAATTAGCACGTGAGGCTTGCGCGCGTCGGCGAATTCGGCCTTGTATTGCGCCGGGCTGAGGGTGATTCCGGCACTACCACCTATCAGTGACTTCAACAGGCTTAACATGGCGCATAGGCTACGTCGTCTTTGATCAGGGTGTAAGGGGCAAATTACCTAGAACGAGCTATAAGCGAGGCTTATATCTCATTCATTCTCGGCGGCGCGCCCGGCGGCTGTGAGGCTGTTCAGCACGGCGCGCGCGCAGGCCTCCCAAGAGAAGCGCATCAAGTTGCAGCGTCCGGCCTCAATCAGCCGCTCGCGCGTGGCTTCGTCGGTAAGCACGAGCTTGATCGCATGCGCGATCGCCTCGACGTCGAGAGGGTCGAACAAGACCGCGCCCGAGCCGGCAACCTCCGGCAGCGCGGATGTGTTGCTGCAGGCGACCGGCACGCCGACCGATTGCGCCTCCAACACCGGAAAGCCAAACCCCTCATAGAGCGAGGGGAAGACGTAGGCCCGCGCACGGCGCAGCAGAGCAGACTTCTCCATCTCGCTCAAGTAGCCCGTCAGGATGACCGAGGATCGCACGTCGGCCGCTTCGACTGCGGCGCACAGATCCTCGTTGCCCCACCCTCGCCCACCGGCCAGCACCAGCCGCATTCCTGCTAAGTGCGAGTCGGCGACCACGCGCGCCCAAGCTTGGACCAAGCGACGCAGATTCTTGCGCGGCTGCAACGTGCCAACGTGCAGCACATAGGGCTGCCCATCGCCCAAACCGAACTTGGCTAACACGCGATGGGTCTCTTGTGCCGGCACATCGAGAGGCAGCAAGGGGCCGGGATGAGCGACGACGATGCGTTCGGGCAAGACGCTCCCGTCGTAGAAGCGGATTAGGTCGCGGCGCGTCGCCTCGGAGTCGGCGATCACCACGTCGGCCCGGCGCACCGAAAGCCGCGTGCCCAGCTCAAGGTAGAGGCGCTGGGCGAGGGGATGCGCATCCGGGAAGTGACGATAGCCGACGTCGTGGATGGTGACGACGGCGCGGATGCGCCGCTGTGCCGGCAGGCAGCTCAGCGTCACGGGGAGCACATGCGCCGGCACGAAGAGCGCATCCGGCGGGCGAGCGACCAGCTCACGCGCCAAGCCGAGGTGAGTCCAGAGTCTGCGGCGAGCGATGAGCACCGGCTCGATGCTGCCCCCTCGGCGTGATGGGATCGGGAAGTCAGGATCGAGCGACTCGCGCAGATACAGCCGGAAGCGGTGTTCAGGCGCGCCGCGCAGGATCGCCGCGATGACCTCGCGCGAGTAGCGCTCCGTGCCGGTCAGGCGCGCGCCGGTCGCGCG
>JANWVF010000150.1 GCA_025056965.1 Thermoflexales bacterium | reverse complement strand
CGTTGAACTTGCTCAAGCTGGAGAAGACGGCCAAAGACAGCTTGGCGGGGAAGCGACAGCGTGCGGGGTGGGACAACGACTACCTGCTCAAAGTGCTCCAAGCGGGCGCAACCTTAAAATGAGTGATGCGTTTCCCCTGCTGGCCTCCATCGCGCGCGATGAAGCCGCATTACAATCTGAGTTGCAGCGGCATCCCACGTTCATATGCACCGCCTTGAAGACCTCGCCCAACAGTTGATTGAAGCGTCACTGGCGCGCGCCCTCGGCGGCAAGCTGGCCGCAAGCGAAGTGCTGCGCGCCATCGTCCGCGCCATCGAGGACGCGCAGGCTGGGAGCAACTCGCTGGTCGCCCCCAATCACTTCTGGGTGACGCTAAACGAGGGTGACCTGCGCGCGCTCGAGGGAGAGCACCCGCAACTTGCCGACGCGCTCTCGGAGCAGGTGCGGCAGATCATGCTCCAGATGGGATTGCGCCTAGATGCGCCGCCGCGCGTCCTCTTATGGGGCGCATCTCACATGCCGCCGCGCCATTTGCAGGTGAAGGCGCGCTGGATCGCGTTCAACCTCGCACAGACCGACACATCGGCCACGCCGGCGCTACCTTTGCCGCGCCGTCCCTTCCTCATCGTAGATGGCCAGCGACAGATCAACCTGACCTCGACGCTGGTGCGAGTGGGGCGAGCACACGACAACGACGTCGTCATGGACGACCGCCGCGTGTCACGCCACCATCTGGAGTTGCGCTGGCAGAGCGATGCAGAGCGCTTCCTGGCCGTGGATTTGAACAGCAGCGGCGGCACCCGCTTGAACGGCTATCCGATCAAGCAATGCACGCTCGAGGCCGGCGACGTGCTCTCGCTAGGCGGCGTCGAGATCATTTACGGCGAGGAGTTCGCGCTGCAATCTACCGCGCCGATGTCGCCGGTGGCATAGCTTGGCGGCTAGGGCTACAGCAAAATGCGCGAAAGGTACTCTGGCAATCCACGCACACCCGGTATGCGCAAGCGGAACAGCGCGCCGGCCCCTTCGCCTTCCTCCGCCTTGTTGTTCCCTCCGGCTGTAGTGACATACATATCGCGATAATCGTCGCCGCCGAAGGTCACCGATGACACCTTCTTTGCCGGGAAGCGGATGCGCAGCGTCTCGTGGCCGTTGGGGTCGTAGCGAATCAGGCAATACCCGTCCCAGTGCGCCGACCAGACGTTGCCCTCGGCATCCACCGTCATGCCGTCCGGCAAGCCGTCCTCCGGACCGTGCTTGACGAAGATGCGCTGGTTGCTCAGCGCGCCGGTCTCCTCATCGTAGTCGAACAGATAGATGGTGTGCACCTCGCTATCGGTGTAATACAAATGCTTGCGGTCGAGCGTCAACCCCATGCCGTTCGAGCAACTGATGCCGTCGAGCAGCTTGTGAATCGAGCCGTCGCGGTCGAGGCGATATAGCCGGCCGAGCCGGTCGCGCGTGGGCATCGTGCCACAGAACACTCGTCCGCGCGAATCGGCAAACACGTCGTTGAAGCGCGTCTCGCGCTCCTCGGGCAGCTCCTCGATGATCATGCGCAGTTGGCCGTCTTTCCAGGTCGCGACGGAGCCGCGATCCATGAACAACAACAGCGCTCCGTCCGCCTGGATGGTGAAACCACCAACGACGCGGCCGACGTCGAACTGCGCGTGGCGGCCGGTCGCCGGCTCGTACCAAAACATGCGCGGGTTCAAAATGTCCAACCAGTACACGCGCTTCTCCATCGGATGCCACAGCGGCCCCTCGCCGCATTCACAGGCATAATCGGCGATTAGTTCGAGTTCGTATTCCATACAGAGGATGGTAACCCGTAATTCGCAATCTGCAATCTCGATTGCGGCCTGCTTTCGTCGCCTCGTCCCCTTTCTCACGTTTGCCGTGTTGGCCGGGCTCCTGTTGCAGGTGCGTCCACCGAGCTCGCCGGTCGCGCTCGGCCCGCAGCAGCGCGTGGTCACGCGCAACGCGCTGGCCGGCTTGCACACGCGCTTCGTCGAAGAGGCCGAGGCATGGAAGATCAAGCGCGGATTGGAGATGGTGCGCGAAATGGGGGCAACTTGGATCGTCGAATTCTTCCCGTGGGCCTACTACGAGAAGCGCAAAGGGCAGCGCGACTTCTCCGGCGCGGAACGCATCGTGGATTATGCCGACCGACAAGGGCTCAAGGTGATCGCTCGGCTCGGCTTCACGCCCGCGTGGGCGCGCCCGCCGGACTCCACGTTCACGCATCTCGATCCGCCGCACTACCGCGACTTTGCCGACTTTGCGGCTGCGTTTGCGGCACACTTCAGCGGCCGCGTGTCGCACTTCATCATCTGGAACGAGCCGAACTTGCAGAACGAATGGGGCATGCGGCGCGTAGATCCGGCGGCCTACGTGGCGCTGTTGCACACTGTCTATCCCGCCATAAAACAGGCCAATCCCGATGCCGTCGTGCTAGCCGGCGCGCTCGCGCCGACGATCGAGCGCAATCGCGATGTGGCGCTGAGCGACTTAGCCTACTTGGAGGAGATGTATGCAGCGGCAAAACGCGAAACGCGACACCCCCGCGCCGATCTTCCTTGGGATGCGCTTGCCGTCCACACCTACGGGACGACGATGCCGCCCGAGGCGCCGCCGCACCCCGACGCGATCAACTTCCGGCGCGTCGAGCTGCTGCGCGCAATCATGCAGACCTACGGCGACGACTCGCCCATCTACATCACCGAGACCGGCTGGAACGATGATGTGAACTGGGTGAACGGCGTCACGCCGGCGCAGCGGATCGAATATACGATTCGCGCACTCGACTACGCGCAAGCGCACTGGCCCTGGGTGCGCTGCGTTGCATTCTGGGTGTTCAAGTTGCCGGCGCCGGCGCGCGGCTATCGCGATCATTTCACCTTCGTCACGCCATCGCTAGAGCCGCTGCCGATTTACGATGAGGTGAAACGCGCGCTCGTCCCGTGATCGGCGGTCGCCCGGCACATTTCATACAATCCTCGGCATGGCTGTGCATGACACTTCTCCCGAAGCTTCGGATGCGGCGCGCGCGCAGTGGCACCATGGGCCATCGTGGCTGTGGTTGCTCTCGTTCGTCGTGTGCGTCATCGGCGATGCCGTGATCGGCCGGTGGACGCTATTGCCGGTCTACGTCGCGGCGTTCTACTTGGGCATGGTGGTCATTGACCTGTTCACATACCCGATGCTCGAGCGCTGGCGCGCGTGGGTAAAGCGCCGAGGGCTGCTCGGTTGGTATTTGGTCGAGGTGGGCCTAATGTGGATCGGCACATCGTTGGTGCTCATCGCCTTCGCACCAACCTGGTTGAACTGGACATGGTCCGGCCCACTTTGGCTGCAAGCCATCGGCGGGGTCGGCGTAACGGTCTCGGTGCTCGTCGGGGTGTGGGCCGCCGGACAAATGGGTTGGAAACGCCTGCTGTTCGTGCCGGCGCTCTTCCCGCCGGGGGAGATGGCTGAACGTTACGCCGTGCCGCAGCGCTTGGTTGTCTCCGGCCCGTATCGCTATGTGCGCAACCCGCTTTACGTCACCGACATGACGCTGATCGGCAGCGCGGCACTGCTCACCCAGAACTGGTTTCTCGTCCTGACGCTGGGCATTTACATCGCGCAGTTGACCATGCAGCTGCGGCTGGAGGAGCAGGAATTGCGCAAGCGCTTCGGCGCGCAGTACGAGCGCTACCTGAAGGCCGTGCCGCGCTTCATTCCACGGCTGACGCCGGTGGATCCCCGCGAGATCTACGGCGAGTGAGCGGCGTGAAGGGCCGGTGGGCCGAGCCGTCACTCCAACGCGATGATGACGCCGAAGCGTCCGGTCTTGCCGCGTTCGGCGCGGTGACTAAACCACTCGTGCGTGTTGCTGGCCGTGCAGATTGCCGCCACCTCGACATGCCGCACGCCGGCGGCCTCGAGCTGCGCGCGCGCCGCCGCCCACAAGTCTACGTGCGGCTTCTGCGCGCCGTTGATGAGCCGATCGGGTGACGAGGCAGAGGAAGCCATCCCCTCCTGGCTCACCTCCTCGCACGCCGTCCTGAGCACGACCGGCTCGGGCACCGCCGCCTGAATCTGCGCGGCGACCTCTTCATCCACCTCGAACCTGGCCGGCCCGATGGACGGGCCGATGCCGGCAAGGATGTCACGAGGGCGAGAGCCAAACGCGCATGCCATCGCGCGCACGGTCTCGGTCAACACGCCGTTGACGATGCCGCGCCAACCGACGTGGGCGATGCCGATCGCACCCTTGACCGGATCGCAGAATAACGCCGGTATGCAATCGGCGAAGCGCAGCGTAAGCGCTAGGCCGCGATCGCGCGTCACCATGGCGTCGGCGCGCACGTCGTTCGCGCCGGGCAGGCGCAGGTCGTCGCACGAGACCACGCGCACGTGGTTGCCGTGTACCATCCACGAGGTGAGCGACTGTTCCGGCGCCAGTCCGAGCGCGTCCAGCGCACGGCGGCGGTTCTCGCGCACCGGCTCGGTGGCGTCGCCGGTAGTGCAGCTCATGTTCAGTGAGGCCCATGGCCCTTCGCTCACGCCGCCGAGGCGGGTGAAGATGCCGTGATTGACGTCTGCGGCGCGCAGCGCGTCGAACTGGTAGTAGACCAGGGCGTGATGCGTCAACCGATGCATGGTTGGCAGCTACTGTATCATGGTCAAGCATTCATCCATGCTCGGCGAGGCAAATATGAATCTGGAGTTCAATGGCGTAATCTTCCGCTGGCGCGGGCCGGCACCACACTACTTCGTGGCGGTGCCAGAGCAGGAAAGCCAGGCCTTGAAGTCCATTCAGCGCATGGTCACTTACGGCTGGGGCGTGATCCCCGCGCGCGTATGGATTGGCCAGACTGAATTCACTACGTCGCTGTTCCCCAAAGACGGCCGCTTCCTAGTGCCGATCAAAGCGGTTGTGCGAAAGACGGAGCAGCTCGTCGAAGGTGACGAAGTGACCATACGGCTCGAGGTCGGTTGATCGGCGCACCGGACCTAGAACACCGTCTGGCTCTGCTCGCGCATGTACTGTTGCAGGTAATACGGTCCGCCGGCGCCGCGCCCGGTGTTGCTGCTGGCCTTCCATCCGCCGAAGCTCTGGTTGCCCGGCCAGGCGCCGGTGGTTGCGCCGCGCTCGCGATTGACGTATACCGTGCCGGCTTGAATGTGGTCGAGGAAGTATCTGACCTCTCGGCGATCCTTGCTGAAGAATCCTGCTGTCAGGCCATACTGCACCTTGTTCGCCTCGGCCATAGCCTGTTCCAGCGAATCCACGGCCGCCACTAGCAGGAACGGCGTGAACAGCTCCTCGCAGAACAGCGGATGATCGAGCGGCAGGCCGTCCACGATGGTGAGCGCGCAGAAGAAACCCTTAGCCAGTTCGCCCTCGGTCAGCACGCGGCCGCCGGTGACGAAGATGCCGCCGTCGCGCCGCGCTTGTTCCACGGCGCGTTGAAAGGTCTGGTAGCCGTTGCGGTTACATACTGGACCGGTGAACACGCCGGCCTGCGTCGGATCGCCTACTTTCAGCGCCTCGGTCTTGCGCTTGAGCAAATCTACGAATTGGTCCTTTACGGCGCGATGCACGTACACGCGGCTGGTCGCGCTGCACTTTTGGCCGCTTAGGCCGAACGCGGCGCGCACCACGCCCTCAGCCGCCTTCTCCAAATCGGCGCGGTCGCTGACGATCACTGCGTTCTTGCCGCCCATCTCGGCGATCAGCGGGCGAGGCATATGCTGGTTGAAGCGCTGGATCAGGCTGAAGCCGACCTCGAACGAGCCGGTGAAGGTCATGCCGGCGACGTCGGGGTTAGCCACCAGTTCTTCGCCCACCGTGCTGCCTGGCCCGGTGACGTAATTAAAGACACCGGCTGGCAGGCCGGCATCGCGCAGGCATTCGGTGAGCAGCCAGCTCGTCATCGGCGTGTCGCTGGCCGGTTTGATCACTACGGTGTTGCCGGCGATGAGCGCCGCGCCGGCCGGGCCGCCGGTGAGCGCCATCGGGAAGTTGAACGGTGACACCACTGCCCACACGCCATATGGCTTGAGGACGCTGCGCGACGTGCCTACGCCGCCCTCCGGCAACAGCGGTTTCTCGAAACCGGCGTTGGCCTCCATTTGGTCGCAGTAGTACTCGATCAAGTCGGCCGCTTCCTTCACGTCGCCGAGGGCCTCGGCGCGGCTCTTGCCTACTTCGATGCTGACCCATGCAGCGATGTCGAACAGGCGACGGTTGATGAGCGAAGCGACTTTGCGCATCAGCGCTACGCGGCGCTTCCAGGGCGTCGCGCTCCAGGCCGGGAAGGCTGCCTTGGCGGCGGCGACCGCATCTCGCGCGTCTTGCGCGTCGCCCTTTTGGAAGTAGCCAAGGGTCAGGCCGGTGTCAATCGGCGTAGTTTTGGCGAACTGGACTGCGGCAAAGCGTTCGACGCCGCCGATGAGCATTGGGTAGGTGCGGGCATGGTCGCCGATGTGGGCGCGCACTTTGGCGAAGGCCTTGTCGAATCGCGCCAGCATCTCCGGGTCGCTCAGCGCGCTGCTCAAGTTAGCATAGGTGATCTGAAACGCCGCCTTGGCGACGGGCTTGCTTTTGCGCGCCGGGGCGCGCTTGGGCTTCACTTTTGTCGTGGGCATTCGTCTTCACCTCCCTTCACGCGGATCGTTCGCATAAAAGAAGCGTATCTGGCCGGTCAACGTCTCGAACTTGAGCGGCAGCGTCAGGCCGAATCGGCGCGCCTCGCTGGGCACGTATGCCCATCTGCCGGCTTGCGACTCGACGAGGGCGCGCGCTTGATCCGGAGCGTCGGTAGATCGCACGCCGGTCAGCCGCACCAACCAGCGATCCTGCTGCTCGTCATACTCGATCACCTCGGCGTCGAAGGTAGCATGGATGCGCACCTGATCCGGCAAACGCCACGCGCATTTGACCGTTATGCTCTCCCCCATCGCTCATCACCTCGTCACGATGATCCCGCTGCCCGCGACCACCTCGCCGACGATGAACGCCGCGTCGCCGCCGGCGCGTAGCTCGCGCACGAGCGCATCGGCCTTCGACGCGGCGATGGCGATGAGTAAGCCGCCGCTGGTTTCCGGATCAAAGAGCATCATGCGCTGCCAGCTTTCTAACGCGGCATCGAACTGCACGGCGTGGCGGTACGTCGCTTCGTTGGTCGCCGCGCCACCCGGGAACACCCAGTCCTGGCCATGTTCTAGCGCGCCGGGCAAGAAGGGGAGCGCACCCCACGAAAAGCGGAAGCATGCGCCGGCAGCGTCGGCCATCTCCAGCGCGTGCCCCAGCAAGCCGAAGCCGGTGATGTCGGTGCCTCCCCGTGCGCCCGAGGCGCGCGCGGCACGAGCCGCGTTGCGGTTCAGGCGCAACATGCTGGCGATCGCCGCGTCAACGTGCGCCGGATCGGCCAGGTCGCGCTTGATGGCCGTGGTGACGACGCCGACGCCGAGCGGCTTGGTCAGCACGAGGAGGTCACCCGGCCGCGCACCGCCCTTGGCCATCACCTCGGACGGGTTGATGATGCCGGTGACGCACAGGCCGTATTTAGGCTCTTTGTCCTTGATGGTATGGCCACCGGCGATGACGGCGCCGGCTTCGGCCACCTTGTCCGCGCCGCCGCGCAGAATCTCGCTCACCACCTCGGCAGGCAGATCTTCCGGCAGCGCCGCGATGTTGAGCGCGAAGAGCACTTCACCGCCCATGGCGTAAATATCGCTCATTGCGTTGGCCGCTGCGATTGCACCGTATGCGTAGGGATCGTCCACGACCGGCGTGAAGAAGTCCACGGTCTGAACGATAGCGTGCTGATCCGACAGACGATACACGGCAGCATCGTCCGGTCGGCCGAGGCCGACCAACAAGTCGGGGTAGTCCTCGGGCCGAAAGCGATTCTGAAGCGGACGCAACACGGCGGCCAGAGTCTCAGGACTCAGCTTGCCGGCTCAACCCGCGCACGACGCGAGCGACGTCAGCTTGATCTTCCTGGCAGTCGTCACATCCCCATCTTACCCGAGCCGATGCGTTATCATCCGGCCAGGCGTTAGGCAAAAGAGAGCTTTCGCAGGGAGGTTGAGAGGATGCGTTGGATGCACGGTCGTTGAACTGATCTCTCCTCGGCGCGCGTGTTGCGCCATTTACACGACCCCGCTGCCGCGGGCGTCCTCAACCCTGCCGCGGAAGATTCGAGTCCATCGTAACTCCGGCGCAAGCGAGAGGCGCACGCGAGCATGGGGATGTTGCGCTTGTGTGTTGGCCATTCTCAAATCGCTTGCAAATCAAGGAGTAACGATGTTTCGATCCTCAAAAACCTATTGGGCACTCGCCCTGTTCGCGTCGGTCGTGCTCGCCGCGTGCACTGCGCCACCGGCCGCCCGACCTCAAGCATCCGCCTCGGCGTTCGTCATCTCCGCAATCCCCGACCAAGACCCGGAGCGCCTCAATCGGCTCTACGGCAAGCTTTCCGACTATCTGAAAGCGCAACTGGGTGTAGAGGTGATCTACAAGCCGGTGACCGACTACGGGGCCGTCGTGAATGCCTTCCGCACCGGCGATGTGGACATGGCCTGGTTCGGCGGCCTCACCGGCGTGCAGGCCCGCCTGCAAGTGGAGGGCGCGCAGGCCATCATCCAGCGCGACATTGACGAGAACTTCCACAGCGTGTTCATCGCCAACACCGCCTCCGGCATTCAGCCGTTCGAGGACATCAGCGGGTTGACCGCTCTGAAGGGCCGCACGTTTACCTTCGGCAGCGAGTCATCCACCTCCGGCCGACTCATGCCCCAGTTCTTCATGAGCCAAGCCGGCGTGGCGCTGTCCGACCTAAAAGGTGAGCCGGGCTTCTCCGGCTCGCACGACAAGACGATCAAACTCGTGGAAGCCGGGGCATATGAGGCCGGTGCGCTGAACGAACAGGTCTGGAAGGCGCGCGTCGCCGCCGGCGAGGTGGACACCAGCAAGGTCATCGTCATTTGGCGCACACCGGCCTATTACGACTATCACTGGATCGTGCGGCCGGACGTAGAGCAGAAATTCGGCGCGGGCTTCATCGAGCAGGTCAAGAAGGCCTTCCTGAGCCTCGATGCGGCGAACCCGGCGCACAAGGAGATCCTCGATCTCTTCGGCGCGCAAAAGTTCATCGAGACGAAGAACGAGAACTACGCCAACATCGAAACCATCGCGCGCCAGATCGGCAAGATCAAGTAACCGGAACGCTGGAAGAGCGCCGTGCAACCGCTTCCCATCTTCGAGCTGAGGCGCGTCACCGTGCGTTACGGCGCACTGACGGCGCTGCAGGATGTCTCGCTGCGGATCGAGGCCGGCGAGCGAGTCGCGCTGATCGGGCCGAGCGGCGCCGGCAAAAGCACCTTGCTCGGCGTGCTCAACGGCTCGATTGCGCCGACAAGCGGTGAAGTGCGCCTGCTGGGCCAGAATCCGGCACGTCTTTCGGCGCGCGCGCTGCGGCACGTGCAACGACAGATCGGCACGATCTACCAGCAGTTCAACCTGGTGCCCAACTTGAGCGTCATCCACAACGTCAATGCCGGTCACCTTGGGCGCTGGTCGCTGGCCAAAGCGGTCCTGTCGCTGGTCGTTCCTCTGGAACGCGAAGCGGCGGTTCGCGCGTTGGAGAACGTGGGGATCGCCGACAAACTCTACGAGCGCACGGCCAATCTCTCCGGTGGTCAGCAGCAGCGCGTAGCTATCGCCCGCGTGCTGGTGCAGAATCCGGTGGCCATCCTGGCCGATGAGCCGATCTCCAGCGTTGACCCGGAGCGCAGCCGCGAGATCATGACGCTGCTACGAGCGCTGTGCGATCGCTTCGATAAGACGCTGGTCGTGAGCTTGCATGCGCTCGAATACGCTTACAGCCATTGCGATCGCATCGTCGGCCTGCGCGAGGGGCGGGTGCAGTTCGACCTGCCGACCGATCAGGTTACGCCGGCGATGATGGAAGCGCTGTATCGCATTCGCGCATGAGTTCTTCGCTCGGCACTCCGCTCGTCACGCTGCAGGCGACGCTGCCCTGGCGCAGCGTGCTGAACGGCGCACGGCTGGTCGCGTTCGCCGCGTTGCTCGCCTTCGTCTGGTCGGCGGTTCAGGTGGGCCTATTCCGCGGCGACTTGGTTAACGCCGGCGGATGGGCGCTGGTGCAGCAGTTCTTCGCGGCGGCCCTGCGTCCCGAACTCAGCACGGACTTCCTGCTCCTCACGCTCGAAGCGACGTTGGTGACCTTCGCTTACGCCATCGGCGGGCTGGCGCTTAGCTTGGTCATCGGCTCTCTCGGCGGCCTGCTTTCGTCCGAGGTGTGGTGGCAGGCGCGCCGGCCCAAGGCGCGGCTCCTCAGTTCACCTTGGCTGATCGCCCGCGGCGCCCTGGTCGTGCCGCGGGCGATCCACGAGGCGATCTGGGGCTTGTTCCTGGTGCGCATCCTCGGCCTCGATCCACTCGTGGCAATCCTGGCGCTGGGCATCCCGTTCGGTGCGATCACCGCTAAGGTGTTCTCGGAGATCCTGGACGAGACGCCGCGCGATGCGCTGCGTGCGCTGCTCAACAGCGGCGTGCCGCCCGCGCGGGCCATGCTCTACGGCTTACTGCCGCGCGCCTTGCCCAACCTGATCTCGTATTCGTTCTATCGCCTGGAATGTGCCATCCGCTCGGCCACGGTGCTGGGCGTGATCGGCGCAGGCGGCCTGGGCTACCAAATCTTGCTGAGCCTGCAATCGCTGCGCTATCAAGAGATGTGGACGCTGATGGCGGCGCTGTTGGTGCTGAGCGGCCTGACCGACTGGCTCAGCGCGCGCATCCGGCAAGCGCTGGGCGCGCCTACGCGACTCGAACTCAACGCGGGCGCGGATTGTGCGTCGGAGGCGGCTGCGCGCGCGCGTGCGACGTCCGGCTCACGCACGTTGCTCGGCTTGCTGGCCGCCGCCCTGGTGCTCACGCCGCTGGCGTTTTGGTATGTGCAGCCGGACCCGAGCAGGTTGTTCGCGCCGCACACGACGATGCTCCTCGGCGACATGCTGCGCCAGATGTTCCCGCCCGACCTATCACCGGCGAACGCGCTCACGCTGCTCAACCTTGCGGCGCAGACCTTGGCCATGTCGGTCTTCGCGATCGCGCTGGCCGGCCTATTCGGCATTCTGTTGGCGTATCCGGCGGCGCGTCCGGCGCGACACACGCGCCGAGCCATGTTCACCTACGGCATCGCGCGCGCCTTTTTGCTCTTCTGCCGCGCCATCCCGGCGCCCGTGTGGGCGCTGTTGATCCTGTTCATCATCTTCCCCGGCCCGCTGCCGGGCGCGCTGGCGATCGGCGTGCATAACCTGGGCATCCTGGGACGGTTGATCGCCGAGGCGGTCGAGAACGCGGACAAGCGGCCGGTGCGCGCCCTGCAACACGCCGGCGTACCGTCGGCGCAGGCCTTTCTATATGGCGGATTGCCGATGACGCTGCCGCAGTCTCTGGCCTACATCTTCTACCGCTGGGAGAATTGCATGCGCGAGACGGTGATCATCGGCTTCGTCGGTGCGGGTGGCCTGGGGCGTCTGTTGACCGAGCAACTAAGCAGCTTCGACTACAGCGGCGTGACGGCGACGCTGATCATGCTGCTGATCCTGACGTTTGCCGTGGATGTGCTAAGCAACACAGCGCGGCGGGCGATCCGCTGAGTTTGTGCGAGCGAGGCTGCGACGGACGATTTAGGGGAACAACCGCCGTGCCTTCACCTCGGCCACGGCGTCCTCGCGGTAACGATACAGCTTGGCGGGGCGGCCTTCACCGCTCTGCATCTCGCCCGTCTCTTCGATCACCTGCGCCTGCAAAATGCGGCGGCGAAAGTTGCGCTTGTCCAAGCGCTCGCCGAGCACCGTCTCGTAGGCCTTCTGCAGCTGGCTGAGCGTGAAGGCTTTGGGCAACAACCGAAAGCCGGCCGCCGTGTATTCCAGCTTGTAGCGCAGTCGCTTGAGTGCGTAATGAACGATCTCGGCGTGATCGAAGGCCATCTCGGGCAGGTGATAGACGGATTGCCATTGCGCGTCGCTGGTGCTGTTGCCGGCGTGCAGCGCCAGGGGCGCCGGAACGAGCGCGAAGTAGGCTACGGTCACCATGCGCCCGCGCGGGTCGCGGCCGAGCCGGCCGAAGGTATAGAGCTGCTCGATATGCACGCCGCGCACGCCCGCTTCATCGAACAGCACGCGCGCGGCAGCGTCCTCAAGTGATTCATCGTGCTGCACGAAGCCACCCGGGATCGCCCAGCACCCCTCGAAGGGCGGCGTCTTGCGCTTCACCAGCAACACCTGTAAATCGTCGTCGCGGAGGGTGAAGATGACGATGTCCACCGTGACGAAGATGTCGGATATCCTGGTCGTCATACGCAAGGGCTAGCTCATAGGCCGGCGCCGCGCTCGGCACGAGCTGCACATCTAGCAATACTGTCGCAGAAAGCGTTCAACGGACTGTTCCATGCCAATTTGGCCATCCAACACCGGCTGCTCGAATTCCTTCGCCCAACTATAAATCAGCCCGCGGGCGATCTGAAGCTCGCGCAGCATGACGCGCGCCAACGGCCCGCCCTCGTCGAGGAAGCCAGTCTCGTAGAAATCACGCTCCGCCTGCTGCCGGTCGTATTCCAAACGCACGATGTGAGCGCGCCACTCCCCTTTGCAGTAAGTCACCTGCGCGTAACTCGACCGCCAATCGCCATCGAACGGCAACCCAACTGAGCCGGCGTTGACGATCAACACGCCGTCCAGGGCGCGGGTAAGAGGTTGGTGAGTATGGCCGACGCAGAATACCTTCGGCAGCGGACGGCCGAGCTTGAGCGCAAGCTCGTCGTCGGTCGTCTGAGGATACACGCCGTCGCGCGTGCCGAGCATCGAGCCATGCGCGATGCGCACATCGCCGCCGTCCGGCCCGCGTAGGTCACGCGCGAATGGCATCGCCTCAAGCGCCGACACGTTGCGATTCAAGCGCTCGTACGTCCAGCGTGAGGCACGCTGGATCTCGGCCTGCGGCCCGCGCGTCGGACAGTCGGGCTTGGCCTGGGCGATCACGTACTCCTCGTGGTTGCCGATGATGGTGAGCCAGCCGAGCTCGCGCACTTTGGTGAGCATCAGGTTCAGACAATCCGCCGAGCGCGGCCCGCGATTGACGGTATCACCGGCAACGGCGACGATGTCGGGCTGCCACGCCTCGACGTGGGCGATGACATTGAGCAACGCCGGATAGTTGCCGTGGATGTCGCTCAGGATGGCCAGCTTCATTCGGACTGCTTAATTTCCTTCCAAATGGCCAGCATTTCGGCCTGGCTCATCGCGCTCAACGACAGCCCGCGCTCACGGGCGATCCGCTCCAAGGCGCGGAATCGGCGGGCAAATTTGAGGTTAGCCTCGCGCGCTGCCGTTTCGACATCAATGCCGTAGCCATCCGCCCAATCGGCGATGGTGAAGATCAGATCGCCGATCTCTTCGGCGCGATGGGCGTCGTCGCGCGCGTTGGCCGCTTCCTCCAGCTCCTCGCGCACCTTGGCCAGCCGGTCGCCGTGGCTGTTCCATCGGAAGCCGGCCTTTTCGGCGCGGTGAGCCATCTTCTGAGCTTGCGCCAACGCGGGCAGCGTCGGCGCGATGCCGTCCAACGCCGAGCCGCCCTCCTCACCCTTGGCCGCTTTCTCTTGGCGCTTGATGGCGTGCCAGTTGACCATGACCTCGTCGGCGTCGCGGACGGCGACATCGCCGAAGACGTGCGGATGGCGGCGGCGGAGTTTGGCGTCCACTTCGGCAATCACGTCGCACATGCGGAACTCCTCGGCCTCGGTGGCGATCTGCGCCTGCATTACCACGTTGAGCAGCAAGTCGCCCAGCTCCTCTCTCAATGCTGCCAGGTCGCCGGCGTCAATGGCAGCCAGCACTTCGTAGGTCTCCTCCAGCAGCGTGCCCCGCAGCGACTCGTGAGTCTGCTCGCGATCCCACGGGCAGCCTTCTGGCGCGCGTAGGTGTGCGATGGTCTCGCGCAGCGACTCGAAGCCACCCGGTCGCGCCAGCGGGGGCACATACAGCGACGTGAGGTGGTCGAAGCGGTCGGCATGGTCGAGCTGCGACAAAACGACGCGCTGGCAGGCCGGCGACGCGCGCGCGCCCTCGGCAGCGAGGCTCGCGCCGCCGCGCACGACGAAGACCGGATGCTCCGGCGGATACTGGTTCATCAGCGTGAGCTTGACGTCCGACGCAACCGCGCGCGCGTAAATTTGGGCGATCAACGCCGGTTTGTCAGGGTTCAAGGGGGGATGGTGCAGCGCGGCGATCTCGAGCGCGTCGCAAATTTGCAGCCCGTCGAGCGGATCTAGGGAGAAGCCGTGCGCCGGCGCCGTCGTCTCGGCGTCCCCGCTCGGATTTGAGAGCGTGACGCTCAAGGCCTCGAGCGTGGGTTCGATGAAGCTCATCCCGCCGACGATGCGGGTGGGGATGCCGAGCTGTCGGGCGCGCTGAAGGATCAGCCACACGCTCGCTTCGCCCACCAAAGGATGGCCGGGCACGGCATAGACCACATCGCCGGGCGTCGCCTGGGCGGCTGCTAGGATCGCTTCGGCGATGCGGTGATACACGTCGTCGAAGTCGGTCGCGCTATCGTAGAGCGCGTCGAAGTCGCGCAGCGCAAGGTGCGCCGGAAGCCCGGCAACCGCAGGATGACGCCGCGTGCGCAGGTAGACAATTTCGCTCGCGCTCAGCACATCCCAAGCTTCCCGTGTTATAAGCTTTGCATCTCCAGGGCCTAAACCAAGGGCGATTATCACGATCTTCTCACCGAACTCTAAATCAATCTAGCTTGTTTTGCCTTGGGGCAATACTACAATCAAGAAACGCGAATTTGAAGAGTAAGGAGTTCGTTCCATGGCGAGCCTTCCCGGCCCTTTGAGCATGTCTGATCCGAAACCTAAGAAACAAAAGAAGAAGATCGACATTCCCTACAACCGCTGGCCGAACCGCATTCGCCGGGCGATCCGCAGCTTCATCAAAATCACCATCCTGGTCAGCATTGCCGTCACGATTTACATGCTGGCCACGATAGACGACGTGTCGCTGAACATGTTCTTCAGCGCCGTCGGCCTGGCCCTTGATCTGTCCTTGCGCATCATGGCCGTGCTGTTGAGCATCGTGCTGCAGTTCGGCCTGCTTTTCTGGTTCCTCTCTCGTCCGGAGGTCGAGATTATTCGCCCTGGAGACGACACCACCGTGACCTTCGACGACTACTGGGGCCAGCCGCAGCTCGTCAAGCTGGTCAAGCAGTGGATGAGCCTGCTGCGCGACCGCAAAGAGTTCGAGAAGATGGGCGGCAAGTACATCAGCGGCTTGCTGCTCTACGGCCCGCCCGGCACCGGCAAGACCATGCTGGCTAAGGCCATCGCCGGCGAATCGGGCATGGCATTCATCAGCGCGCAGGGCACCAGCTTCCAAGGCATGTTCTGGGGCATGGACATCCTGAAGGTGCTGCGCTTCTGCAAGTGGGCGCGCGATCTGGCCAAGAAGTACGGCGCGTGCGTAGCCTACATTGACGAGATTGACGCCGTCGGCATGAACCGCGGCGGCGTGCGCGGCAGCGGCCCGCTGGTGGGCAGCTTCACCGGCTTCGGGTTGGGCATGTTCGCCCTCTCGACGCTGCTGAGCCAGATGGACGGTATGAACAAGCCCTCGCGCAGCGAGAAGTTCTGGCGGCGCGTCTATCGCCTGTTCGGTCGGGAATATAAGCCGAAGCGCAATTGGCATGTAATGTGGATGGGCAGCACCAACCGGCCGGATGTGCTCGATCCCGCGCTCACTCGCTCCGGGCGGCTTGACACCAAGATCGCCGTGGAAGCGCCCGACCGCGCCAGCCGCCGGTTGATCATCCAAGGCTATCTGAGCAAGATTCAGCACGACGATACGGTGGACGTTGAGGCGATCGTGGCCGACACGGCCGGCATGACGCCCGCCGACATCGCCGGCGCCATCACCAAAGATGCGGTTCGCTTGGCCTTCTTCGACGGCCGCAGGAAGGTCAGCCAGAAGGACATTGACAAAGCCTTCATGGAGCAAACCGTCGGCATCGAGACGCCGGTGGAGGAGATGGACGAGAATCAGCGGCGTGTGTTGGCCTACCATGAGGCTGGTCACGCCGTCGCGCAGTACTATGTCATGCCCGATCAGAAGATCGTGCGCGCGACGATCGTGCGCCTGTCCACCGGCGCTCAAGGGCACGTCATGCCCGTGGACACCATTGATCAGCACATCGAGCCGGTGATGCGCTACGCCTACGAGATCATCGTGTCGCTGGCCGGCCGCGCCGCCGAGAAGATTTTGACCGGCGAGATGTTCGCTTCCACCGGCAGCGACTACCGCAACGTTCAGATCAACCTGTGGAAGCTGGCGGTCTACGGCTACTTCGGTCCGCGCATGGCGATGCGCTTCGGCGCATTTGGCGCCGACAACATAGCTGCGGCCATGGCGCAGGATGACGTGCTGGAGAAGTACTGGCTGCAGATGGAGCAGGTGACCGAGAAGCTGCTCCGCCGCCACTGGAAGGAGGTAACCGCGCTGGCCGAGGAACTCCTCGCCAAGAACACCTTGAACGGCAAGGAGGTCGTCGAGATCATCGAGGCCAACCAGAGCCTGGAAGCCTTCAAGGAAGAGGAGATCATCCCGCGCACGCTGGCGGCCATTCGCGCCCAGACGCTCGCCGAGTTGCGCAACGGCAAGAGCAACGGCCATCTGCTCAGCGAGCCGATGCCTCAGCCCGTCGAAGAGCCCTCAGCCGGCGGCGGACGTGTCGCCGAAGATGAGCCTGTAGTGATCATCAACGGCGCGTCGAACGGCAGCACGGCGCATGCGCCGGCGCCCGTGACCGTCGGTTCAGACGCTAACCGCTCACCGAGCGAAGAGCCAACCTTGATCAGCAACGGCATCGGCGATTTCACCCCCGAAATCGTCAATGGCCATAGCCACGAGCCGCCTTCGGCGGAGCAGAAGTGAGTGAGTTTCTCCCAGGGGGTCAGGCTCTGCGCGCCTGACCCCCTTTCTACGTCGTGCGCGCATTTGTCCTCTCCGGCGGCGGCAACCGCGGCCCGCTGCAGGCCGGCGCGATCAAAACACTGCTGCGACGCGGCATCACGCCCGACATCATCGTCGGCTCCTCGGTCGGCGCGCTGCACGGCGCTTACCTGGCTGCCGAACCGACGCTCGCGCAGGCCGAGCGCATGATTGAGCTATGGCGCGACGCCAGCCGGCGCAAGCTGTTCGGCAACTCACCTTTGCAGTCAGTGCTTGGGGCGCTGCGCGGCAGCGATCACCTGGCCGACAACCGACGCCTCCGCGCCTACATCGCGCAAACCCTGCCGAAGCACGTGCGCACGTTCGGCGACTTACAAATCCCACTCTACGTGACGATCTGTCATTTGCAGACGCTCACGCTCTACCTTTACGGCGATGACCCAAGCGCGCCGTTGATTGACGCCGTGCTGACCAGCGCTGCGGTGCCGGGCTTCTTCCCGCCCACCTATCACGAGGGCCAGGCTTTCGTAGACGGCGGGGTCATCTCGAACTTGCCGGTCTTAGTCGCGTTGGCGCGCGGCGCTACCGAGATTTGGGCGCTCGACTTGGCGTTCGAGGTGGAGGCTGCCGCATCGCCCAGGAGCGTCTTCGAGATCGCCGGTCACGCCCTCAGGCGGCCGCTATACAGCCTGGCGCTGCGCGAGCTGGAGATTGCCACACAACACGCGGGCGTCGTCGTGCATCACATCGCGCTGCCGGCCTACGCCAACCTACAGTTGGGCGACTTCTCCAAGACTGACGCGATGCTGGCCGAGGGCGAGCGCCTGGCCTGCGAATATCTTGATCGGCCTAGGCCCAACGAAGTGCGCTACCCCCACCGCTACACGGCGCATGAACTGCCCCCTGGCCCGCCCGGCGCGCGGCCGTTTCTCCAAGATATTCACACCCCAATCGCTCATCCCAAACCTTAAAATTCTGCGGGATGCCGGTTGAACAGATCCTGCTGATCGCCGCCGGGTTGTTGGCCTTGAGCGTGCTGGCCAGTAAGGCATCCGGCGTGCTCGGCGTGCCGTCGCTCGCGTTGTTCCTAGCCATCGGCATGTTGGCCGGATCGGAAGGCCTCGGCGGTATCTACTTCGACGACGCCCAACTGGCGCAGGCGGTCGGCGTAGTTGCGTTCATCTTCATCCTGTTCTCGGGTGGCTTGGACACGTCATGGGTCGAGATCAAGCCAGTGCTCAAGCAGGGCTTAGCGCTGGCGACGATCGGCGTCCTCGCCACGGCGCTGGTGGCGGGCGTGTTCGCGATGGTCGTGTTGGGCTTCTCGCTGTTAGAAGGCCTGCTCTTCGGCGCCGTCATCTCATCCACCGACGCCGCGGCAGTGTTCAGCCTGATGCGCACGCGCTCCACCCGGCTGGCCGGCAACCTCGAACCGCTGATCGAGCTGGAATCCGGCAGCAACGACCCGATGGCCGTCTTTCTCACCATCGGCCTGATCAGCCTAATGACGACGCCGGGCGCAAGTGCGCTGAGCCTAGCGCCGATGTTCGTGTTGCAGATGTCGCTCGGCGCGGTACTGGGACTAGCGATCGGCTACCTCGGCGTGCGCGTGATGAACCGCATTCGATTGCAGGCCGACGGTCTTTACGCAGTCATTACGATCACGATCGTGCTGGTTGCCTATAGCGCCGCGGCGCTGGTCGGCGGCAACGGCTTCCTGTCGGTCTACCTATGCGGCCTGTTCATGGGCAACCAGGACTTCATCCACAAGCGCAGCCTCTCGCACTTTCACGACGGCCTGGCCTGGCTGATGCAGATCGCCATGTTCCTCACCCTCGGCTTGCTGGTGTTCCCCTCGCAGTTGCTGCCGCTCACCGGCGTGGCTCTGCTCAGCGCGGCCTTCCTGGTCTTCGTGGCGCGGCCGGCAGCGGTCTTCCTCTCGCTGTTCTGGGCGCGCATGTCGCTGCGCGAACTGATCCTAGTATCGTGGGTTGGCCTGCGCGGCGCAGCACCGATCATCCTGGCTACCTTCCCACTGGTGGCCGACTTGCCAAAGGCTGGCTTGATCTTCAACCTGGTCTTCTTCGTGGTGCTCACATCGGTGCTGATCCAAGGCACGACCGTGTCGCTGGTGGCAAACTGGCTTGGGCTAAACCGACCGGAAGAGCGGCGCCCACCGCCAACTATCCGCATCATAGACGGCTCGCGCGCCCGGCCGATGGACATCCGCATCAGCGCCGGATCGCCGGCAGTGGGCAAGCAAATCGTGGATCTACATCTGCCGAGGGGTGCGCTGATCGTGCTGATCACGCGCAACGGCAACCACATCGTGCCGACCGGCAGCACCGTGATCGAAGCCGAGGATACGCTTACCTTGCTGGCGAGCAAGGAAGACGCCGAAACGGCGCGCCAGCAAATCCTCAAGAGCTGAGCGCAGCTCAGCCCAACAACAGTCGCGCGGCAATCCCGCCGGCCAGCAGCGCGAACGAAGCTGCAATCAGCATCAAGTCGCGCGGCCGTAGATGCAGCGTTTGTAACCAGGTGCGCGGCCCCGTCCCAAAAGCGCGCAAGTCCATCGCGTTAGCGCGATCTTCGGCGTCCAACACGGCCCGCACGACGACCGGCACGATCAGGGGCACGAAGCGACGACCCACGGTGAGGATGCCTTTCAGGCTGCGATCGCTCGATTCTAGCTCGTAGCCGCGTGCCCTCTGGGCATCTATCGTGATCTTGAAGTCGCGGATGAGCGTAGGCACAAAACGTGCGGTCAGGTCGAGCGCGAAGGCAAACTTGTCGGGGAAGCCCATGCGACGAAAGGTGATGCCCAAGTCGGCCGGGTTGAACGTGAGCACGATGGCCAGCGAGGCCGCGGCCATGGCGACGGCGCGCATTGCCTGCTGCGCCGCTTCCACCGGTGAGCGGAACAGCAAATTGAGCGCCGTGATCAGCGCCATGAAGACGATCGCGCCCAGCCAGATGCGCCTCATGCGCTCCCACGACACACGCGCGTAGATGAGCACGCCGAGGCTCAAGAGCGCCAGCCCGGCCAGGATGCGCAAGTCGTTTACCACCAAAACCACCGTGGTCAGGCAAACATAGAAGGTCACCCGCGCGCGCGGGTCGAAAGATTCGATACGCATCGGATCACCGACTCAATCGTAAGTTGGGGATTCATCGAGGGTCAACCCTGCGCGCCGCATCACCGTCGGGTTGTCTAACGTGTCGCTCGGCGCGCCGTCGGCAACGATGCGGCCGTCGGCCATCAGGATGACGCGGTTGGCGAAGCGCCGCGCTAGCGCCAGGTCATGCGTCACCATCACGATCGCCCGCGGGCCGCGTTGCGCGCCTAGCAACCGATGCAACATATCCTCGGCAGCGCCGCTATCCAGACCGGCCGTCGGCTCGTCCAGGATGAGCACGTGGGGCTGCATGGCCAAGACGCTAGCGACGGCAACGCGCTTCTGCTGCCCAAAGCTTAAGCCGAACGGCGATTGATCCAAGGACAAATGCTCCAGCCCAACCGTCTCAAGCGCATCGGCGATCACCTGCTGGAGGCGATCCTCGGCAATGCCGACGTTGCGCGGACCGAAGCTCAGCTCCTCGCGCAGCGTGTTGGCGAATAGCATCGCCGCCGGATTCTGGAACACATAGCCCACCTTGCGGGCGAGCTGGGCCACGCTCAGGCGCGCGGCGTCTTCGCCGACGACGATCACCCGGCCGTGGGCGGGGCGCAGCAAGCCGATGGCCATCTTGCACAGCGTAGACTTCCCGGCCCCGTTCGGACCCATCAGGGCGATTACGTCTCCCTCGCGCACGTCGAGCGAGACGCCGGCAATCTGCTCCGTGGATGCGCCGGGGTAGGCGAAGCGAACGTCGCGGAACGAGAGCACAGGTGCGCCGTCGCCAGCGGACGCGAGGCGCCGGAATGCGCCGCCTTCTTGCATCCCCCGCCTCGCATCGAGCCAAGCGCGAAGGCCGGCCGAATCACCCTCGAACGCGATTGTGCCATCTTGCAGCGCCACACAATGCTCCGGAGTGACCCGCAGCGCCTCGGTCACGCGATGCTCGACCAGGATGACGGCGATGCCCTGGTCGGCCAACTGCCGGAAGAGCGTCAGCGCGGCGCGCGCCGAGGGCAGGTCGAGCGATGCTAGCGGCTCGTCCAACAACAACGCCCGCGGCTGCATGGCCAACGTCGCCGCGATGACCACCTTCTGCTGCTCGCCGCCGCTCAGCGAGTGTGTGTCGCGGTTGAGCAGATGCTCGATGCGCAACCGGCGCGCGGCTTCATGGACGCGAGCCACGATCTGCTCGCGCGGCAGGCCGATGTTCTCCAGCCCAAAGGCGATCTCATTGAGCACGCGTGCAGCGACGATCTGCTTATCGGGGTCTTGCATCACGGTGCCGACGTGCCGCGCCAATTGTGCCAACGACAGGCCGGCGGTGGACTGCTCAAAGCAACGAATCTCGCCGCGCAGCGTGCCATGCTTGTAGCTGTGCGGGATTAGCCCGTTGATACATCGGATGAGCGTGGTCTTACCACTGCCGCTTCTGCCGACGACCAACGTCACCTGGCCGGGGCGGAAATCCAGCGTAACGTCGTGCAGCGCCGGCGTCGTGCGGTTAGCGTAGGTGTAGCTCAGATGAGTGATGTTGATGGCCACGAGCCCGATCAGGTAACCTCTAGGGGATAGCCCCTAGATTGTAAACGGTGTATAAGGTCGAAGAAAGTGAATTACAATATGTTATGCGCATCTCGCGCAAGCGGACTTATCGCTCTTACACTTTCCAGGAGGTCCTAACATGAGCACCCTTCAGATTTGGAGCCCGTTCATCGGACTCGCCGTCGCCGGCCTACTCTTCGTGTGCGGCTTCGCTACGCTGCTGCTGCCGCGCGAGAAGGCGATCAGCATGCCGCTGGCCGGTCGCATCAACGAAGCCTTCGGGCCGGACGACACTTGGCGATTCGTGCGCTTCATCGCCGTATTTCTCATGGCCGTCGGCGTGATGTTGATCATTGCCTCGCTGGCTGCGCTCCTGAACAACGTCACGCTGTTCGTGCCCTAAAGCGCAGCGACCCATCGCAGGCGAGGGAAGCCGGGCTTCAAAGAAGCTCGGCTTCTTTTTTGTTACACTTTGCCGCTGTTATGAACGTGACGGAACTCGTCGCCCACTTTGCACAAACCTTCGGCCGGCAACCAGCCTTCGTCGCGCGCGCGCCCGGCCGGGTGAACCTGATCGGCGAGCACACCGATTACAACGACGGCTTCGTGCTGCCGATGGCCATTGATCGCGATGTCACCATCGTCGGCGCGCCGCGCGATGACCGTGTCGTGCGGCTGCGCTCGGCGAACTTTGACGACGAAGTCGGTTTCTCGCTCGATCGCATCGCGAAGGCAAGCGATGGCGCATGGAGCAACTATGCGCGCGGCGTGGCCGACGTGCTCCAGCAGGCCGGCTTTGATCTGCGCGGCTTCGACGGCGTGATCTATGGGGATGTGCCGATCGGCAGCGGGCTGTCGTCTTCAGCTGCTATCGAAATGGCGACGCTGATGGCATTCGCCGCGGCAGGATCGCCGCTGACGCTGGACGGCGCACAGGCCGCCCGGCTGGCGCAACGCGCCGAGAACCAGTTCGTCGGCGTGAATTGCGGCATCATGGACCAATTCATCTCATCGCTCGGCAAGGCCGGCCACGCCTTGTTCATTGATTGCCGCTCGCTGGCCTATGAGCTGACGCCGATGCCTGCGGGCGTGACCGTGCTTGTGGTGGACACCTCGGCGCCGCGCAGCCTGGCCGCCAGCGCCTACAACGAACGTCGCGCTCAATGCGAGCAGGCCGCCCGCATGCTAGGCGCCCCGGCGCTGCGCGACGTATCGGTGGAGGCGTTCGAGCAGCGGCGCAGTGAACTACCCGACCTTATCGCGCGGCGCGCTGCGCACGTCGTCTACGAAAATCAGCGCGTGCTGGATGCCGTCGCCGCGCTGCGCGCGAATGACGTGAGGACGTTTGGCCGGCTGATGAACGAGTCGCACGACAGCCTGCGCGACCTATATGAGGTGAGCAGCAAGGAGCTGGACGCAGTGGTGGAGATCGCGCGAAGCATCAACGGCGTGTATGGCGCGCGCATGACCGGCGCAGGCTTCGGCGGCTGCGCCATCGCCCTGGTGGATGATGACCAGGTCGGTGCGTTGACGCAGGCAGTCGCGCAGGAGTATCCGCGGCGCACTGGCCGCCAGCCGAAGGTCTATGCGTGCGTGGCGAGCGACGGGGCAAGCTGGAGGGCGCTATGAAATTTCTCATCACCGGTGGATCCGGCTTCCTGGGCATTAACCTGACCCGCTATCTGTTGGGCAAAGGCCACGAGGTCATCTGCTACGACATCGCGGACTTCGACTACCCGGAGCGCGATCGCATCACATTCATCCGGGCCGACATCCGCGACCGCGCCGCGCTGGAGCGTGCCATGCCCGGCGTGAACATCGTCGTGCATGCCGCGGCGGCGTTGCCGCTTTACTCCAAAGAGGACATCTACACCACGGACGTCGTCGGCACGCGCAACGTGGTGGATGCAGCGTATCAGGCGGGCGTCGAGCGCTTGATCCACATCTCCTCGACCGCGGTATACGGCATCCCAGATCATCATCCGATCCGCGAGGACGACAGGCTGCAGGGCGTCGGCCCATACGGCGAGGCCAAGATCGAGGCGGAGCGCATCTGCCTAGAGTATCGCGAGAAGGGGATGTGCATCCCGATCATCCGCCCCAAGTCGTTCATCGGCCCGGAGCGCCTGGGCGTGTTCGCCTTGCTCTACGACTGGGCGCGCGAGGGGCGCGGCTTCCCCGTGCTCGGCAACGGCAAGAATCGCTATCAGTATCTCGACGTGGAAGATCTGTGTGACGCGATTTATCTGTGTTGCACCTTGCCGTGCGAGAAGACCAACGACACGTTCAACATCGGCGCGAAGGAGTTCGGCAGCGTGGCCGAGGACTTCCAGGCTGTGCTCGACTACGCCGGACACGGCAAGAAAGTTCGGCCTCTGCCGGCCGAGCCGGTGATCTGGGCGCTGCGCATATTGGAGGTGTTTAAGCTCTCGCCGTTGTATAAGTGGGTATACGAGACGATCTCTAAAGATTCGTTCGTCTCGATCGAGAAAGCCGAGCGGGTGCTTGGCTTCAAGCCGAAATACTCCAACAAGGATGCGCTGCTGAGAAACTATCGCTGGTATCTGGATAACTACGAGAAGTTCGCCAACAAATCCGGCGTTTCCCATCGCGTGCCGTGGAAGCAAGGGGCGCTGGGGATCATCAAACGATTCTTCTGACGGCCTAGGCTTCGGTCGTGGCCGCGCTTCGGCCATGGGGTAACGCGCGCTTCGCCGTTCGTTCCGATCGCCCTAGCGATCGCTGCCGGCATCTGGCTCGCGTCGCAGTTTCCGATGCCGACATGGTTGCCAGCGCTGGCCTGTGGGATCGGCGCGTTGGCGGCGATCGGCGCGTGGCGGCTGCGCAGCTCGGCCGAAGCGGTCTGGGCGGCTGCCTTTTGTACCTTGGTCGCATTCGGTGCGCTGCGCTACACCCTGAGCGCGCCGCTCCCCGGGCCGCAGTCCATCGCGCGCTACAACGGCCAGCGCGTAACTTTGGAAGGCGTGATTGTGGCGGAGCCGGACGTGCGCCCGACGCACACCAACCTGCGCGTGCAGCCGTGGCGCGTGATCGGCGCATCCCATGTAGATGAGGCGCTTGATGACCTGGTGCTGATTCGCATCCCCGCCGAGGCCGGCGCGACCGGCTGGCGATACGGCGACGTCGTGCGCGCCGATGGCCTGCTGGACGCGCCGCCGCGCATGAGCGCCTTCGACTATCGCGAATATCTGGCTCGCCAAGGCGTGTTCTCATGGATGCGTCGGCCGCGCCGGCTCGTGCGCATCGGCGCGGGTCACGGCAATCTATTGGTCGCGCGCCTGCTCGACGCCAGGGACGCCGTGCGCCAGGCCGTCCGGCGCATCTTGCCGCGGACGGAAGCGGCGCTGCTGAACGGCATCCTGATCGGCGACGACAAAGATCTCCCCGAAGAAGTCAAGATCGCATTTCGGCGCACTGGCACATCGCACATCGTCGCCATCTCCGGCTTCAACGTTAGCATCGTCATCGCGCTGGTGGTCCCTGGGCTCGGCCGCCTGCTGAACCCGCGCCGGGCGGCGCTCTTCGCCATCCCGGTGATCGCGCTCTACACGGTCTTCGTCGGCGCGTCGGCCTCAGTGGTGCGCGCTGCGTTGATGGCCGGCATCGGTTTGTTCGGCGCGCTCCATTGGCGCAAGGGCTTCACGCTGAACACGTTGTGCGCAGCGGCCTGCCTGATGCTGGTCGCCAACCCGCAGACGTTGTTCGACGTCAGCTTCCAACTGAGCTTCACCGCGACGCTGGGTTTGGTGCTGTATGCCGATCGCCTATCCGGGCGGGTGCGAGAGTGGGTGCAGGAGCGCCTGCACAACGCATACGCTCAGAAAGCGATGCTGCTCTTCCTAGACGGCATCCTCATGACGCTGGTAGCGCAGTTGACCACGTTGCCGCTCATCCTCGCGGTCTATGAAATGTTCTCCAACGTCACCCTGCTGGCCAACGCACTCGTCCTGCCGTTACAGCCGCCGATCATGATCCTCGGTGGCTTCGCGGCATTCGTGGGGTTATTTGCCCCGCAGGTAGTCGGCGCGTTAGTCGCGCTGCCGGTGCATGCCCTTCTCAGTGCGACGATTCGCATCATCATGTGGCTCAGCGACTTCAAGGGCGCAGTGACCCCGGTGTACGGTTTCGGTCCGCCGGCCGCGCTGGCGTATTACCTCATCCTGCTCTCGCTCACCGTCTTCATGCTGCAACCTGCTGCGCAGCGACGCGCCGTCGCCGATCTAATCCGCGCGCGTGCCGGAACGGTAGCGACGCTGGCCATCGCCCTGGTCGCCGTAGTGTTGGGCGGGATTTATTGGTTTCAGCGGCCCGACGGCAAGCTACACGCGATTTTCATGGGCAGCAGCGCCGTCATCCAGTCGCCGAGCGGCAAGCAAGCCGTGTTCGTCGGCGAAGGTAATGCGGCTGCGCTGCTCGAGCGCGTTGTGCCGGTCTGGGATCGCGAGATCGAGCTGTTGATCGTGCCGCAGCGCAACGAGCGCGGCCGGCTAGATGCGTTGCCGTTGCTAAGGCGCTACCGCGTAGGCACGCTCCTGGTTCCATCCGGTGATGAGGTAGCAGGGGAATCGGCGGCCGAGTGGCAAGGTGCAGTTGCGTCGAGTGTAGCGCGTGTCGTGACGGCGACGCCGGGCATGTCGCTGACGCTGGACGGGGATGTGTTCGTCGCGATCGAGATGCGCGCGCCCGCGCGCGACGGCGCTCAGGTCATCGGGGTTCGGGTGATCCACGGCGCGGTGGCCATGGACTTAGTGGGCGATCACCAGGCACTCGGCCATCCCACAGCGCCGACGTTGATCTTCCTCGCTCCGGCGAAGGCCGACATCGCCGAATTGAACGCGGCGCGCCCGCGCTGGGTCGTCTGGGCAGATTCTGCAGGCACGCCGCCCATAGGGCTTGACCCGCGCATCCGCGCTGTCAACTTGAAAGACGCAGGCCAGATCGCATACACCAGCGACGGCGCGCGCTTGGTCGCGCAAGGACGGTAGTAGCACGCCACATGGAACATTCAGACGAGGCGGACCACCAGATGAGCGAGATCGTGATCCTGGATGGGGCGATGGGCACGGAGCTGACGCGGCGCGGCGTAGATACGTCGTTGCCGCTGTGGTCAGCGATCGCGCTTGATGCCGCGCCCGAGGTGGTCGCGCAGATCCACCGCGATTACCTGGAAGCCGGGGCGCGGGTGATCACGACGAACACGTTTCGCACCAACGTGCGCGCCTTGGCCAAGGCCGGCATCGCGCATCGCGCGCGCGAGTTGACCTTCCGAGCAGTCGGCCTGGCGCGACGCGCGATCGCGCAATGGCAACGAGGGCAAGGCCAATCCGCTCCCATTCGCGTGGCCGGCAGCATTGCTCCGGTCGAGGACTGTTATTCGCCGGAGCTTGTGCCTAGCGACGCCGAATTGGCCGAGGAACACGCCCTCCTGGCTCGCTACTTGGCCGAGGCCGGCGTAGATTTGATCCTGGTCGAGACGCAAAACACGATTCGCGAGGCTATTGCAGCCGCCCGCGCCGCGCACGCCACTGGCAAGCCGGTCTGGGTCAGCTTCACGCTTGACGGCGAGAATCGCCTGCTGAGCGGCGAGGCGCTGGACGACGCAGTGCGCGCCGTGCTGCCGTTTGTGCCGCAGGCCGTGCTGGTCAACTGCATCCCGGTCAAACAGGTCGCCTCGGCGGTGAGGATCCTGCGCAGCGCTGCCCCGCCACACGTCGCCGTCGGCGCATACGGCAACGTCGGCCACGTAGATGAGACGTTGGGCTGGACGTTGACGAATGCGGTGGCGCCGGATGCGTATGCGCGCGCGGCGCATGAATGGCGTAGCCTAGGCGCAGCGATCATCGGTGGATGTTGCGGCACCACCCCCGACCACATTCGGGCAATCGCTGCGCTGTGAAGACCGATGCGCGGCGCGAGGGGACTAAACGGGTGGCTTGCCTGGATAGCCTTCGCGCTGGCGCGCTTCGTCCTGGATGAATCGCATCACTGCCAACGCAACGTGCTCTTGCCACGGCCGCGCGGCCACTTGGACGCCAATCGGCAACCCGGCGCTGCCGATGTCCACGCGGCGAGCGGCGATGTCCACGACGTCAAGCGAAGGCGGTCGCGCAATTGCCTCATCTGGCCGCACGCGCGTGACGGGCACAACGCCGGCCGGGTAGCCCAACAGGTTGTAGAGGATGCAGTAGGCGCCACCGGTGATCAGCTCGCGGCTCGCGCCATGGGGCCAGGCCGGCGAGAAGCAGGCCGGACTGAGCAGCGCATCAAGCGGTCCAATCTCGGCGCGATCCATTGCTGCGGCAAAGGCACGACGGTAAGCCTCAGCCTCGTCGAGCAGGCGCGGCAGATCCTCGCCCGTCAGGCCGACATGCCCCAGCTGACGCGCCAGGTGCGCTTGGCGCAGCGCGGTGAGGATCCGCCGGATGCGGCGCACGGTGCGCGGCGAACGTTGTGCCAGCCAATACAACCGCGCCAGTTGCGGCTCCGGCCGGTCGTGCGCCAAGGCGGCACGGAATACCGGCGCGCCGTTGACCGTGAGCAGGCCCATATAGAGCGCTTCGACGCGCTGAAGGTCAGGCGGCCTCCACTCGATCACCTGCGCGCCGGCAGCGCGCAACATGTTCGCTGCCTCGGTCACGGCGCGGGCGACGGCCGGCGATGGGCGCATCAGCCCGTCGCAGGTAAAGTACCCCACGCGCAGCTTCGACACATCCACCGCCGCGGGGTCGCCCGGCGCGTGCGGCAATGGAAGGCGCGGATGCGGCAAAGCGCCAATCAGGCTGAAGGCCAGCGCGACATCCTCCACATCGCGCGCCATCGGGCCGACGACGCTCGCGATCGGTCCGAACTCGAAGGCCAGTGTGGAGAATCGGCTGTAGTCGTGCGTGCGCAACGAAGTAGGCTTGAGGCTGGCGATGCCGCAAAAATGCGCCGGCAGGCGCAGGCTGCCGCCGATGTCGGTGCCCAGACCAAGGGGCGAGCCCCCCGCGGCGATGATCGCTGCCTCACCGCCGCTGCTGCCGCCAGCTGTGCGCGTCACATCCCAAGGATTGTTCGTCCGCCCGTAGAGGGCGTTGCTGCTCTCGTTGTAGATCAGCGCCTGCGGCACGTTCGTCTTGCCGAGCACGATTGCGCCGCAGGCGACGAGGCGCGCTACGTAGAGATCATCCGCCTGAGCGATGTCGGCACGTCGTGAGGGCATGCCGAAGGTGCTCGGCGTCCCGGCTAGGTCCAGGCACTCCTTGATGGTGATCGGCACGCCGTGAAGAGGCAGCAGCGGCTCGCGCCGTGCGCGCCGTTCGTCGGCCGCAGCCGCTTCGCGCAGCGCGTGCTCGAATCGTTTGACGACAACGGCGTTGATCTTGGGATTGACCGCTTCGATGCGGGCGATGTGCGCCCGGACGACTTCGCTTGAGGACACCTCGCCCTGAGCGATCAGGGCCGCCAGGCGGCTTGCGGGGAGCTGCGTGAGCGTAGGGGTGGACATTCGACCGGCGGCTATCATGGACGAACCTGCCGAGGCGCGCAAGCGCAGTCGGCGCGACGCTGCGCCGAGCCCGTGCTCGCTCGGCTGTGCCACAATCCCTGCACTATGTCAGAATGGATGCTTGAGACTCCTACCGTTGCGTGTCGCGTCGCCTTGGCCGACGGCGAATTAACATGGCAGATGACGAGCGCGACCCATCCCGGACTCGACGTCTCGCCGTCCCCGCTCAGCCGCATCACCGTCGGCGGTCAACGATTGCAGTTGAGCGCTGCAGCCGACGTCCGGTTCGGCGCGCCTGCCGATGGGACGCTCACGCTGACCCTGCGCGTTCCGAGCGCCGATGGGCGCCTGCAACTCATTCAGCATGTGCAGGCTTTCGCCGGTCACCCGTTCGTGCGCATGTGGGCCGAGCTGATCAACCTGAGCGATGAGCCGGTGCAGGTTACCGGCTGCGACATCCTGAACATGCGCGCGCCGTTAGATGGGCGCAACAACCTATTCCACGTCGAGCAGTTCAGTTGGAACTACCGGCCGGACAAGTTCGCTTTGCACAAGGTGCAGATCGTCCCCGGGCGCGCGGCGCACGAAATCCGCATGGGATCGTTCGGCGCGCATTACTGGGCGCCGAGCAGTTGCGCATGGGCAGCGCTGCGCGCTGGCTTGGACTCGCCCGACGAGCCCGACGTGGCGCGCAGTGACATCGGACTGGTGCTGGGCATCGAGTTCAACGGCAAGAGCCGATTGTTTGCCTGGGCACGGGAGGGCCACACCTTTCTGCGCAGCACGATTGACGACCTGGCACACGCACTCGCGCCCGGGCAAACGTTTGACGTGCCAGCCTGTTTCATCGGGCGCTTCTTGGGCGACTGGGACGAGGCAGGTTACGTCACCCAGCGCTTTGCCGAAGCTCACGTGTATCCGCCGGCGCCGGACGAGCGCTACCCATGGGCGCAATACAACTCTTGGGGTTATGGGCAGGACATTCACGAGGCGCAGCAGCTGGCAGCCATCGAACGATGCGCCGAGTTGGGGATCGAGGCCGTGGTGATGGATTTAGGCTGGGCGCGCCGCATCGGCGACTGGCGGCCCGATCCGAATAAGTTCCCGCGCGGTTTGCGCCCGCTGAGCGAGCGTTGCGCCGCACTGGGCATGCGCTTCGGCGTGCATATGGCGCTGGCGCAGATGAGCTTGGATGCGCCGGCCGCACAAGCGCATCCCGAGTGGCTGATCCACACCGGCGACGACTACTTCGGCGCCGCGCCGCTGTGCCTGGGCCATGTCCCGTGCCGCGAATGGTTGACCGGCGAGATCATGCGGCTGATTGACGAAGAGGGCGTGAATTACATCATCCAAGACGGGGAAGACATGGTGAAGCGATGTGGGCGCAATGACCACACGCACGCGCCGGGCGATAGCAACTATGCCAACTCCGAGCGCGGCCTGGACTGCCTAATCGCCACCATCCGCCGGCAGCGGCCGCACGTGACGCTAGAGAACTGCGAGGACGGCGGCTGCATGCTGACCTACAAGATGGCACGCCTGTACCACACCAGCATCACCGTGGACAACATCGCCACCTACGCGACCCGGCAGGGCATCTACGGCGCGTCCTTCCCATTCTCGCTGCGTTACAGCGTGCGCTACATGCAGGACGATCCGAATCGCTATACGCTGCGCAGCGCCATCTTCGGCGGGCCGCTAATCCTGATGCAGCGGATCACCGAATGGACGCCGCAGCAAGTCGCCGAGACGCGCGCGGCCATTGCCCGATACAAGGAGCTGCGAACCTTGACGCGCGATGCCAAAGTGATCCACCTCCTTGCCCCGCGCTACAACGTGGAGGGACGGGGCTGGGGCTGGGACGCCATTCAGGCCGTCTCGCCCGACCGATCGCGCAGCGTGGTGATGGTGTTCCGCGCCATGGGCGGCCCGACGCAGCGCACCATACGCCCGCGCGGCTTGGAAGCGACGACCGTTTACCGCGCCCGCGCCGAGGACCGCGGCGACCTGGGGACGATGACCGGCGCGGCGCTCATGCGCGATGGGCTGGAGCTGAGGCTGGACGAGTTTGACTCGGAAGCGATTTGGATCGAGGCGCAGCGCTCGGTTTAGTGTTTGACCGCGGCGATGATCTGGGCGAGGTGCTCGCGCGCGTGATCGGGCCAATACAGCATCCGCAGGGCTAGGCGGCGATAGCTGCCTTTGCGAGCGACGAACTCATCGGGCAGCGCATTGAGCAGCGCCACCGTCTCTGCCTCGTTGCGCTTGAGTTCGGTCAGCAAGGCCTGGACGGTAGGGAAGCCGTTGATGACTGCGTCGAGCCGAACGCGCAGCGCGCCGGTCTCGCCTTCGTACCATGGCTCATTGCCGGCGATCAGGTCGGTGAGCCAAGTGTGCAGGTTGCGCTCTTCTGCGATGAGGTGCGCCAGCACATGGCGCGCGCTCCATTGACCAGGAGCCGGTGCGCGGGCAGCTTTCTCTTCGCTCACACCCTTGAAAGCCTGGGTTAGGTCGCGGTTGACCTCGGTGTATTTGCGGGCGACGATCTCGGCGAGCGCCTCGGCCGTCGCCGGCACGTCGGGCGTCGGCTGCGCCGACAGCGTAACGGTGGCGTTCATCGTCTTGCCGTTGCGCCGAAAGACGACCTTGACCTTATCTCCTGCCGTGTGTCCGTTCAACGCGGCGCCGATCGCGCTCCAGTTCGGGGTCTTCTTGCCGTTCACGCTGAGGATGACGTCGCCCTGTTGCAGGCCGGCTTCGCGGGCGCCCATGCCTTCGGTGACGCCTTCTAAGCGAACTCCCTCATCTCCCGGCCGCGGCTCGCCGACCTCTACGCCCAACACCGGCTGCCGTGCCAGGCGCAGGTCAACGCCGGTCTCCAATACCGACTTGAGGTTGTCCAGCGCGAGATTCCAGTTCGCTTCGCTCGCCTCTGCCGCCTTGAGCCACAGCTTGCCGTCGCTGGTATCGGTGAGCTGGAGCGAGGTAACGCCGTCTTTGAACGACAAGGCGATGGCGCACTGAGAGTAATTCCCCTCCTCGTCGCCGCGCAATTCAAAGGCGATCTTCTTGTCGGGCGTCAGGGCGGTGTACTTGCCCATCAAGGCGCGGCCATCGTTCCATTGGCAGTATAGCCGGCCGCCGACATAAGGTTGCACCATCGCGCCGTCGCAGAACCACTCACGCAGCGACGTGGCATTGGTGAACGCACGATAGACGTGCTCTGCCGGGGCCTGGATGGCGCGTTTGACAGAGATGGTCTTAGTAGCCATGGTGCATAAGTGTAAACACAGAATGCCGCGCTTTTCAATAGTTGGGCGGCAGTTGGGGGCGGCGTGGAATCCAGGGCTGGCTCAATCTAGCGGAATACCGACGATTGAAGCAGCTGTCTGAAGTCGGCGACCTCGTTCGATCGGCGAGCCGCCTACGAATGAAATGCGATTCGGTTTTGCGCAGCGCCGCCGTTTAAGGCCGTGGCTGCCTCCGATGAATGGCGTTGGCGTGGGCATATAGCCCCTCGGCCTCCGCCAGCTTGGCTGCTACTGGCGCGAGGCGTTGCGCCGTCGCTTCATCGAGCGCGATCACGTTCATCACCCGCACAAAATCGAGCACGTTCAGCGGCGATGCAAAGCGCGCCGTGCCACCGGTCGGCATGACGTGGCTGGGGCCGGCCACATAATCACCCAGCACCTCGTAGGAGTGCTCGCCAACGAACACGCCGCCGGCATTGCCAATCTTATCCACCCATGCCCACGCATCCTTGACCGACAGACACAAGTGCTCGGGGGCGAAGTCATCGGCCAGCGCGACGGCCTCTGCCAAGTCCTCGGCGATCACTGCGCCGCTGCGGTGGGCGAACGAGTCGCGCACGTCGCTGCGGTTGGGTTCGGGGAGGTCGGCGATTTGGGACTGAAGCTGCGCATTAACGGCTTCGGCCAGGCGGCGCGACGGAGTAATGAGGAGCGCCATGCCGGCGGTGTGCTCGGCCTGCGCCATCATGTCCGCCGCGACCCAGGCGGGATGCGCGCTCTCATCTGCCACGATAACGGTCTCGGTCGGCCCGGGCAGTGAATCAATGCCGACCACGCCGTACACTTGGCGCTTGGCCAGCACGACGAAGGTATTCCCCGGGCCGCAGATCTTGTCCACGCGCTCGATGGTCTCGCTGCCGTAGGCCATGGCGCCGATCGCCTGCACCCCGCCGACGGCGTAGACCGCGTCCACGCCGGCGATGTCGGCGGCGACAAGGATGAGCGGATGGGGCAGCCGCGATTCGCGCTGCGGTGGCGAGCATACGACGACCTCCTCGACGCCGGCCTGCCGCGCCACAATCGCCGTCATCAATAGCGACGAAGGCAGCGGCGCCGCGCCGGCCGGCACATACACCCCCACCCTCGCCAACGGCCGGATGAGCTGACCTAGCACGCCACCCAGCTCGGTCAGCATCCAGGACTGGGCAACCGGCCGCGCGTGAAACCGGGCGATGCGCTCGGCAGCACGTTCCATCGCCGCGACGACCTCGCTATCCACGCGGTCGTAGGCGGCGGCGATGTCCGCGTCGCTCACCTCAATCTGCTCGCCACCGAGCGTGACGCCGTCCAGACGCTGTGTCCATTCCACCAGCGCGGCGTCGCCCCGCGCGCGCACGTCGCGCAGGATGCGCCGCACAGCCTCTTCCGGATGCAGGTCTTCGCCGAAGGCCGCGACCGTGCGTCGGCGCATTCCTTCGGTGACGACGATTTCATCAATCGGCGGCCGGCGCAAGAGCGCCTCCGTCGCCTCTTCGAGTTCCATGATCCTCAACATAGCCTGAATGTCCCGATGGGCATTTTAGAGCCGTCAGCTGGCCCATCAGCTGGCCGACCGGCCAGGTGTGAAACGCATCACAAAGGGGATGTCATCTGCTGCATCGTATGCATCATGTGCATCAGCGCAGCGTGTATGCGCTGCACCAGCGACAAGGCAGAACGAGGTTGGCGATGGCCGGACTACTCACAACGCATCAGGTGCAAGACCTGCTCAAGGTGGATCGGACGACGATCTACCGCATGGTCGAGGCCGGTCGGTTGCCGGCCATCCGCGTGGGCAAACAGTGGCGCTTTGAACCGGAGCAGGTGGCGCGCTGGTTGCATGAGCGTGCCACCCTCGCGACGCTCGAAGGCCGATCGCCTGTGGCGGATGAGCAGGCGCCGAATGGGTTGCGCGCACTGTTGCCGCTGGAGTGCGTGCAGATGATCCAGGATGCGTTCGCCGAGGCGCTGGACGTGATGATGGTGACGACCGATTTGCTCGGCCGGCCGATCACGCAAGTGAGCCATCCTTGCGGCTTCTTCATTGCCCTGGTGCAGGGTGCTCACGGCATGGCCCACTGCATCAAGACGTGGCAGCAGCTTGCCGCCGCGCCAGCCATCGAGCCAAGGTTATCGCCCGGCGAGATGGGGCTGCTGTGTGCGCGAGGCCTGATCCGCGTAGGCAGCGAGCTAAAGGGCATGGTGGTCATCGGCGGCATCGCCCCGGAAGTGTGGCCACCGGCAGATGTTCGGCTGAGCGAACTAGCGCGGATGTTCGGCGCGGATGAGATGCGCGTCAAAGCGAACGCTCAGGAGGTCTATCGCCTTGATCGTGACCGGTTGGCCAAGGCGCTGCGCGGGGTGCAGCGCGTGGCCGACATCTTCTCGCACATCGCCATGATTCGACAGGGAAGCGACGCAATGTCGCTGCCCGAGGAGCAAGCCAGATGAAGAAGCTTTTGATTTTGGGCGCCGGCACGGCCGGCACAATGGTCGCCAATCGGCTAGGCCGCATGTTGGAAGACGACGTCTGGAAGATTACCGTTGTTGACCAGAGCGAGACGCATTACTATCAACCCGGCTTCCTCTTCATCCCGTTCGGCATTTACGGCAAGCGCGATGTAGTCAAGCCGCGACGAGACTTCATCCCGCCCGGCGTGGAGCTGATCATCTCGTCTGTGGAGATGATTGAGGCCGAGCGCAATCGCGTGCGGCTGGCCAAAGACGGCCGCTATCTCGACTACGACTTCTTGGTGATCGCGACGGGCGCGCAAATCCGCCCTGACCAGACACCCGGCCTGGCCGAGCACGAGTGGCGACGCTCCATCCATGACTTCTACACGCTGGAGGGCGCGCTGGCGCTGGCGCAGCACCTGCGCACGTGGCAGGGCGGCCGGCTAGTCGTGAACGTGGTGGACAACCCGATCAAGTGCCCAGTCGCGCCGCTGGAGTTCTTGATGTTGGCCGACTGGTTCTTCCGCGAGCGCGGCATGCGCGACCGCGTCGAGCTGATCTACGCGACCCCGCTCTCCGGCGCGTTCACCAAGCCCATCGCCTCGAAGCACCTGAGCGGCCTATTGGAGGAGAAGGGCATCCAGGTCGTGCCCGACTTCATGGTTGAACGCGTCGAGCCGGACGCCAAGAAGATCGTGTCCTACGACGAGCAGGAAGTGCCGTATGACCTCCTGGTGAGCGTGCCGCTGAACATGGGCGACGAAGTAATCGCGCGCTCCGGCCTGGGCGATGCGCTGAACTTCGTGCCTGTGGACAAGCACACGTTCGTCTCGCCGACCTATCCGAATGTGTTTGCCCTGGGTGATGCAGCAGCCGTGCCTACCTCGAAGGCCGGCTCGGTCGCGCACTTTGCAGTGGAGTGCTTCGCGGAGAACTTCGTGCGTTACGCCGATGGCTTGGAGATGCCGCACAA
>JANWVF010000128.1 GCA_025056965.1 Thermoflexales bacterium | reverse complement strand
CGTGCAGCGCTTCCTGCTGCCCGCGCCGAGCGTCATCGCAGAGGCGTTCTTCCGCACGTTCTCGACGATCATGAGCAGCGCTGCTTACACCCTTCGCAGCGCCGTAGTCGGCTTCCTTATCGGCGCAGGCGCCGGCATCCTTGTCGCCCTGGCCACGGCGCGCTGGACAACTCTGCGCGAGGGGCTGATGCCGTTCGCCATCGCCCTCAACTCGGTGCCGATCATCGCCTTCGCGCCGATTATGAACAACTGGTTCGGTAGCATCAACCCGATGTCCAAGATCATGATCGTTGCGGTCATCACCTTCTTCCCGATGATGATCAACATGGTGCGCGGGCTGACGCTGGTCGAGCCGGCCAAGATCGAGTTGATGCGCTCGTACGCCACCACGCCGCTAGAGGTGCTGACGAAAGTGCGCATCCCGAATTCGCTGCCCTATCTGTTCAACGCGCTGAAGGTATGCAGCACTTTGGCGCTGATCGGCGCTATCGTGGGCGAGTATTTCGGCGGCCCGCGTGAATCGTTGGGGGTATATATCCTCCAGGAAGCGCAGTTGTTCCGCTTTGACAATGCATGGGCGGCGATTATCATCAGTGCTTTACTGGGCATCGCGTTCTACCTTGTCATCCTCGCTGCTGAGAGGGTCGCGATTCCTTGGCACGTCTCGGTAGAGAAACGATAAATTTCAAGAGGAGAAAGGACACATGAAACCAACCACCAAAGCTTTCGCATTCGCGACGTTGACCACGCTTGTTCTGGCGGCGTGTGCCGTGCCGGCCACCCCCGCCGCTCCGGCGGCTCCTGCTGCCACCGAAGCTCCGGCAGCGACCGAAGCTCCAGTGGCCACCGCAGCCCCGGCAGCGCTCACCCCGGTTCGCGTCGTCTTGCAGTGGGTGCCGCAGTCCCAGTTTGCCGGCTACTACGCCGCCAAGGATAAAGGCTTCTACGCCGAGGAAGGCCTCGATGTGACCATCATCCCCGGCGGCCCGGATATCGCCCCGGCTCAAGTCGTCGCGTCCGACGGTGCCGAGTTCGGCGTAGCCTGGCTGCCCGGTCGCATGCTCGCCGCGCGCGAGGCCGGCGCCGACCTGGTCAACATCGCCCAGATCTTCCAGCGCAGCGGCACGCTGATGGTCTCCTTCAAGGAGAAGAACATCACCAAGGTCGAGGATTTCAAGGGTAAGAACGTTGGCTCGTGGCTGCTGGGCAACGAGGCCGAGCTGTTCGCCGCCATGCGCAAGGTCGGCTTGGACCCGGACAAGGACGCCAAGATCATCAAGCAGAACTTCGACATGAGCCAGCTGCTAAACGGCGAAGTGGACGTGGCGCAGGCGATGATCTACAACGAGTACGCGCAGGTGCTGGAAACCAAGAACCCCGCCACCGGCGAACTCTACAAGCCCGAAGATTTGAACGTGATTGACTTCAACGAAGTAGGCACCGCGATGCTGCAGGATGGCATCATGGCGCGTGAGTCGTGGCTGAAGCAGCCGGGCAACGAGGAAATCGCCGTGAAGTTCCTGCGCGCAACCTTCAGGGGCTGGATGTTCTGCCGCGATAACTTCGACGAGTGCGTGCAGATCGTGTTGAACAACGGGACGGCGCTCGGCGAAAGCCACATGCGCTGGCAGCTCAACGAGATCAACGCGCTGATCTGGCCTTCGCCCAACGGCATCGGGCTAATGGACGAGGCGCTTTACAAGCAGACGGTGGAGATCGCCAAGACATACGGCATCCTGAAGCAAGACCCAGACCCCGGCGCGTATCGCACCGACTTGGCCAAGAAAGCGCTGGAAGGCCTGGAGGGTGACACGAAAGGCGAAGGCTTCAAGAAGATTACCGTCGAGCTGAAAGAGGGCGGCAACTAGCCGACTTAAGCAATGGATGAGGGATCGGAGGCGAGAACCTCGATCCCTCATCCGTTACGCAGCATTTGACACCATGGCCAAGATGGATTTCGGCATCACCTTCAAGAGCGACATGGATGTTCGCCGCGAGGTGAAGATCGCCATGCAGGCCGAAGCGGCCGGCTTCCGCTACGTATGGAGCTTCGATAGCCATGTGCTGTGGCAATCGGTCTTTCCGCGCTTGGCGCTGTGGGCGTGGAACACCAAGAAGGTGCACCTCGGCACGCTGGTTACCAACCCAGTGGTGCGCGATGTGACCGTGTGCGCCAGCGACTTCGCCACGCTGCAGCGCATCAGCAAGGGGCGCATGGAGATGGGCATCGGGCGCGGCGACAGCTCGCGCCGCCGCCTGGGCAAGAAGCCCACGACGATGGCCAACTTGGAAGAGTTCGTGGAGCAGTTCCGCAAACTGACCGCCGGCGAGCATATTGACTACGACGGCGTGGATACCTACCTCAGCTGGGCCGACGGCGGCGTGCCGCCGGTCTGGGTGGCCGGCTATGGGCCGATCGCCCTGCGCTCCGCCGGCCGGATTGCTGACGGCGTAGTCCTCCAGTTCGCGGATCCTTACCTCATCAAGTGGTGCTTGCAGTTCGTCAAGCAAGGCGCGGAGGAAGCCGGACGCGACTATTCGCAGATCAAGATCATGGCCTGCGCGCCGGTGTGGATCTCGAGCGATTTAGCAGCGGCGCGCGAGCATGTGCGCTGGTTCCCGGCGCTGGTGTCCAACCACGTCGTGGACTTGCTCAAGCGCTACCCCAAGGAGGAGCTGCCGGTAGAACTCTACGCCTACGTCGAGGACCGCCCGGGTTACGACTATTTGCACCATGCCGAAGTGGGCAGCAGCAACGCCCGCTTCGTCAGCGATGAAATCACCGACCGCTACTGCATCATCGGCACGATCAAGGATCACATCGCCAAGCTCGAGGAGCTCCAGTCGCTCGGCGTGCATCAGTTCAACATCTACTTGATGTGTGGCGACGAGGAGAAGCAGGTCGCCGCCTACGGGCGCAGCGTGATCCCACACTTCAACGGCAAGAGGCGCACGATCGCCGTCAAAGCCACGGCGAACGGAAAGACGCGCAAGTCGAAGAAGCAATAAGTTTCAAGGAGCCAAGCATGGCGTTACTCATCAAGAACGGCACCATCGTCACGGCTAGCGAGCAGATGCAGGCCGACATCTATTGCGCCGGCGAGCAGATCAGCCGCATCGGCAAAGACCTCGACGTGCCGCCGGATACAACCGTGATTGACGCGACCGGCAAGTACGTCTTCCCCGGCTTCATTGACCCGCACGTGCACGTATACCTGCCCTTCATGGGCACCTTTGCCAAAGATGACTACATCAGCGCCAGCAAGGCGGCACTGATCGGCGGCACGACCACGCTCATCGAGATGGTCTGCCAAGCGCGCAACGGCCAACCGCTGGCCGATGGCTTTGAATTCTGGATGAGCCAGGCCGTCGGCAAGAGCGCATGCGACTTCACCTTCCATCAGTCGGTGACCCGCTACGACGCCCAAGTCGAAGCCGAGCTGACCGAGATCGTGAAAGCTGGCGTCGCAAGCTTCAAGGTCTTCTTGGCCTACAAAGGCGCCTTCGGCATCACCGATGAAGAGCTGTATCACACCCTGCGGCTGGCCAAAAAGCTCGGCGTGATTGTGACGGCCCACTGCGAGAACGCCGACTTGGTGCTGGAACTGCAGAAGCAATTGTTGAGCGAAGGCAAGACCGGGCCGGAGTATCACTACTGGAGCCGGCCGCCGCGCGTGGAAGCCGAGGGCGTGCATCACCTGCTCTCCTTCGCCGAGATGACCGGCGCACACACCTACATCGTGCATACCAGCTGCGAGGAGGCGCTCAACGAGGCCATGGCCGGCAAGGCGCGCGGCCTCAACGTCTGGGTGGAGACGCTGATCCAGTATTTGGTGCTGGACAAGAGCTACGCCGAGCTGCCCGACTTCGAGGGCGCCAAATACGTGATGTCGCCGCCGCTGCGCGACAAGAAGAACCAAGACGTGTTCTGGAACGCCCTGAGGCAGCGCTTCGTCTCGACGGTCGCCACCGATCACGCGCCCTTCGACTTCAAGGGGCAAAAAGAGATGGGGCGCGGCGATTTCACGAAAATCCCCAACGGCATTCCCTCGCTCGAGGACCGAGTCAACCTGCTCTACACCTACGGCGTGACAACCGGCCGGATTGACCTAAACACCTTTGTGGACTGTGCCAGCACCCAGGCCGCCAAACTATTCGGCCTGTTCCCGCGCAAGGGCACGATCGCCGTGGGCAGCGACGCCGATCTGGTGGTGTACGACCCGAACTATCGCGGCATCATCTCGGCCAAGACGCACCACATCAACTTGGATTACAGCGCGTTCGAGGGCTGGGAGATCAAAGGCCGACCGAGCGTCGTCACCGTGCGCGGCGAGATCGCCGTGCGCGACGGCGAGTTCGTCGGCACGATCGGGCGCGGCCAGTTCCTGAAGCGCGAGCCGACGCATTTCTGACCCCGCGCAACTGATGTGCCTGAGCGAGGCCGGGTAGCCGGTGGCAAGCGTCGCCGGCGCCGGCCTCGCGCACTCTTCAGATATTATTGGTGTATGACTGCGCACGCCACCCTGCGTCCGATCACTGTGGGCGAATACGCGCGCATGCGCGAAGCCGGCATTCTCACCGAAGACGACCGCGTCGAGCTGATCGCCGGAGAGATACGCCAAATGAGCCCCATTGGCCCCGTACATGCCTCCATCGTTCGCCGCCTCACGAGGCTACTGGCGAATCTGGTCGGCAACGCGACGAGCATCAGCGTCCAAAATCCGATCCAGCTCGATGATTACTCCGAGCCGATTCCCGACCTCGCCATCCCGAAGCCGCGCGACGATGACTACGCATCACGGCACCCCGGAGGCCAAGACACGCTCATCGTCATCGAGGTCGCCGATGCCTCGGCCGACTACGACCGCAAGGAAAAAATTCCGCGCTACGCAAGCGCCGGCATCCCGGAAGCCTGGCTGGTAGACGTCACGAACCAAGCGATCGAGCAATACACCCTACCCGGCAGGTCGCGCTATCAGAACATGCGCATCCTCGAATGGGACGACCCCCTGACATCACAAGCGATCCCCGATCTGCGGATCGAGGTCGCGCAGGTGTTCGGCCTATAGGCGCTTCCGGCTTGCTCGACACCGGAATAGCGCTATATCATGCGGGGCATGATTCAGACACCGGACATCGTTCGTCCACCCAAAGAACTGATTGAAGGACTGCGGCACATCAGTTGCGCCACGGCCGCCGGCGAGTTGTATCGCCTGGGCATTCGCGACGCGCACATTCGCGGACCGGTCTCGTGGAACAAGGGCAAAAGTGTCGTCGGCCCGGCGCTCACCTTGCAGATGATGCCGAAGCGCGAGGACCTATACGGCGAGAGCGAATACAGCAACGTCGAGGCGCAGCTGCATCGCCACGTCCTCTACCACACCCAGCCGGGCGATATCGTCGTGGTGGACGCGCGGGGCGACATGGGCAGTGGCGTCTTCGGCGAGATGATGCTCACTTACTTCAAGGGGCGCGGCGGCGCCGGCGTAGTCATTGACGGCTGCATCCGCGACTATCCCAACGTGAAGAAGCTGGACTTGCCGATGTGGCTGCGCGGCGTCACGCCCAACTTTCACACGCAGACCAACCTCATGCCCTTCGCCGTCAACGTGCCGATCGCCATGAACAACGTGTTGGTCATGCCCGGCGACATCATCATCGCCGACGACGATGGCGTCGTCGTGGTGCCCATCAAGCTGGCGCCGGAGTTATTGAAGAAGGCCAGCGAACACGCCGAATGGGAGGACTTCAGCCGCATGAAGCTCGCCGAGGGCGGCGATCTGCGCAAATACTATCCACTGCGTGAAGACGCGTGGGAAGAATACGAGGCCTGGCGTCGGGCGCAGGGCCGATGAGCCATGTCCGATCGCCTCGTCCTGTTTATCTGCACCGGCAACTACTACCGCAGTCGCTACGCCGAACTGTACTTCAACGCGACCGTGCCGACGCAGTTGGGCTGGCGCGCCATTTCGCGCGGCTTCGCTCCGAGCCCGTTCAACCCCGGCCCGATCGCCGTCAGCGTCATCCGGCGTGCGCAAGCGCGCGGGCTGCCCTTGCCCGACGACTTGCCCGAGCCGCGTCGGTTGATCGAGCGTGACCTTTACGCAGCGCAGCGGATCATCGCGCTGGACGAGGATGAGCATCGCACTTACGTCGAGCAGGATTTCCCGGCTTGGCGCGATCGGATTCGCTATTGGCGCGTGCCCGATCTGCATCTCATGCCGGCCGACGAGGCGTTTGCGCGGATCGAGCAGTACGTGGACGCGCTGGTACGCGAACTAGCAGCCGGCGCGCCGATGTCATAGCGCGCAGCCGTCGCCCGTGACGGCGATTACCTTCGACGTTCCGCGCGCGATTCGTTTCGGCGTGAAAGTCAACCGCGAGCTGCCGGCTCGTGTCATGCGCTCATCGTCACCGATGCCTTCTCGGCGCAGTGGACCGATGCAGGTCAAGCCGAGCCTTTCGCTCGGCTTCTTAGTTTCAACCCCCTTCCGGGAATTAGCGCCTCACTGACAGCAGATTTAAGGTTCGACTGCTGCGACCCACCGAAGGCGATGATCGGGCAAATGAGTGACGAGACGCCTCACCTTTCGACGGCTCTTTGTCCTGCCGCCGTTCGGCGCTGTTTCAGGGATCGGCCAGCCGCACCGCGCGCGGCGGGTGCGCCGGCCTAACGCATGCCCGAACTTCAGAGACGGCTCTTGCGAGTCCACCGGCCCTTGAACTTATAATTTCAAGTCTAAGCCAAGAAGCGGACTTTCTCAGGAGAGATTCAACCATGTCAACCAACGGTCGCCTGCTCAACTATGTGAACGGCCAGTGGATGGAATCCAGCGCCAGCGCCTTCCTTGACGTGAAGAACCCGGCTACGGCCCAGGTCATCGCCCAGGTGCCACTCTCGCCGGCCCAAGAAGTCAACATGGCCGCCGAGGCCGGTGTGAAAGCGTTCAAGGACTGGCGGCGCGTGCCGGCGGTTGAGCGGGTGCAGCACCTGTACAAGTTCAAGCGCCTGCTCGAAGAGCACCGCGACGAACTCTCGCGCCTGATCACGAACGAGTGCGGCAAGACCTACGCTGAAAGCCAGGCCGAAATGCAGCGCGCCATCGAGAACGTCGAGGTTGCCTGCGGCATCCCCAGCCTCATGCAGGGCTTCAACAACGAAGACATCGCGCGCGGCATTGACGAGCACTGCTTCCGGCAGCCGCTCGGCGTCGTCGCGGCCATCACGCCCTTCAACTTCCCCGGCATGGTGCCGCTGTGGTTTTTGCCCTACGCCGTCGCCACCGGCAACTGCTTCATCCTCAAGCCCAGCGAGAAGGTGCCGATGACGATCCAGCGCATCTTCCAGCTGCTCGAGCAGTCAGGCTTCCCACCCGGCGTGGTGCAGGTGGTGAACGGCGCAAAGGAGGTCGTAGATGCCATCCTCGACCACCCGGACATTCGCGCGGTGAGCTTCGTCGGCAGCACGCCGGTAGCCCGCTACGTGTACGAGCGCGGGGCGCGCGCCGGCAAGCGCGTGCAGGCGCAGGGCGGCGCCAAGAACCCGGTCGTCATCATGCCGGACGCCGACATGGACATGACCACCCGCATCGTGGCCGACTCGGCCTTCGGCTGCGCTGGCCAGCGCTGCCTGGCAGCCTCGGTCGGCATCACGGTCGGCGAGGCGCGCAACATCTTCGTCGAGCAACTGGCCGATGCCGCTGCTTCGCGCAAAGTCGGCTATGGCCTCGATCCCGGCGTGGAGATGGGTCCGGTCATCACCGCTGAGAGCAAGGCGCGCATCGAGAAGTTGATCGCGCTCGGCGAGCAGGAAGGCGCCCAGGTACTGGTGGACGGCCGCAATAAGAAGGTGAAAGGCTACGAAGACGGCAACTTCATCTTCCCAACCATCCTGGACCACGTGCCGCCCAAGAGCCAGATCGCCCACACCGAAATCTTCGGGCCGGTCTTCAGCCTCATGCATGCCGAGACGATCGAAGAAGCGATCGCCCTGGTCAACGATCGCAGCTATGGCAACATGGCGTGCATTTTCACCAGCAGTGGCGCCGCGGCGCGCCAGTTCCGCTACGAGGTCAACACCGGCAACGTCGGCATCAACGTCGGCGTGGCCGCGCCGATGGCTTTCTTCCCCTTCAGCGGCTGGCGCGAGAGCTTCTTCGGCGATCTGCATGCCCAGGGCATGCACGGCGTCGAGTTCTACACCGAGACCAAGGTCGTCGTCGAGCGCTGGCCCAAAGAGTGGAGCCGCAAGTTCTAGCCTGAATGGCGTCGCAGAGATGGGTTAGCGCGAGTTCAGGCTAAGCTTCTGCGCGCCGAGCTCATCAAGACGGATACATGCTGACTCGACTTTCGGTTCGTGGCTTCAAAAACTTGGTTGACGTTGACGTGCACTTTGGCGCCTTCACGTGTATCGCAGGCGCCAACGGAGTGGGCAAGTCGAATTTGTTTGACGCGATTCACTTTCTGAGCGCGCTGTCGAGCACTACGCTCATAGGTGCCGCCTTGTCGGTGCGCGAAGAGGGCGGCAGGGCTGGCGACATCCGCAGCCTGTTTCATCGCGTAGGTGATCGACAAGCCCAGAGGATCGTCTTTGAAGCCGAAATGATCGTACCCGAGAAAGCAACCGATGATCTCGGCCAAGAGGCGAAAGCGTCTATTACCTTCCTGCGCTATTCATTAACGCTGCGGCTGATAGAAGAGGATCGGAAATTAGCCGCCGTCCCGCAGCGCGAGGGATCTAGCGGCAGTGAAGGCAGCTTGCTGCAGATCGAGAGCGAAGAGTTGACCGGAATTAACCTCGGCGACGCGGCAGGTAAGCTGCTGTTTCCTCACTCTCCTGAGTGGCGCAAGTCGGTCATCAAGGGCAGGCGCTCGGCGCCTCTCATCTCGACGGAGCCGGCAGAGGGCGGCAACCTGATCAAGGTTCATCAGGACGGTCGCCAGGGGCGCGCCTTAAGGCTGCGAGCTGCAAGCCTGCCCCGAACGGTGCTCTCCGCATCTAACGCTGCGGAGAACCCCACCATACTCGCGGCACGCCGCGAAATGCAGTCGTGGCGTCTGCTTCAACTCGAACCCTCGGCGCTGCGTAAGCCGGACGAATTCACCGCACCTACACGACTGGCGACAGATGGGCGACATTTGCCGGCCACGCTGTTTCGCTTGGCATACGGTCACACGCCACTGAGCGCGAACGGCGAGTCAAATGGCAAGGAGGAGAGGGCAGAACGTGTCTACGCCCAAGTGGCCAACCGGCTGAGCGAATTAATTGACGACTTGCGAACTCTGCGCGTGGACCGCGACATACAGCGTGAGCTGTTGACGCTCTACGCAACAAGTCGAGACGGCACGGCCCATCCTGCACGCTCGCTCTCCGACGGCACACTGCGCTTCCTAGCCCTGGCCGTGTTAGAGATGGATCCGCAGGCGCAAGGGGTCATCTGCTTGGAAGAGCCGGAGAACGGCATTCACCCTAGCCGCATCCCTTCTATGTTGCGCCTGCTTCAGGACATCGCTTGCGACACTTCCTCGAGCGTTGGCGAAGACAACCCACTACGTCAAGTTATCGTGAACACTCATTCGCCATCGGTCGTTGCCGAAGTGCCTGAAGACAGCCTACTGGTTGCTCGGTTGGTCGAGCAAGTAGACAAGGAGGGGCGACGCTACACAAAGGTGCAATTTGCGGCGCTGCCGGACACTTGGCGTTCCCATGCAGGCCAGACGCCTCTGGTTAAGAAAGGGGAGCTGCTCAGCTACTTGTCACCCATCGTCCCGTCCAACGGCTTCAGCAGCGCACCGGAGAAGGCATCATCGTCCAGCACAACTCAGGCGCGTAGGCGAAGAGTCGTTGATCGTCCGGATTTGCAGCCTTATCTCTTTCCTTCTCTCGAACCGATCCCGTGATGTGCTCGATCACGTTCACCCTGCTATCGGAAGGGCCGTCAGATCAGGCACTCATCCCTATTTTGCGCTGGTTGCTTGGTCAGCATCTGCCGGGCGTCGCATTGAACGCCGACTGGGCAGATCTCCGTCGTCTCCCCATTCCGCCGCGCCCGCTCAAGGAGCGCATCAAACATGCTCTTGAGCTTTACCCTTGTGATGTTCTGTTTGTGCATCGGGACGCCGATCGGAGCTCGATCAAAGCGCGCGCAGGCGAGATTGCTGCAGCAGTTAACAAACTCCGTTCCCAAACCAGGGGCGTGCTCCCAGCCTGCATCCCGGTAATCCCCGTGCGAACGACGGAGGCATGGCTATTACTCGAAGAGCAAGCCATCCGGGAAGCAGCTTCTAATCCGCGTGGCCGTTCATCGCTATCCATGCCCAAATTGCACGAGTTAGAACATCTGGCTGACCCAAAAGCCGAACTGGATGAGCTGTTGCGAACGGCAAGTGAGCTGAGCGGGCGAAGACTCAAGGACTTCAATCTGAATTGGGCACGACAACGTATCCCAGAATACATCAAAGACTTTGGGAAGTTACGAAAGTTAAGCGCTTTCAATCGCCTCGAGGCGGATGTGCGTGCATGGTGTGTTCAGACTAGCCGGCCCGGTGGCGGCGAGCGAGGAGCTTGAACAATTCGCGCATCCAGACCACGCTGCTGGCGACGGCGATGCACGTGAGCCAGTCGGCGGGCGAAAGCGCGACGGTGCTGAAGGCGCGCTGCAAGAACGGCACATGGACAACGAGCACCTGAAGGACGAGCGAGACCGCCACGGCTAGCCACAGCCCAGGATTGCGGAATAGCCCGCGGAACGCGCTCTCGCGATCCGAGCGCGCATTGAAGACGTTGAACAATTGGAACAGCACCAGCGTCGTGAAGGCCATGGTGCGGGCGCGGGGCAAGTCACCCGCGCCGGGGATCAACCCGCCGGCCAGCGCATAGTCGAAGACCATCAGCGTGCCCAGCGTCATCACCGCGCCGACGAAGAACAACCCAACCCACATCTCGCGGTCAATCACGCCTTTGTCACGCGGCCGAGGCGGCCGGCGCATCAGATAATCGGCCGGTGGATCTATGCCCAGCGCCAGCGCCGGACTGCTATCGGTCACGAGGTTGATCCATAGAATTTGCGTGGCCAGAAGGGGCAGCACCAGCGCGCCGGCCTGCTCCGTCACTAAGCCGAGCGCGGTGGCAAACACCAACCCGAAGAACATCGTCATTACTTCGCTGATGTTGGACGAAAGTAGGTAACGCAGGAACTTGCGAATGTTGGAGAAAATCGCGCGCCCCTCCTCGACCGCCGCGACGATGGACGCGAAGTTGTCATCGGTAAGGATCATGTCGGCGGCCTCTTTGGATACATCTGTGCCGGTAATGCCCATGGCCACACCGATGTCGGCCTGCTTGAGCGCCGGCGCGTCGTTCACGCCATCGCCCGTCATCGCCACCACATCGCCGTTCTGCTTCAAAGCGCGCACAATCAACAGCTTGTGCTCCGGGCTGACGCGCGCGTAGACCGACACCTCGCGCACGGCGCGGCACAGCGCCGGCTCATCCAACCTGCTTAGCTCGGCGCCGGTCATGACCCGCGCACCGGGCGCGGCAATACCTAGTTCGGCCGCGATCGCCTGAGCCGTCAGCGGATGGTCGCCGGTGATCATGATGACGCGGATGCCGGCCTGTTGCGCGCGCGCCACGGCGTCTTTGGCCTCCGGCCGCGGCGGATCAATCATCCCGATCAGGCCGAGGAAGACCAGGTCGCGCTCCATCTCTTCGCCGATCGCGCCATCCCGCACGTGATCGCGGGGCCGGGTGCGGAAGGCCACGCCGAGCGTGCGCAGCGCCTGGCCGGCGAGCCGATCTATGCTTGCCTGAATCTCGCTGCGCCGTGCGTCGCTCAGCGGTCGCACCTCTTCACCGACGCGCTCGGCGCAGCAGCGCGCCAGCAGCACATCTGGCGCGCCCTTGGCGAAGATCACCACCCGCTCCGGCTTGTGCGCGTCGGCGTGCATCGTGCTCATTAGCTTGCGCTCCGAGGAGAACGGCGCCTCGCCGATGCGCACGAAGCGCCGCGCAAGCGCATCGTGTTGCAGACCCAGCTTAGCCGCCGCTACATGCAGCGCGCCCTCGGTCGGGTCACCCTGCACGACCCAGCGCCCATCACGCCGTTGCAACACGCTGTTGTTGGCCAGATCGGCAGCGCGCAGGGCGTACGCGACTTCGGCGCGCAGAAGCGGGTCGTCGAGCGGTCGGCCGTCGGCGGTCGTCACGCAGCCCTCGGGCGCGTAGCCGATGCCGCTGAACTCGACGCGACCGCTGGCCGTGACTACCGTGCGCACGGTCATCTCGTTGCGGGTGAGCGTGCCGGTCTTGTCGGTGCAGATCACGTTGGCCGAACCCAGCGTCTCCACGGCGGCCAACTTGCGCACGATGGCGTTGCGCCGGGCCATGCGCTGCATGCCGAGCGCCAGCACGATGGTCAGGACGGTCGCCAAACCCTCCGGCACGGCGGCCACCGCCAGCGATACGCCGACGATTAACACGTCCACGACCGATTTCAGCGTCGTCACCTGCTGAGTGAGGAACACCGCGACGACGATGACGACGGCGATCACGATCACCGCCAAGCCCAGCGCTCGGCCGACGCGCTCAATCTCGGCTTGGAGCGGCGTCGAAGTGTCCTCGGTGCGTTGGAGCAGGCCGGCGATCTTGCCCATCTCGGTCTGCATGCCGGTCGCGGTGACCACGGCGCGCGCGCGACCGTAGGTTGCCGAAGTGCCGGCGAAGAGCATGTTCCGGCGGTCGCCCAGGCTCACCTCTTCACGGATCGCGGCGAGCGACTTGGCCACCGGCAAGCTCTCACCCGTGAGCGCGGCTTCGGCAACTTGAAGGCCGGTCACCTCGATCAGCCGGGCATCCGCCGCGATCGTGTCGCCTTCCTCCACCAACAAGATGTCGCCGGGCACGACTTCACGCGCCGGGATCCTCCGGCGCTCGCCGTCGCGGATCACGGTCGCCATCGCTGCCGACATCGCTTTAAGCGCGGCGACCGACCGTTCGGCGCGCTCCTCCTGGATGAACCCCAACACGGCGTTCAACAATAGGATGGCCAAGATGGCGATGGTCTCAAACGGCCAATCCGACTCGCGCTCGATCAACCAGGCGATGAACGAGATGAGCGCGGCAACCAGCAGCAAAAGCACGAGTGGACTTTGGAATTGAGCCAAGAACTTGCGCCAAGCAGGCGTCGCCGGCGAGGACTGGAGTTCGTTTGGGCCGTAGCGTTGCAGGCGCGCCACCGCCTCGCCGGCGGTCAGACCCAACGTTGGGTCGGCGCCCAAGCGCGCCAGCACGGCCTCCGGCGATTCTCGGTAGGCCTGCGGCGAGGAAGTTTGTTCTGGTGCAACCGGCGACGGCATTGCTCAGACGTCAGTGAGGGTGCAGCACGTTCTCGTTAGTGCGGCCGGCCTCGAAATCGTTCAGGTTGCGGATGGTCGTCTCGGCAATCTGCGTCAGCGCCTCGTGGGTGAAGAAGGCTTGGTGGCCGGTGATCAGCACATTCGGGAAGGTCATCAGCCGGGCGAACACATCGTCGGTGATGATCTGATCGGAGCGATCGCGGAAGAACAGGCCTTCTTCTTCCTCGTACACGTCGAGTCCGACGGCGCCGATGCGGCCGGATTTGAGCGCTTCAATCAGCGCTTCGGCATCCACCAGCGCGCCGCGGCTGGTATTGATCAGGATCGCGCCGGGCTTCATCTTGGCCAACGCCTCGGCGTTGATGATGTGGTAGGTGCTGGGCAGGAGCGGCACGTGTAGGCTCACCACGTCCGATTGAGCGAGCAACTCGTCCAGCGCGACGTAGCGCATGCCGAGCCGAACGCATTCGGGGTTCGACGTGACATCGTAGCCGAGCAACGTCACGCCGAAGCCGGCCATGATCTGGGCGAACACTGCGCCGATGCGCCCTGTGCCGATCACGCCGACGGTCTTGCCGTGGATGTCGCGCCCCTGTAACCCATCCAACAAGAAATTGCCCTCGCGCATGCGGTTGTAAGCGCGATGAATCTTCCGATTGACGGCCAGTAGCAGCGCCACGGCGAACTCGGCTACTGCATAGGGCGAATAGTTGGCGACGCGCATGACCGTGATGCCGCAGCGCGCTGCCGCGCTCAAGTCCACGTGGTTGAAGCCGGTGCTGCGCAGCAGCAGCAGGCGAACGCCGCCGCGCGCGAGGCGCTCGACCACCGGCGCAGAGGCATCGTCATTCACGAAGATGCTCACCGCGCGGAAGCCGTCGGCCAGCGCGGCCGTCTGTTCGTTCAAATTCGACTCGATGAAGACCAGCTCATGGGCAGCGCCGTGCGCCCGATTCGCGGCCTGCAATGTCTCGCGATCGTACTTCTTGGTGTCGAAAACCAGCACGCGCATGTATGCCGGATTGTATCCCTTCGCTTGCGCGAACACGGCGATCGAGTAGCATAGCGCCTAGCTGCTTTTGGCACACTTTCCGGTTAGACATCACAGAGGAACATGTCTCCGAAATACACCATCGGCATTGATTTCGGCACCCTATCCGGCAGAGCCGTGCTCGTCCGCGTGAGCGATGGCGCCGAGATCGCTACCGCAGTCAGTGAGTATGCCAACGGCGTCATTGACGAGCGTTTGCCCGAGAGCGGCATTCGGCTCGAACCCGATTGGGCGCTCCAAGATCCCGACGATTACATTCGAGTCTTCGCCGAGGCGATCCCGGCCGTGCTTCGGCAGGGCGGGGTCTCGGCAGACGATGTGATCGGCCTCGGCATTGACTTTACGGCCTGCACGATGCTGCCGACCAAGGCAGATGGCACCCCCCTGTGCCGCCTGCCCGAATTTCGCGCGAACCCGCATGCCTGGGTCAAGCTGTGGAAGCACCACGCCGCACAGCCCGAAGCCGATCGCGTCAACGCGGTCGCTGCCGAGCTGGGCGAAACATGGTTGCCGCGCTATGGCGGCAAGATCTCCTCGGAGTGGTTCTTCCCCAAGGCGCTGCAAATCCTAAACGAAGCGCCGGAAGTGTACGAGGCTGCCGACCGGCTGATCGAGGCGGCCGACTGGGTGGTGTGGCAGCTCACCGGCGTCGAGACGCGCAACACTTGCACGGCCGGCTATAAGGCCATTTGGTCGAAGCGCGATGGCTTCCCGCGCCGCGAGTTCTTCCGCGCGCTGCACCCGCGCATGGAGAACATCGTGGACGAGAAGATGAAGCGAGAGCTTTCGCCCATCGGTTCGCGCGCCGGCTCGCTCACCCCGCAGATGGCCGAGCTCACCGGCCTGCGCCCCGGCATCGCCGTCGCCGTCGCGAATGTGGATGCGCACGTGTCGGTGCCGGCCTGTAAGGTCACCCGTCCGGGGACGCTGGTCTCGATCATGGGCACGAGCGTGTGCGACATGCTGCTCGAAACGCGCGAGGCCATGGTCGAAGGCATGTGCGGTTACGTCGAAGACGGCATCTTGCCCGGCTATCTCGGCTACGAAGCCGGCCAGTCGTGCGTGGGCGATGGCTTCGCCTGGTTCGTCGAGCACTGCGTGCCACCGCAATACTTCGACGAGGCGCGATCGTCCGGCCGCTCGATCCACGCAGTGCTGGAGGCACACGCCGCGCGGCTGAGGCCGGGCGAATCCGGTCTGCTGGCGCTGGATTGGTGGAACGGCAATCGCTCGATCCTGGTGGACGCCGATCTAAGCGCGGTGATGCTCGGCATGACGCTGGCGACGACCGCGCCGGAGATGTATCGCGCGTGGATCGAAGCGACGGCCTTCGGCAAGCGCGTCATCGTCGAGGCGTTCACGTCCAAGGGGCTGGCCATCGAGGAAATCGTCGCCTGCGGCGGCCTGCCGGAGAAGAACAAACTGTTCATGCAGATCACCGCCGATGTCGTCGGCCTGCCGATCAAAGTCTCGGCGTCATCTCAGACGCCGGCGCTGGGCAGCGCGATGTTCGCGGCAGTGGCCGCCGGAAGCACGGCTGGCGGCTACGACTCAATCGAAGCCGCTGCCGAACACATGGCCCACTTGAAAGATGAGACGTTCACGCCGAACCCAGCCCATCGGCCGATCTACGATCAGCTCTACGCCGAGTATGTCCGGTTGCACGACTACTTCGGTCGGGATGCTGGCAGCACGATCAAGAAACTCAAGCGGATCAAGCTCACGGTTCACGGCTGATGGACGCTCGGCCATGCCGATCGCCCATCACGCACGCTGCATAACTTGCCTAGCCCATTCGATCATCACACGTTCAACATGCGCAAGATTGCCCTTCAACTCTACACAGTTCGCGAGACGCTCAAGAAAGACTTCGTCGGCACGCTCGAACAAGTCGCCAAGATTGGCTACAAGGGCGTGGAGCTGGCCGGCAATATGGGCGGCCACACGGCCAAAGAGCTGCGCCGGCTGCTGGACGATCTTGGACTCCAAATGATCAGCGGACACGTCGGCATGGACGCGCTGAGCAGCGGGCTTGAGAAGCTCCTGGAGGACTATGTCACGCTTGGCGCGGGCTACATAGGCATCGCCTGGATGCCTGAATCGTATCGCAGCGAGGCCGGCTGGCTGCGCGCCGGCAAGCTGATGGAGCAGGCCGCGCTGCAAGCGCAGAAGCACGGCCTGATCTTCCACTACCATAATCATGCGTTCGAGTTCGAGCGCCTGCCCAACGGCAAGTATGCCTTCGACCATCTCTTCGACAACACCGACCCGGCACTGCTCAAGTCGCAGCTCGACGTGTACTGGGTGAAGAAGGGCGGCGAGGATCCCGTCGCGTACATCAAGAAGCTGAGCGGTCGCGTGCCGCTGATCCACGTCAAGGACATGAGCGCCGATCCTTCCCACACCTTCGAGATCGTCGGCGAAGGCATCCTGGACTTTGACGCCATCTTCGCCGCCGGTGATGCCAGCGGCGTGGACTGGTATATCGTCGAGCAGGATATCTGCCCAAAAGGCGAGCTGGAGAGCGTCCGCAAGAGCTACCAAAACATCGTCGCGCGCGGCTGGCTAGGATAGCTGCGGTGGCCGCATGAGTGCCGTCGCCCACTCGCGCCGACGGCGTCTCAGAGGGGACGTTCGCGATGCGATAGCCGAGGCGTTGATCCTCGGCTATCGTCGCTCATCGCGATAGTTGATCGCGCACGACCGGGTCTCGGGGGCTCATTCTAATTCCAGCCCAACACTCGGCGCCGATGATGATAGTGCTATGAACGCTTCTCAGGCTTTCTCGCCCCGGACGCAGCACAAGCGCCACAAGTGGTTTTACCCGCTGATCTACATCGTCCTGGTGATCATCGCCTTCCTACCGCTGATCACTGAGCGCCCTTACAACCCACAGCAGGAAACTTCGGCGGTGATCTTTGAGATTCTGAGCCGGGCCACTGCGCCGTATGCGGCTTGGGGATGGATCTTCCACGTCCTGACGCTTGCAGTGATCGGGGTGGCTATTTGGAAGCCGGCCCTAGGAGGGCGCCTGATGGCCGCCTACTTCGGTTTGAACTACCTGGTGGTCGCCGCAACCCAGAGCAGCGCCGATACGCCCAGCTACGGTTATGCGATCCACACGGGGGCGCTGGTGGCCGAAGTGCTACTGGGCGCGCTGTGGTTAGGGGTCGCATGGCGCGGAGACTTGCGTTTTTCACCTGCCGATGCGCCGCGCTGGCGCTGGCTGCTCCTTCCGCTTGCGCTGCTGACATTCTGGTCGCCCATGCGCATGGAGGGGGCACGCGCCGTTCCCGATCTGAACCCGACGCTGCTGCTCACTTCACCGGACTACGGCCTAGCCTATTGCTTCCTCACGCCGGTCTTCTTGTTTCTCTTGATCCTGGCCTGGCCGAACGTCAATCGCTTCGCCCTTCGGGTGACTGCTTTCAACGGGCTGATCTACGGCCTGTTCAACCTCAACCATTGGGCCGTCCCGGAGCGCGTCTGGTTAGGCGTCATGCACCTGCCTCTGCTCATTCTGTCGCTCGTAGCGCTGGGGCTGGCGCACTTTGCGACAGCCGAACGTCGGGTAAATCGAGAGACGTAACAGACCACTATCCGAACACGCGACCGACACAGCGCGCCGCTTCCGCGCGAGCGTACCCGCCCTTCGCCTAACCCCGCCTCGCCCGTCATGCGCGCCGATGCTCGTGATGTAGCCACCTGGCAGCGGTTCACTGCCGGTGACGGTCATCCCTGCGCCTGCTGCTTGCGCACCGTATGCAGTCATGACGACTTCCGGTCATACCCCTGCTTGATATGCCGTAAGCCCTGCACCGATGACCTGGATGCGTCGTTTTGCTCCTGCCAACAATGCTAAACTAGCGGGCGGCGTCATTCAGCCATCGAAGGAGCATCACCGCGTATGAGCACACATCCTTTGCGCGCCGGGGTCATCGGCGCCGGCGCGATCGGCCAACAAGGCCACATCCCCGGGTTTCAGGCCGCAGGCGTCCAAGTCGCGGCGATCTGCGACTCCAACTTCGCCCGCGCACAGGAAGTCGCCCATAAGTTCAGCATCCCCAAAGTCTTCGCCGACTACCGCGAGTTACTGGCCCAACCGGAGATTGACATGGTCTCCGTTGGGCTGCCAAACGCACTGCACGCCCCAGTGACGATCGAGGCGCTAAACGCCGGCAAACACGTGCTGTGCGAGAAGCCCATGACTACGTCGAGCGCGCTGGCGGCCGAGATGATCGCGGCCGCTCGGCGAAACGGCCGGCTGCTCAGCGTCAACCAGCATATGCGCTTCGACCGCAGCGCCCGCGCCATGCGCGACATCGTGGCCGCCGGCCGTCTAGGGCGCGTTTACCTGGCCGAGTCCAAGTGGATTCGCCAGCAGGGCATCCCCGGCTATGGCAGCTGGTTCACCAACAAAGATTTGGCTGGCGGCGGCGCCCTCTACGACATCGGCGTACACCTGCTGGACCTGATCTTGTATCTGATGGACTTTCCCGAAGTCGTCGCCGTGAAGGGTTTCTTGAGCGGCGAGCTGGGTAAGCAAAAGATCGGGCTGGGCGGCTGGGGCGCCGATCGCTTCCCAGAGGGTCGCTTCGACGTAGACGACACGGCTTTCGCCGTGCTGACGCTGAAGGACGGTGCGCAGATCCGCTTGGTAGTGACATGGGCGGCCTTCGGCCCGGCCGAAGACCGCGTCACGCTCTACGGCACGCAGGGCGGCCTCGACCGCAGCGGCTTCTTCAGCGAATCACCGTCGCTCAAATACTACTCGGCTGAGGACGGCAAAATCGTCTCCAGCGAGCCGGACCTTTCACCTTACCCGAACGAACGCGGCTGGTTGCAATCGGTCGGCGCGTTCGTCCGAGCCGTGCGCGGCGAAGCGCCGCTCGTCGTCCTGCCGGAGCAAGCCTTGCAAGTCGTGCGCATCCTGGAGGCCATCGCGACTTCGGCGGCAAGCGGACGAGAGGTGGCTCTAACATAACGCGATGATCTCGAACCCTTCACTCCCAAAGGGCTTTCGCGCAGCCGGCATCGCTGCCGGCATCAAGAAGAACGGCAAGCCCGACCTCGCCTTGATCGTCAGCGAGACCGACTGCACGGCCGCCGCGGTCTTCACGCAGAACAAAGTCAAGGCGGCACCGGTCATCTACGACCAGCGACTGATTGCCGAGGGCTATAAGCTGCGCGCCGTCGTGATCAACTCCGGATGCGCGAATGCCTGCACCGGCGAACGCGGCTTGAAAGATTGCGAAGAGATGGCCAAACTGACCGCTGACGCGCTATCGGCGGGCGCCGCGACGCCGGTGGCGCCGCATCAGGTGTTCGTCATGTCCACAGGCGTCATCGGCGTGCCGTTGCCGATGGACAAGCTGCGCACCGGCATTCCCGCCGCCGCGCAAGCCTTGTCCGAAGACGGTTTGGAGGCCGCCGCGCATGCCATCATGACAACCGACACGCGGCCTAAGATGGCCGCCGACGACATCACCGTGGCCGGCGACGAGCGGCAAGGCGGCCCGCGCATCGCCCACTTAGCCGGCATCGCCAAGGGCGCCGGCATGATCCACCCCAATATGGCTACCCTGCTGGCTGTGGTGATGACCGATGCGATCGTCACGCCGGAAGTGCTGAAGAAGGCCCTCGCCAGCGCCGTGCGCAAATCGTTCAACCGCATCAGCGTGGACGGCGATACCAGCACAAACGACACGCTCGTCGTGCTGGCCAACGGCGCCAGCGGCCTGCAGCCCACACCGCTGGAGTTCGAGATCTTGCTGACCAGCATCTGCACCGACCTGGCCAAGCAGATCGTGCGCGACGGCGAGGGCGCAACCAAGTTCATCACCATCGAGATCACAGGCGCGCGCGACGAGCGCATGGCCGAAAACGTCGGGCGGACGATCGCCAAGTCGCCGCTGGTGAAGACGGCCTTCTACGGCGAAGATGCCAACTGGGGGCGCATCCTCGCCGCAGCAGGCTACAGCGGCGAGGATGTGCATCCGGATAAGATGTCGCTCTGGTTCGGCGGCGTGCAGGTGTTCGCCAAGGGCGCGCCAACCTCATACTCCGAGGCCGATGCCACTGCGGCCATGAAGCCCCGTGAGATCGTCGTGCGGCTCGACCTAGGGCTGGGCAGCGCCAGCGCTATCGTATGGACGTGCGACCTCTCGCATGACTACGTGACGATCAACGGCCGCTACCGCACCTGATGGCGCGCTCCCGGCGAGCCTCGACCGGCCTCGTCGCAGCTATTCGCCTTGCCCAAGCGAGTAGCCGCGCTCGCCGTCGAACGTGTAGAGGTTCTCCGTCTTGATGATCTCGAAGCCCGCTGCGTGGAGCGTGTTGAGCAGCGCCAGCACTTCGGCATAGGCGATCGGCTCCTGGACGGCGACGAATCGGCAGCGCCAATGATCGGTGCAGAACGTTTCAGGCAAGCCGTCCGGGTAGACCTTGACGCCGCGATTGGTGATCATCTTGAGCTGCCAGCCGGTGGGCGTATGGCGCGTCAGCGCCGCGCCCAGGGCGTTCGGATCGCGCCCAGCTTGATCCCAGTCGAGGAAGATGTCCACGCCGACCAGCGCCTTCGATGGTTTGGGAAACTCACCGATCGCCGCATGGATGCCGGTTGCCTTGTAATGCACCGGCTGCAACTGGCGCGGGGTGCAGCCCAGCCGCGCGATGACCGCCCGCGCAAACGCCGCCGTGCCGACCAGCTCGCTGCTCAGCTCGGTTCGGTAAATATCGGCAGTGTGGATGCCGTCTTCCAAAGTACACAGCCAGGCGTTCTTGATGCGCTCGGCATCTTCGGCCAGTCCCAGGTGAACCAGCATCTGCGTGGCCGCGACCAGCAGGCCGGAGGGGTTAGCCACGCCCTTGCCGGCGATGTCCGGCGCGCTGCCGTGCACCGCCTCGAACATCGAGACGCGCGGCCCGATGTTGGCCGACCCGGCCAGCCCGATCGAGCCGGCGATCTGCGCCGCGACATCCGACAAGATGTCCCCGTATAAGTTCAGCGTCACGATGACGTCGAACCGCTCCGGCTGCGCCGCTAAGCGCGCCGTGCCGATGTCAATGATCATGTGCTCGGCCTCGATATCTGGATACTCGGCCGCGATGCGCTCGAAGGTGCGATGGAAGAGGCCGTCGGTCAGCTTCATGATATTGTCCTTGGTCATGCAGGTGACCTTGCGGCGGCCGTAGGCGCGCGCATATTCGAACGCATAGCGGACGATGCGCTCGGCGCCCGGCCGCGTGATCAGCTTGAGCACCTGCGTCACCTCGCGCGTCTGTTGATGCTCGATGCCGGCGTAGAGATCTTCTTCGTTCTCACGAATGATGACCAAGTTCATGCCGGGATGCGCCGAGGCGACGAACGGCGCGTAAGACTTGCACGGCCGGACGTTGGCGAAGAGGTTGAGCGCCTTGCGCACCGTGACGTTGAAGCTCTTGCCGCCGGTGCCGAGCTGGGTGGTGATCGGCGCCTTTAGGAAGGCCGGGTTACGCCGGATCACATCCCACGACTCCGGAGCGATGCCGGCGGTGTAGCCTTGGTCATACAGTTTCTGCCCGACCTCGATGACGTCATAGCGCAACGGGACGCGCGCGGCGTCCAAGATGCTCAACACGGCCTCCATGATCTCCGGGCCGATGCCATCGCCGTAGGCGACGGTGATGGGGATGGTCGAAGTAGCCACACGCGCATTATCCCGCAATCAGCGGCTTATCTCAGAGACGCATACAATCGGCGGCGGTGAACATCATGCTCAAACAACCGGTTGCCATCTATATCAATTGGGCAGCTTACGATGAGCTGTCCGATGTAGTCGAGCTGACGGAAGAATTGGCGCTGCGCCAACTGCGCGAGCTGCTGCGCCTACGCTCGTTCGGCGTGCGCTTCGATTACTACCTGATGGATGCCTTCTGGTATGCGCGCGACGGCGGCTACCGCACCTGGCGCCGGCCGCACTGGCCGAACGGCCCGGATGCTTGGCTCGATCAATGTCTGAGCAACGGCGTGTTACCCGGGCTGTGGGTCGCCGGCAACTCGTGCATGGCGCACGATCCCGTTCCGGCCTGGCGCGACTCGCTCAACGAGGACGGTACAGCTTGCTGCTTGTTCAGCGGCGGCTTCTTCGCCCACTTCCTGGAGAGCTTGCACCTGTGGTACGAACGCGGCGTGCGCCTGTTCAAGGTGGACTTCATGAACTTCGATGCGGCGCCGGTCGCCGTCGCCCAGACCATGCTGCCTTCCGAGGTGCGCGCGCAGAACATCGCCGCGTTCATGGCCGGCCTGAAGCGCTTTCGGCTGGAACACCCCGACGTGGTCTTCCTCGCCTACAACGGCTTCGAGGAGCAGACACGCTGCCGAGGTTGGTCTTACGTGACCCAGAGCAACACCAGCCTGCCTTTCCGCAAAGTCATGGACACGCGCTGGCTGGATGTCTTCGACGCCATCTATTGCGGCGATCCGCGCCCGGCCGACGTGCCGGCGATGAACTTCTGGCGCGCCAAAGATGTGTATTCCGATCACATGGTGCGCGCCTACGCCTTGAACGGCCTGCCGCTCGCGCGCATTGACAACTCCGGGTTCATGATCGGCACGACCGGCACCTGCTACTATCGCGGCGCGGCGGCGTGGCGCGGCATGCTGCTGCTATCGCTGGCGCGCGGCGGCTGGGCCAACACTTACTACGGCAACCTCGACCTGCTGAGCGAGGCCGACGCGCGATGGTTCGCCAAAGCACAGGCCATGTTCATGGCACTGCAAGCTTACGGACGATGCGAGGCGTTCGGCGGGATGCCGGGCGAGGGCGAGCCCTATGCCTTCATCGCCGCCGACGCGGACGGCGCGCTAGTCACGGCCGTGAATCCCGGTCAGAGGACAGCGGACGTAGATCTCGGCCGGTCGCCCATTCCCATCGCGGCCGACGCGCCGATGCGACTGCTGTTCTGCGATGCCGGGTTCAAGCCGGCGCTGCGCGGCCGGCAGATTACGCTGGGCGCGGAGCAGATGGCGCTGATCGGCATCGGGCGCTACGCCGATGCGCAATACGAGCTGGGCGTGCAGGACGACGTAATCATCCCTGCATCCATCGAGCCGTTGCCTGTCGCGTTCGTCGCCGATGGGGACAAGGCGATCACGGCGACGATACCTGCGCCGAGCGATGCGCACGTGCGCGCCGTCTTCCGTCAGACCGACGCGCGCGGCATCGCCAAGCGCACCACCGGCGGCAGCCCCCCCAGCGGGACGACGCTGGCTCGGCTTCTCACCATCACGGCGCATCAATCCGGACGCGAGGTGCCGGTGCAGGTGAACTACGACAAGGCGATCTGGAGCGGCCTATCGTGGGCGGTGGGCGAGATTGCGGCGGAGCACCTGATGTCGGGCCAGCCGCTGACGCTGCGCTTCGAGTCTCGCGAGCCTGAAGCAGTTCAGCTGACCGGCGCGGTGTATCTCGTGCGCTATGCGTGAGTCAGGCCGAAGGCGCGCGCAAACTATAATCCGTCCCGATGAGCGATTCGCCCGTGCCGCCTGCCATCGCTCGCATCGCGCCGGATGGCAACCTCACCCCGCGCCAGAGGCGGCGCCTCATGATCGAGATGCTCAAACGCCGCATCCGTCCGGGCGCCGGCAGCAGCCACGAGTTCATGCGAAGGAGAACGGCAATCCATCCCTGGCCCGACCTGCGGCCGATCTTGGGGGGAATTGGCTGGGCGTTGGTCGGCGGCGTCGCCACACGCGCCTACATGCCGGAGCGGGCCACGAAAGACCTAGACATCCTCGTGCATCGCGACGACGGGGACGAGGTGATGCGCCGGCTCAACCGGGCCGGCTATCAACTCGTTTCTCGTCTGGCCGTGCCCGGCTACGCGCTGCGCTCCCCGACGGGCGTCGAAGTGGACGTGCTTCTCGGTAGCGATCCTTGGCTTAAAGAGGCGCTCGAAAGGCCCAACTACGACCCGGCCGGCTATCCGGTGCTTGGCCTGCCTTACCTGACGCTGATGAAGCTATCGGCGCAGCGCGCTCAAGACTGGGCCGATGTGTCGCGCATGCTCGGCTGGGCTACCGACGCCGAACTCGATGCGGTGCGCGACGTCATCGCTCGCTACAGCCCTGAAGATCTCGAAGACTTGGAGTCGCTGATCTTCCTCGGGCGGCAAGAGCGAGAGACATCGTCGTGGGATGAAGAGCGGCCTGCGTGAGCGGGCCGCTCCTTTTATCCTGCCAAGTACTTCGCCAGCTCTACCATCGGGTAACTCACGCGCCGACCGTAAGGCCGGCGGCCTTTGTCGAAGGTCGCATCAATGCCGATCTTGGTGCCGATGCCCTTCGCATCGTTGGCCGGATCCATCTCGTGCCCCTGCGCGCGCGGCACGGTGAACACATCCTGCCCCCAGTCCACCCGCGTCGTCAGCGCCCATAGGAGATCGCTGGGATCGTAGATGTTCACATCGCTCTCGACCACCACGCACACGCGGAAGTTCGGATGCGCGGCGAAGGCAGCCAGCGCCACGTTGCGCGGCTCGCCCATGTTTGTCTTCTTTTCGAGCTGCACTACCACCAGGAAGCCATTGGTGTAGGGCGGAATGTGCACGGCGCGCACGTTCTTGCTGGCGTGGCGGACAAAACGCATCAGCAGCGGCTCGCGCGGCAGCACGTTGCCGATGTAAATGTGCTCGTTCCAGCCGGGCACGATGGTTTGAAAGATCGGGTCATCCCGCCAGCCGATGGCCGTGACCTCGAACACCGGCGAATCCCAGGGCTCGCCGTAATAGCCGTGAAACTCGGCCAACGGACCTTCGCTGCGCCGCGCGCCGGGCAGCACGTGCCCTTCTAGCACCAGCTCGGCATGCGCGGGGATCGTATCCACGTCCACCGTGACGCCGCGCGTCACCTCGATCGGCCGGCCGCGGATCGCGCCGGCGATGTTGTTCTCGTCGCCTTCGTATTTACAGCCGGCGGCGATCATCAGCGCTGGGTCGAGGCCGATGGCGACGGCGATGCCGAGCGGCATGCCTTTGGCTTCCGCCGCCGCGTGGGCGCGCTGCACATCGCGCCACTGGTTGATGTTCATGCCGAACGTGCGCGGCCCCAGAATCTGCATGCGGTTGTAGCTCAAGTTGCCCACGCCTGTTTCAGGGTGCTTGCTCACGACCACGCCGCCGGTGATGAAGCGGCCTCCATCGCCCACGGCATGTTTGGGAATGGGCAGGCGATTGACGTCAATGTCATCCGGGTCGGTAATGAGGTTCTTCTTCCACTGCGCATCGGCAACCTGGACGGGCGGGATGGCGTTCGCCGGTTCAAGCACGCGCGCCATCGTCGCCGTCACCTGGCTCTTCTCGCAACCCAGCGCCAACGCCACGCGCTCTTGGTTGGCCACGGCGCTGCTGAACAGACGCCAGCGCTCGAACGCTTGTTGCTCACCCGACTCGGGGTTGCCCTCATAGATGCGCTCGAAGAGCGGCGCCGGTCCGCCGGTCCGCTCGCAGGTGGCGCCGATGTCGGCGGCCTCGTGAATGATGTTGACCGGCTGGGTGATCCGCATGAGCTGGCCGCGTCGCTCTAGCAGGTCCAGATACGAACGTAGGTCATAGATCTCGTGCATGGTGGGCCATTGTAGGGGATGGCGCATCGCGCTGCCGCAGAACATCCGTGCTAAACTGCGGCCATGCCGAAGACGATCGCGCCGAAGCTGAAAACGCGGTATGTCTGCACCAACTGCGGCAGCACGCAGGCGCGCTGGTCGGGCAAGTGTCCGGCGTGCGGCGAATGGAACACGCTGATCGAGGAAGTGGTCGAGGCGCAACCAGCGACCGCCGCACGGCGCGCGCCGGCGCTCGGCGCCGTGCCGCAGAAGCTGTGCGATATCCGCGCCGACGCGATCCAGCGCCTGCCGTTACCCATCGGCGAATTCAGCCGCGTGTTGGGCGGCGGCATCGTGCCTGGCTCGCTCGTGTTGATCGGCGGTGACCCGGGCATCGGCAAGAGTACGTTGCTGCTCCAGAGCGCAGTGCTCGTCGCCAGGCACATCGGCCCAACGCTCTACGTAAGCGGCGAGGAGAGCGCCCAGCAGATCAAGATGCGCGCCGAACGCCTGGGCGTGGGCCAGAGCGAGCTGTACCTGCTCACCGAGACCAACCTCGACTCGGTGATCCACGCCATCGAGACCCTGCGACCCAAGCTGTGCATTGTGGACTCGATCCAGACTATGTATGTAGACGGCCTGCAATCCTCTCCCGGCACGATTACCCAGGTGCGCGAAAGCGCGCAGCGCTTGCAGGCGATCGCCAAGTCCGGTGAGGTGGCCGTGTTCATCGTCGGCCACGTGACCAAGGACGGCAGCCTGGCTGGGCCGAAGGTGCTTGAACACATCGTGGACACCGTGCTGCAGTTAGAAGGTGACCGCTTCCAGTCCTTCCGCGTATTGCGCAGCATGAAGAATCGCTTCGGCGCCACCAGCGAGGTCGGCGTGTTCGAGATGACCGGCGACGGCATGCGCGAGGTGCTCAACCCCAGCGAGGCCTTCTTGGCCGAACGTCTGCTGCACGCGCCCGGCAGCGCGGTCGCCGTGACGATGGAAGGCACCCGCCCGTTGCTGGTCGAGGTGCAGGCGCTGACCAGCCCCACGCAGAACCCCATGCCGCGCCGCACTGCTAACGGCTTCGACTACAACCGGCTATTTCTGCTGATCGCGGTGTTGGGCAAGCGCGTTGGCATTCGCCTGCACGACCAAGACGTATTCGTGAACGTCGTGGGGGGCTTGACGATTGACGAACCGGCGGCCGACCTGGCCGCTGCAGTCGCCATCGCGAGCGCCCACAAGGGCGTGCCTGTGCCGGCCGACATCGCCGTAGTGGGCGAAGTGGGGCTAAGCGGCGAGGTGCGCAGCGTCGGCCAGCTCAACCAGCGGCTCAACGAAGCGGCCAAGCTCGGCTTCACGCGTTGTATTCTGCCCAAAACGGCGCGCAAGGTGGAACGCCCCCCCGATGGGCTGCAGCTATTGCCGGTGCGCAGCCTAGGCGAGGCGTTGGACGTCGCGCTGGGTGGGTAAGCCCGCGACTCGGCTAGAGCTGCGCAGCGCACGCAGCCGTGCATACTACCCCGATACTCGCTCATCCTGGAACATCGGATAGACCTACAAAGCAACCTTGCTATGAGATCGCTCAACAAAATCCTCGTCACCGGCGGCGCCGGTTACATCGGCAGCATCACCACGCACGAGTTGATCAACGCCGGCTACGACGTGATCGTGTTCGACAATCTGTATCAGGGCCATGTCGAGGCCGTCCATCCCAAAGCCGTGTTCGTGCAAGGCGACCTAGCCGACACGGCTGCCGTCAAAGCGTTGTTCGAGGCGCACGACGGCATTGATGGGATCATGCATTTCGCCTCCTACACGCTGGTGGGCGAAAGCATGGAGAAGCCCCTCATGTATTTGCGCGACAACTTGGTGAACGCCGCCAACCTGTTAGAGGCAGCCGTCGCTCACGGTGTGACGCGCTTCATCCTCTCGTCTACAGCCAACCTGTTCGACGTGCCACCGGATAGGGAATTCGGCGTTATAGATGAGCAGTTCCCGATCAACCCCGGCTCGCCTTACGGCGAGAGCAAATTCTTCATCGAGCGCATGCTGCACTGGTTTCACCGCATCTACGGCCTCAAATACGCCTGCCTGCGCTACTTCAACGCCTGCGGCGGCTTGCCGGATCGCGGCGAGGACCACTACCCCGAGACGCATCTCATCCCGCTGGTGCTCCAGGTGGCGCTGGGCCAGCGCCCGCACGTCACTATCTTCGGCGACGATTACCCGACCCGCGATGGCACATGCGTGCGCGATTACATCCACGTCGTGGACCTAGCCCATGCCCACATCTTGGCGCTGGAGGCGCTCGACCGGTTGCAGGTGCGACATTACAACCTGGGCAACGGCACGGGCTACACGGTGAGAGAGGTGATCGAGACGGCGCGCCAAGTCACCGGCCACCCTATCCCTGCAGTGGTCGGCCCGCGCCGGCCCGGCGATCCGGCCGTCCTTGTCGCCTCGTCGGAGGCCATTCGGCGTGAATTAGGCTGGACGCCGCAGTATCCCGACTTAAAAGAGATCATCCGCAGCGCCTGGGATTGGCACCGGACGCATCCTCATGGCTACGGGACGAGGTAATCCGTAGTTCCGTGCGTCCGTCGCGGCGTGCGATTTCACTTCACGACGAGCACCGGACAAGGCGCGCGCTGCGTCACGGACATGCTCACGCTGCCCAGGAACGCGCCCTGCCACGTGCCCAACCCGCGCGAACCCACTACGACCAAGTCGGGATTGCGCGTCTCAACCATTGCCAGGATCACATCGGTAGCCGCCCCTTCGACCAGCTCAGCGATAACCTCTTTTACGCCCAGCTCGCGTAGGCGATTAGCCACGCCCTGCACCAACTTAGTGCCGCTTTCCAGCGCGCGCTCCACAGCTTGGCTGTAATTCGGCTCACCCAGAAAGATCGGAATGGGATGATAAGCGTGGACCACGGTGAGCTTGGCGTCGTAGCGCATGGCAAGCGAAGCTGCCATGTCGGCGGCGCGTTCGGCGGCTGCCGAACCATCCGTCGCCAGTAAGATGTGCTTAATCATGTCTCATTGACCTCGCTTGAGTATGATCGGCTCAGAGTCCTTAGGGCGCATTTCAAAAGAGGGCGTATGCCCGCGCCGGCACGTCCTCTGCGCTGCACCGTGCATATCATCGCCGTGCTAGAATCGCGTTAGTTAAGTCGCTGCGCCAACTGACGATGAAAGTGGAATGGACCACATGGAAGCGCAGCGCCACGCATGCCAAGCCGATCGTCTGGGCAGGAGGCAATCGAGGCGAGCTGCCTGATTGCCTCTTTATTTTGGCGGGCTGCCCTGCGTGGTGCGACGAGCGCGCCGCAGCGACCGAAAAGCCAGTACATCCATGAGGAGAAACGACGGGATGGACGACTTTCTAGTTCGTGGCACGCTGGCCGAGGTTGATCCCGACGTCGCCGAACTAATCCGGCACGAACACGCGCGCCAGCTCGATAAGCTCATCATGATCGCCAGCGAGTCCTATGTGCCGGCCGCAGTGCGCGAGGCCGAGGGCTCGGTCTTCCAGAACATCTACGCCGAAGGCTATCCCCATGCCGATTTGCACGGCCTGGCCGAGGAGCAGATTCTGGACTACGCATCGCAGCTGGCCTTCTATCGCCGCAACGGCGACCGGCGCTACTACAAAGGCGTCGAGTATTGCAACCTCATCGAGGCGCTAGCGCAACGGCGCGCCGCGGAGGTCTTCTGCCCACCGGGCATGTCGCCGGAGCAGATTTTCGTCAACGTGCAGGCGCTCAGCGGCGCCGTGGCGAATACGGCTATATACGAGGCGCTAGTGCAGCCGGGCGACACGGTGATGACGCTGGATTTGCTGCACGGCGGCCACCTCTCGCACGGCAGCCCCGTCAACGTCACCGGCCATCGCCAGCGCATCGTGCACTATCGGGTGAACGAAGAAACCGAGCTACTGGACTACGAGGAAATCTATGAGCTAGCCCAGCGCGAGAAGCCGAAGATGATCATCGCCGGCTACACGTCATACCCTTGGGCGCCCGACTTTCATAAGTTCCGCGCCATTGCCGACTCGGTCGGCGCATATTTGCTGGCCGACATCGCGCATACCGCCGGCATGGCCGCCGCTGGCGTGTATCCTAATCCGGTCGGCATCGCGCACGTCACGTCGTTCACCACCCACAAAACGATGATGGGGCCGCGCGGCGCGGTCATCATCACCACCGACCCAGAGCTGGCCAAGCGCATAGACCGGGCGGTCTTTCCGGGCATGCAAGGCGGCCCGCACATGAACAAGATCGCCGGCATGGCCGTCATGTTCAAGCTGGCCAAGACGCCGCAGTTCAAAGCGTTGCAACAGCAGATCGCCAAAAACGCCGTCGCGCTCAGCGACGGCCTAAAGGCGAACGGCCTGCGCGTGGTGCACGGCGGCACCAACACGCACATGGTGTTGCTGGATTGCAAATCTATCGCCCAGCACAACGGCGTGCCGCTGATGGGCAACGTGGCTTCGCGCATCCTCGACCTCATGGGCATCGTGTGCAACCGCAACACCATCCCCGGCGACAAAGACGCCGGTCGGCCAAGCGCGCTGCGTTTTGGCACGCCCTGGGTCACGCAACGCGGCCTCAAAGAAGCCGACATGCGCGAAATCGCCGACGTGATTGCCTTGGTGCTCAAGACGGCCAAGCCGCACACCATCCCGACGAAGAAATCGGTGACTTACAGCGCGCGAGTGGACTTCGACGCACTGATGGAAGGAGTCGCGCGCATCAACGCGCTCGTCGCCAAGGCCGGCCGCGACTTCGAGCTGCCGCGTGAGGGTTACCCCTTCGTCTGGTATGCGACGAACGGGCACCGGGCAGCGGATCGCGGCCGAATCGAAGTCTGTGGCGCGCAAGCGGCGGCATTCTTGGGCGTCGTCCTCGGCGCGGATGTCGGCGACCTGAGCGACGGCGCCGAGGTGACCGTGCTTGGGCGCAATCGCGCGCCCCTGTGCGCCGCAACCCTCACCCGCATCCATGACGGCTACGCGCTCGACGTCCCGGCAGACCAGGCGCCGCGCGTCACCCAGTGGCTGCGCGCCCTCTCCGACGGCTACGTGATCTTCGATGACGCCAACGTAGACGTCCACATCCCCGGGCCGGTCGTCGTGAAGTAGCCGGCTCCAACGCGATGGCCGATCTCAAACGCACCGCCCTGTTTGAAGTGCACAAGCGGCTCAGTGCGCGCATGGCGCCCTTCGGCGGATGGGAGATGCCATTGTGGTACACCTCGGCGCGCGAGGAGCATCTGGCCGTGCGGGCCGCCGCCGGCTTGTTCGACGTCAGCCACATGGGTGTGCTGGAAGTGCGCGGCCCAGACGCCTGCGCCTTTCTCGACCGGGTGAGCACAAACGACGTGAGCAAGCTGGCCGTTGGCCGCTCGCACTACAGCTACATGCTCGATGAGCGCGGTGATGTGGTGGACGACATCATGATCTACCGCATCGAGCCGGAGCGCTACATGGTCGTGGTCAACGCCGCCAACGACGACAAGGATCAAGGGTGGCTGCGCGCACAGATCGGCGGCTTTCGCTGCGCCCTGCGCGATCTGCGCAACCCGGCCTGCGGGGAAGATCGGCGGGTTGACCTCGCCCTACAGGGTCCCGGATCGCTGGCGATCCTGCAGCGTCTCCTGCCCGCTGCCCAAGGCGCGATGCTCGCCGAGCTTCCCTATACCGGCGTCATGCGCGCTCAAATCGCCGGTTGTGACGCTTTCATCTCGCGCACCGGATACACCGGCGAGCGCATCGCCTATGAGATCTTCGCACATCCTGATGCGTCGGTCGCGCTGTGGCAAACATTGTTGGATGCCGGGCGCGCCCACGGGCTGAAGCCCTGCGGCCTGGCTGCGCGCGATAGCCTGCGCACCGAGGCCGGCCTGCCGCTCTACGGCCACGAGTTAGGCGGGCCGCTCAACTTGGCGCCGTATCACATCGGCTTCGACAACTTCGTGAAGGTCGGCAAAGCGTCCGAATTCATCGGCAAGGCGGCGTATATGGAGAAGGCCGCGCGCAACTCGTCAACGATGGTGCGCTTCCGCATGAATGAGAAAGGCGTGCGGCCGAGCAAGCTGGGTGACCCAGTGCTCGACAAGCGCGGCCGGGTGATCGGCGTGGTCACTTCTTGCGCGCAGGACGGAGAAGGCTATCTGTTGGGGCTGGCGCTGGTCGAAAGATCGGCGGGCGCCGACGAGGGCAGCACGATCTACATCGTCGCGCTGCCGGAGCGCATGCCCGAGCCGCTCAAACCGTTCGCGCCGCCGGGCAGCCGCGCCTTGATGCCGGACTCGGCCACGGTGCTTTCGCGCTTTCCGCCTCGCAGGGGGTGATGATGCGCGCAACCGGCCTCGCGCCCTCATTGTGGGATCATCGCCCGTAGCAAAGGCTCGACCCACTGTTGGGTGACCAGATCGTATACGCCGAAGCCGGCGCCGAACTCCCAGTATGCCCAAGTGATTCCACGCTGCTCGGCTGCGCGGGCGACGTAAGCCGTCCAGCGCACGCGGTCCTCCAACTCGGCGTGCAGGCCAAAGGCGCCAAACTCGCCCATCCACACCGGGATGTTCTTATCTTTGCTCCAGCGCGCTACGGCGTCGAACGCGCGGTCTATCTCCCGGCGCTGATCCTCGCTGCCCTGCCAGCGCGTGCCGATCCACTCCCCGGCTTCCTGCACCCAGCTCGCGCCCTGATGGGTGAATGCCTTGGGCTCGTAATAGTGGAAGGTGGCGATGAGGTAGGGATCATCGGGGATGCGCACGCTGAATAAGCTGGCGAGCTGCCCCCAGTTGGCGCCGGTGAGAATCACGTTGCGGGTGGGATTGGTTTTGCGGATGACGCGCAGCGTGTCCTCGAACAGCACGTTCCACACCCGCGTGGTGAGTGCTCCGTTCGGCTCGTTGAGCACCTCGAACAACAGCGTTGGGGGATAGTCTTTGTAGCGGTCGGCGATCTGCGCCCATAGCGCTAGGAAGCGATCCCACTCCGCCTCAGGATCCTGGAACAGCTCATCGTAGTGATGCACATTGATCACCACGTTGAGGTCATTATTCAGCGCCTGTTCAACGACCCAGTCTATCCGCTCGAAGAATTCCGGGGCGATTGTGTAAGGCGGCTCGCGCAGCGCATGTGCCGACCAGCGGATTGGGACGCGCACGGTATCGAAGCCGGCCTGGCGAATGAGGGGGAAGAAGTAATCGGCGATCGTAACGCCCCATTCGCCCTCGCGCGGCGCTTCCAGGGCATTGCCCAGGTTAACGCCGCGTCCTAGGCGGCGCTGCATCTCGAAGGGCCCGATCGGGGTGAATTTGTCCACTGTGGTGACCGACACGGCGCCCTCATTGCGCTGATTCGCGCTCGGTGTCGCCGTCGGCGCGCTGCGGGGTGGCGCGTCGCGGTCGCTGCACGCGGCGAGCGTCACAAGCGTCGCGACGGCCACCAGCGCACGAGTCCATGCAGGGATGCCCATATCACTCCTTCCGGCGCAGCCCGGTAAAGATCACTGAGCCGCCTTCAAGTTCAACACCAGCAACGGGAAAGTGTAGTGCCAGAATGCGCCGTTGAGATAAGGATTGTCCTGCGTTGGCCAATTCGTCCAGTAAGTGGTGTTGTAGGGGATGCGATGCAGCCACTGGATCAACGGGATGTCTATCATGTCGCCCCAGTAGATGTCCATCGCCTTCTCGAAGAGCGCGTCCAGCCGGGGATCTGACGGGGCGATCACGCTCATCTCATCTACGATGCGGTCGAACTCCGGATTGCTGTAGCGCGAGAAGCGATTGCTGCCGCCGGCGCCGGCCTGGTTGGGCTGGCTGGAACGGCTGTGATACAGCTCCAGCGTCGCGTAAGGATCAACGAGGCTGCCGCCGTGGCCATACAGGTAGAGGCCCGGCTGGCCGTCCACCATCCTCTGGAAGGCGTCGCTTCCGAAGTTCACCGCAGACTCAAAACCGCCGCGGCGCAGCATCTCGATCAAGACCGGCACGATGTCGGCATGGATCACCTCGAAACCGTGGATGGTCGCGTTGACCCGCCGACCGTCCTTCACCCAGAAGCCCTCGCCGTCTTTCGTGAATCCGGCGCGTTCCATGCGCGCCGCGCTCTCCTCCAAGCTGAAGCGCGCCACGCCGAGCGCCTCGCCGCGCGGTCGCACGCGGTCGAGATACGGCTTGAGCGGCTCATACTCGGGATATGGGAAGATCGTGGTGAGCTTGACGCCGTTGAAGACGAAGCGGTCTATCGTGTCCCGGTCAATCGCCAGGTTGATCGCCCAGCGGACGTCTGGGTTGTCGTAGGGGGCGAGCTGCGTGTTGACCCAGAGCGAGTTGGGCCACCAGTCCACGTAGCCCAGCGGCTCCTGGCGACCGGTGTGCGTGATGATCTTCGGGTTCTGCTCGACGACGCTGCGGATCAATGAGGGGCGCATATCGAGCGTCGCATCCACCTCATCGTTCACGATGCGCTGCGCCGTCATGGTCATGTCGCTGATCGGAAGCACGATCACGCGCTCGATGTCGGGCTTCTTCTGGAAGCCCGTCTTGAAGCCCCACCAATCTTCGCGCAGGTCGAAGACCTTCTGTTGCGGCGTCTGGAAGGTGTTGAACATGCCGCTGTGCACCATGTCATCGTCGCCCGGGAAGGCGGTCACGTCATACATCTGCTCCATGACGTGTTTGGGCAGCACAGGAATGCCCGTGTCGAACTTAAAACTGAGCACCTCGAACTTGAAGCGCGGGCTCGGCTTGTTGAAGCGAACGACGACCGTGCGCTCGTCCGGGGTCGTCACTTCCTTGACTGCCTCGGACACCTGCGCGTGATAAAGCAGCAGGTCGTTCTCCATGAGCGTATCGAGGGTGTACTTCACATCCGCCGAGGTTACCGGCACGCCGTCGCTCCATTCCGCCCCCGGGCGCATCTTGATCACCAGCTCGGTGTAGTCCTCGTTGTAATCGCCGCGCTCGGCCAGCCAGGGGATCTCTTTGTTGGCGAACACTGAGTAGTAGAACAGCGGCTCCCACAATAGCGAGTTCCCCTCTTGGTGGTTGAAGCCGATCGCCCAGGGATTGGTGATGCCCTGATTGGTGTATTGGCCGCTGACCCCGCCGTAGTTCACGATCAGCGTGCGATTGCGCGGCACTTCCTTCAGCCTGACCGATGCACGAGACGGCTCACCTGCTTCCGAGGCCGGCTGGGGGGTATCGGTTGGGGCGACTTCGGGCAGCGCAGGCTGATCGGGAGATGCGCTGCTGCCATCGGTGCTCCCGCCGCACGCGGCCGCCAAAACGCCCAGGCTGCCGATCATTCCGGCACGCAACAGTTGACGACGAGTTAGTTTCCTGGTCACCGCGATTCACTCCTGTTTAGCAGATCAGACAAGGTATTCTCAAAACGCCTCACGGCGGGGCGGCGCGTCGCGCGATGCGCCGCCCCGCCGTGCCTTCAAACGTTCGGCCGCCGCACAATCGGCGCGAAGACGCGATAGAAGCTCTGCAGCTCAAACGCGCCGGTGTCGCAGTGCAAGACGCCGGGGCGCGGTTGTCCGAGCTGATCGGTCAGCGGACAGTCGCCCGCCGGCACGCGCTCATGCAACAGGCTGCCCACCAAGGTGGGGTGATACCACGTGCCCGTCGCGCTGTGGAATGTCAGCGGCCTCAGGCGCATGAATGGTGTATTGTTCAGCGCATTCGTTCCAGCGAAGAACGTCGCGCACGTCGTGTCATCACTCACGCTGTAATCGCTGTTGCTCACACTCCCGCCCCAGCTCACGCAGTTGTTGCCGGCATGGTGGGCGACCGCCGTGGCACGAATGACCAGGCCGCTCCCGCCGATGGCCAGGCCGGCGCCGGTGTTGCTCGCAACGGTGGTGTGGGTCAGATACGCCGTGCCGGTCAGGATCGCGCCGCCGATGTTGGTGCCAGGGTTAGACTGATTGCCGCTCAGCGTGCTGTTCAGGATATGCGTCTGGGCAGCGCCATAGGTGTTCAGCCCGGCGCCGGTTGCGGCGACGTTGCTGACGATGCTCGAGGCCGCGATGTGCAGCGTGCCACCGTTGCCGATGCCGCCGCCTGCGCCGACCGGCTGACCGGTCGTTACGCTCAGGGCTTTGTTGCTGCTCACGGTAGACGTCACGATCCGCAAGACGCCGTTGTTACCGATGCCGCCGCTGCCGCTCGCGTTGTCGCCGACGGCGGCGTTGCTCACTACGCGCGTAGTCGTGATGAACAGCTTGGACGTGCTGGCCACGTCGAACCCACCGGCGTATGCCGAGGCGTTTTGCGAGCGCGCCTGGTTGTCCTGCACCCGACCGTTGATCAGCGTGAGCGTAGTCTGGCTCTCTTGAACGCCTGCTCCACCCTTGGCTACGCTGTTCAGCGAGCGAGCCGTGTTGGTCAACACGTCAACGTTCGACAGCGCGAGCGTCGTATTGGTGATCCAGATGCCGCCGCCCAGCGCAAGATTCGTCGCTGAGGCGACGTTGCGCGCGATCAGCGTGTTGGTCATGTAGGCCGTGCTGTCCGAGCCATACCACCCACCCGCCTTCACGTCGCCGTTGCTGCTCGCCAGGTTATCGCTCAGTTGCGAACCGCTCAGATGGAATACACCACCATAGCGATACACGCCGCCTCCGGCTGCGTAGTTCGGCGCCACGGCGCGGTTATGTGCAATTGTGCTATCGGACACGAACGCACTACCGCCGCCGAACAGGCCGCCTCCCTGCGCGTAGTTGGTGCCTGTGGCCAGGTTGTGCGCCACGGTGATCTGGCGCCCGTAGAGCAGCGCCGCGCTGCTGAGGCCCAAGCCACCTCCTTGCAGGGCAGTATTTGTCACTACGGCGGTGCGCGTGATGAAGAGTGTGCCGTTCACCTGGACGCCGCCCCCGTCGCTCTCGGCCGTGTTAGACACGATGTTGCTGCTTTCGACGTGTGCAATGCCGCCGCTGTTCACAAAAAGCCCTCCACCGGCGCGGCCGTGATTTGCGCCGATCGCGGTGCTCGTCACATATAGTCTGCCGTCCACCGCGATGCCGCCGCCACTGGCGTAGAGCACGCCGGTGATCACGTTGCCGAATATCTGCGCGTCGGTGAAGTGCGACTCGCCCCAGTTGATGAAGGCGCCGCCGCCGAGCGCGCCGGCGTCGGCGTCCGTGGATGACTCGGCGACATTCGCGCTGACCGCGGTATTGCTCAGCAGGAAGCCGTCGCCACCTACATGCAGGCCGCCGCCGCTGGCAAAGCGGAAGCCGCGCACGGCGTTGCTGAGAACCTGGGAGTTGCTCACGCGGCCGCCCCCATGGGCGAAGGCGCTGATCCCTCCGCCAAAGCCGTTGGTGTTAGTCACTGAGGCGCCGATGTATCGCACCGCATTGTTATCTACGGAGATACCGGTCACGGTGAACACCGTTCCCACACCCAGGAACGCCCCGCCGCCGAATACGGTTGGGGTCACGGCGCCCGCGACCGAAGCGGCGCTCGCCGTAGCGCGGTTGTTACGCACCACGCCGCCGTCCATCTCAACGATAGGCGGCTGGTAGTCACTCGGCCAGAAGTTCAATCCCACGGCGAGCCCGCCGCCGGCCGCGCCTTGGGTCGCGCTCAACACGTTGCCGGAGATGATCGAACCGCCAGTGATCAACGCCTGCACGCCCCGTAGCAGCGCCACGCCGCCGCCGTAGGACGTCGCACCGCTCAACGACTGGTTCCCTTCGATCCTGACACCCCGGAGCAGCACCTGAGCGAGCGGGCCTGCCCAGCGGCCGGCCATGATCCCGCCACCCTGAGCCTCGGCGTCGGCGCTTTGCTCGACGCGGTTGTAGCTCACGACGCTGCCCATGATGCTTAGATCGCCGGTGATGACGCCGATGCCGCCGCCGCCGGCAAAGCTATAGAAGCCGCCGCTAAGCACGACGCGGTTGCTGATCACGAACGAGTTCGTCATCACCAGTGGCGCGCTGCTCCACAAGCCGCCGCCTCCGGCCACCCAGTTCACCTGCGTGCTGCCGCTCAACCCGACCGTGTTGGAAAGCAACTGGGTGCCGCTAATGATGAGCGAAGCGCCCTCCTTGGCGCACACGCCGCCGCCGGCGTAAGCAGCCGCGTTTTCACTCACGACGACACCGTCCAGGGTCGCCGTTACGCCGGAGTGAACGCGCACGCCCCCACCTCCATAGACGCATTCGAGCTGAGCATTGGTGATGACGGCGTCATCGGAAGTAAGGTCGAGGCGCAGATCCCCACCGCTCACCGTGATTGCCTCCAGGCTGAACGCGCCGCTTCCCGATGAATCGGGGCGCACGTCGAATGCGCGGTCGAAGAGATTCTGCACGAGCACCGTCGCTGGGCCGCGGATGACCAGCGTGCCGCTTACGCTCCCCACGTATGCGTCGAGATCGCCGCTGGTGTTGTCGTTGTTATCGCCGGATACCGTGCGCGTGATAAATGCCGTGCTGACCGCGCTATCGAACACGATGACATCGTTCGGGTCGCCGCCGCTGTGCTGACATCCGGCAAATGAGGCGTTGGTGTTGGCTGCCTGAATCGCTTCGCGCAGCGAGCAGTCCGCCGTGGCCGTTTCGTCGAAGCGATCGAAACCGATCGTCACGGTGATCGTATCGGCATGGGCTCGACCGGCTAGGAGCAGCGCGGCGAGCGTCGTGATCGCTCCTAATAACAGCTTGATGATCGTCGTCGTTTTCGTGTGCATAAGCTCGAATACCTCCAACAGTTCTCGTTGCACAGCCTCTTGGCTGTTAGTCGCGCACCAGACGAAGATCGTCGAGATAGAACACGCCGTCAGCTATGTCGGCGGGCGCCTCGATCGCGATCATTTGCACGCCGGGCATGCCTCCCAGCGGCACGCGAACCTCCCGCCAAGCATTGGCCGGCGCGTCGAATATCGCTTCCACGGGCGCGGCGTTAGCAGCCGGGTGGATGCGCACTTTCAACCCGCGCACCCCTCGTGCACCGCCGTGTACCCAGAATGAGAACGCCTGAAACTCGCGCGCGTCCGCGGGTCGAGCTGCCTCAAGTTGAAGGCGCGCGCCCGATTGTGTAATCTGAGCAGCGATGGCATACATCGCTCGTGCAACGCGCTCTTCCCGGAGCGAGATTTGCATGCCCTGCGCCGTCACGCGCCATCCTTTGGCCAAGATGTTGCCAAACAGCGCGGAGTAAGGGGGGCGCGGCGGCTGCGGGCGATCACGGAACGGCAACAGCGCCAGCTCATCTATGTAGTAGGTCGTCTCGGAAGCGCCGCTCAAATCCTGAATGTTGATGCGCTTGATCGTCTGAGGGTTGCCCAGCGCACTGAACGGGATGCTGAAGGTGAGCCAGCGCCGCGGCGTGACGTCGAAGATAAAGCTAGGCATCTCGCCGCCGACGTCGGTCGTCTGCACGAAGAGCTGCAAACGTCGCGGGCGCGTCTCCCCGCCGAGCACGCGGACTAGGACGCCGCCATAGTTTTCGGCGTTCAGCGTAATCGGCGCGCGCAGCGACAACCCGCCGGCCGCTCGGTTGCGCACCAGGATGGAATGCGAGCCGAGGAGCACCGGCTTGCGATTGCGGAAGTCAGCGTCGGTGTCCCACGACCAGTTATCCCAGCCCTCGGCCAGGTAACCGTCCCGATAGATCAGGAATCCACCTTCCGGTGTCGGTCCCGTGCGAGGCGGCGGCAACGTCGTCGTCACGGACTCGCGCGTCAGTTGTATCTGATCAACGTAGAACGGTGGCTGGGGCGCGCCGCTCACATCCTGCAGGTTCAGGCGCTTGATCGTGTTCAGCTCGCCCAGGAAGGTCAGCGGAATGGTGAACGGTGTCCAGGCACCCGCCGGCGCCTCGAGCGGAATCTTGCGCGACTCTCCGCCGGCGTCGGTCTGCTGAACGAAGAACTGCAACCGTCGCTCACCGGCTTCGCCCCCGTGCACCCAGAACACGACCGCGCGGAAATCGCCGGCCGCAAGCGTCATGGGCGCGCGCAGCGAGAGGCCGGCGTAGCCCTTGGCGTAGCTCACCGCTATCGAGCGCCGTCCCAGCGCGGGTTGGGTGTTCGCGACGTTCACCCGCGCGTCCCACGACCAGTTCTCCCAGTTCGGCGCCAGCGCATCCTGATACACCACGCCATCCGGCCACGACGAACTGACTCGCCCGGAGCTCGATCGGACGTCCGGGGCAGCGGCATCGCTGGGCTGGGCGGGCAGCTTGAGCGTAACCTGCCTGCCGGCGCCGACGAGGACGATGTTATCCAAGTAATACGCCTGAGGCCGACCGCTGCGGTCTTGAATATTGATGCGCTTGATCGCCTGGAGTTCGCCCAACGCGCTCAACGGGACGACGACGTCATACCATTGTCCCGCAGGCACGTCGAACTTGACGCGCTTGCTTTCCTGGCCTTCATCGGCCTGCTGAACGTAGAGCTCGAGTTGACGCCGACCCTGCTCTCCACCGTGGATGCTGAATGCGATGCCGCTGTATTCGGCGGCGCTCTGCGCCTGTTTCAAACGCAGCGATAGCCCAGCGTAAGCTTTCTGATGCCGCACTGCGAGCGAACGCAGACCGATCGCCGGTTGGACGTTGGCAAAGCTCAGCGCTGTCTCCCACGACCAGTCATCCACAAAGTCACCGGTTGCCTCGTCAAACAGAAGCAAATCGCCGGGATGCAAGTTGGCCAGGCCGCTTAGATCCACGCCGCCGTTGTCGCGCAGGAAGCATATGTTGTCCACGAAGATCGGCGGCTGCGCCTGGCCGGTGCGCTCCTGGAAGTTGATACGCTTGATGGCCGGCACGTGACCGAGCAATCTAAAGGGGATTGTCACCGGCGTCCACGTTCGCGGTGACACGTCAAGATGAAATCGCCGCGATTCGCCCCCCTCGTCGGCGCTCTGGATGAGGAACATGATCTGACGCACGCCGGGATCTTCGCCGCCGCTGATCCAGAAGGAAACGGCCTCGTAGTCGCTGCGGCTGAGCGCTACGGGAGTGCGCAACGACAGGCCTGCGTAGCCGCCGCGATACTGAAAAGCTAGGGCGCGGCCTTGCAGCGCATATGGATGCTCGCGCGCTACGTTGGTATTCCACGACCAGTCGTCCCAGCCATCTGCCAGTGCGTCGTCGTAGAGCGTGTAGGCGCACCCCGGCACACCCGGAAAGCGCGATGCCGGGGGTGCAGGCGGCGGGGTCGGTGCGGGGGGCGGAGGTGGTGGAGGAGGCGGTGGCGGCGGCGGCAGCGGCGCGGCGCTGAGACATACGACGTCCACGTAGAACGTCGGCTGGCCGGCTCCAGTGCGGTCTTGGATGTTGATGCGCTTGATCGTGGCCGGGTTGCCCAGCGCGCTCAACGGCACAATAACTTGTGTCCACGTGCCCGCCGGCGCATCGAATGCGAATGGCGTAGTCTCCTGTCCCACATCGGCTTGTTGCACCACGACCTGAAGCCTGCGCGTGCCGCTTGCGCCGCCGTGCACCCAGAAACGGATCGAGGTGTAACTCGCGCCGGATAACCCGGGATCTACCCGCAACGATATCCCGCCGTAGCCATTCGTGATCGTCGCCGCGATGGATGCATTGCCTTGATATACGGTTGTGGTGTGCGCAAAGTCATACGTCCCATCCCACGACCAGCTCTGCCAGCCCGCGGCGAGCGCATCAAGATACGCCGGCGCATCGCAGTCCGGTGGAGGTGGCATGGGCGTGGGCGTTGGGGGAGGCGCCATAGTGCTCAAACACACGGCATCCACGTAGAACGTCGGCTGGCCGGCCCCAGTGCGATCCTCAATGTTGACGCGCTTGATCGTTGCCGGATTGCCCAGCGCGCTGAGCGGGATGAGAAAAGGTTGCCATGTCCCTGCCGGCACATCTATGAAGTACGGCGACGTGCGCGGGCCGGAGTCACCCTGCTCGACGACCACTTGCAACTGCCGGGTGCCGCTTGCGCCGCCGTGCGCCCAGAAGAGGATGCTCGCATAACCGCCGGTGATGCCGGGATCAACGCGGAAGGAGAGCCCTGCATAACCAGAGGTCATAGAAGCCTCTATGGCGAAGTTGCCCTGGTAAACCGTAGACGTGTGGAAGAGTTGGTATGTGCCTCCCCACGACCAGTTCTGCCAGCCCGAGGCTAGGCCGTCGAGGTAGATCGGCAAATCGCAGCCCGGTGGAGGCGTCGGAGGCGGCGTAGCTGCCAGCAGCTTGATTTCGTCTATGTAGAACGTCGGCTGGCCGGCGCCGCTGCGATCCTCAATGTTAATGCGCTTGATCGTCGCCGGACTACTGAGGGCACTCAGCGGAACCGTAAACTGTTGCCAGCTGCCGGCTGGCACATCTATGTCGAACGCCGGGGTGCGCGGTCCGGAGTCGCCTTGTTCCACCACAACCTGGAGCTGTCGCGTGCCACTTGCGCCGCCGTGCGCCCAGAACTGGATCGCACCATAATTCGCGCCCGTCAGGCCGGGATCTACGCGCAGCGACAAGCCACCATATCCGTTGGTGATCGTTGCAGAGATGGACGCGCTACCCTGGTACACCGTGACGTTGTGCGCCAAGTCATAGCTGCCGTCCCACGACCAGTTCTGCCAGCCCGAGGCTAGGCTGTCGTCGAAGACAACTAGGTCACCTTGAGAGAAAGCCTCGCGCGCCGAGACGTAAAATGCCGCTCCGCTCGCTACGAGCAGCGCGCCGGCTGCTGCAAGGCAGCACAGATTACGCTTGATTTCCATCCCCACCTCTCTGAACTTGGCTTGTCGAACGCGTCGCGCAGGCCCTGGCGCGTCCGTCCGAGGCTTGGCCGCCTAGGCGATGCGCATGTCCTTCACCTCCGCTTCTTCACACCGCCTGCATGGGCCGGACGACTGGCGCACCACCAGCTGCGTAGCCAGCGTCGAAGTCACCTGAGGCTGATCGGGGTTGCAGCTGCGCTCGAGGAGCTGTCGCACGCCTAGCCGCCCCAGCCAAGGGATCGGTACGCGCACGGTGGTCAACGCCGGACGCACCTGTCCGGCAAGCGCGATGTCATCGAACCCTACGATGGAAAGGTCGTCCGGTATGCGCAGCCCCATGTCTTGGGCAGCTTGCAGCACACCGATCGCCGTGTCGTCGTTCACGACAAACACGCCGGTGACCTGAGGCGCGCGCCGCAGCAGCCGTTGGAGCATCTCATAGCCGGCCTCGCGGCTCATCAAGCTGTCCTCTACGTATGTTGCCTCGATGCCGTGGCGCCGGAGCGCCTCAAAGTAGGCCTGGCGCCGCTCCAGGATATCCGGTGGCGAATCCGGGTTGGAGCCGATCAGGGCGATGTGGCGGTGACCCAGCTCGATGAGATGCTCAACCGCCTGCGTTGCGCCGCCGAAGTTATCAATCAGCACGCTATCGAAGTGAAAGCCGCGCGCGTAGCTGTCCACGAGGACGATTGGCTTATCGGGGAGATACTTATGCTGAAGCGCCTCGGCGGTCATCTCGATGTTCGTGCCGACCAGCAGCAAGCCATCCACGCTGTTGTCCTCGATCATGCGCGGCCACATCACCGGACGATTACTGCGGTCTACGTCCACCGTCGCCACCATCAAGCTGAGGTGGCGAGCGCGGCACTCTTGTTCGACGCCGATCTGCACCTGCGAGAAGAACGGGTTGAACGTCAGGGGCAGGCCATAGTCGTGTTTGACCAGCATGCCCACGACGGACAGCGCCTCATGACGCCTGCTGCGCAGCGGACGATACCCTAAGGCCGCAGCAGACTCGATCACGCGACGGCGGGTTTCAGGCGTCACATTAGGCCGGTTGTTCAACGCTTGAGACGCCGTGGCCAATGAAACACCTGCGCGTTCGGCTACATCGCGCAGAGTGGGTTGACGCCCGGGCTGAGTGTTTTCTAAAACTTTCACTGAAATTAGGTCGTGGTTAACATTCTATTAACTCCCTCGGCAGTGTCAAGCCTGTCTTTCCTCGCCCTATCTTATAAGGGCGAACGACTGCAACAGGTATCGGGCGGCACACGGCCATGCCGACGTCGAGAGTGTCGAGCGGGTGCAATGCGCGCGGGCGGTCGGTTCAGTGCGCTTGATCAGACGAAATGCGCTGAGGCGGACGACCCAAAATAGGGTTATATTCTCGACATGCTCGGCCTTGGCCGGCAGACGCTCGCTCGAGGCGTGAAAAGTCATGCTTGATGAAACCCTGCTTCCGCTCTCTCTGTATCACAAAGCCAAGCAACTGGTCTGGGATCCGCGCGATATTGACCTTTCGCAGGACGTGCGCGATTGGCAGCGCATGGGCGAACGTGAGCGCGACATCATCCTGCGGCTCTCAGGGCAGTTCATGGGCGGTGAGGTCGCCGTGACGCATGACTTAGCGCCGCTCTTGATAGCCATACGACGGCAGGGCGGCTTACTGGAGGAGGAGATGTTCCTCACGACGCAGTTGTTCGAGGAGAGCAAGCATGTCGAATGGTTCGATCGCTGGCACAGCGCCATGGGTGCGCCGGCGGCTGCGGCGCCGTCTGCGCCGTATCGTCAGCTCTTTGCGGTCGAGCTACCGGCAGCGCTCAGCCGGTTGTTGCGGGACGATTCACCCCACGCGCAGGTAGAGGCGCTCGCCACATATCACATCATCATCGAGGGCGTGCTGGCCGAGACCGGCTACTACGGCTATGCCCGCGCTCTGCGTGATCACGGCCTCATGCCCGCCACAGTGCGCGGGGTCGAGCTGGTGCAGCGCGACGAGGCGCGCCACATCGCCTACGGGCTCTATGCGTTGGATCGCCTGCTGCGGCACGAGCCGGCGCTATGGGACGTGCTGATGAACCGGCTGAACGCGCTGTTGCCGCTGGCGCTCGAGGTCGTGAACGAGACCTTCGCACCTTACGGCGACGATGTGCCCTTCGGCCTCGATCCGTCCGAGTTCATCGCCTATGCCGGCGAGCAGTTCGACCATCGCCTAGGCGCGCTCGAGCGCGGTCGGCAGCGACACCTACAACAACATCCCTAACGCCCTAAGCACGTTGAGACACACGATGGCGGCGGCAACCAGTAGCATGCGATTGATCCGCCGCAACCATCCCCAATGGCGCCAACCGACAACGACACCGATGGCCATTAAGCCCGTGAGCGCCAGGGCGACCGGGGGAACGATGAAGAACGGCCGGGCATCACCGGGCAGGCCGAACAAGAACAAGTAGTTATCTTGCAAGACTAAGTCCGCCGCCGTTGCGCCGACCATGCCGACGAAGTAGGCCAGCAGCGCGCCGCACAACAGCGTGAGCCACGGGTTGAGCTTGGCCAGCCAGGGTAGATCGCGTGATTCCTGGCCTGCCAGCCTACGCACGAGCCACCCTAGCGGGATCGTGATCCAGGCGCTCAAGAGGACAAGCAGAGCCAGCCCCAGTTCGGCCAGCTCACGCCGCCCGCGCTCCGAGAGCGACGCTAGCCGAACCAACGAGGTCAGCGGCACGACGTCCTCCGACGTGATGAAGGTCGGCGCACCGAGCTGAGCCAGGCACGTCGTGTCGAGCGGCGCGTTGGGATCGGCGATGAATGCCTTAACGATCTGGTCGGCGCACGGCTCGATGCCGAAGGCGCTGTGGCCGACGTTGGGGAAGACGAGGTGCCGTGCGCGGGTCAACGTCGCCACCACACGGTCACCCTTGGCCGGAGGCGTAATCGGGTCGAAGCGACCGGACAGCAACAGCGTCGGCACGTCGCTGCGCACCGGCGCGTTCGCGTCGGCCGGCAGCGCTTCCACGTTCCACAGCCGACATGCTGCAACGAAGTCGCGCCAGTCGCGCGCGCTGCGCTGTGCGACCGGTGGGCGCACACCGGCGTCGCTTATCGGTTGATCGAGCAAGCTGGCGTCCTCGGCGCACGTCATAGAGAGGTAGGCGCCGTCGTTCACGGAGCGGTCAAAGGCAAACACGCTGCCGAGGTTGCCGATCGGCGCGTAGTCCCCTTTCGCAGCGCGGTCCATCACATAAGGCAGCAAGGGCAACAGCTCGGTCGCGTAGAGCGCCTGGAAGACAAAACCCTGCAGCGTGTCGCCGTAGAGGACGGTGTCGTAACCCTTGCCGGTGTCCAAATCGAGCATGAAAACCTCGGCCGGTTGACGGTTCAACCGCTCTACAGCATCGAAGTAGTCGCGCTCCAAGTTGGGGTAGGCCGCTGCGCAGCGCGGATGGGCGGCGCAGGCGCGGAATAGCTCGCTGAGCGCGCCATCTTCCGCGCGTGCGGACTCCGCTATGTAGCTACCCTCGCTCGGCACGACTGCGTCTAGGACGACGCTGCGCAGGATGCCGGCGTGGTCGCGCATCAGGTGCTGTGCCAGCAAGGTGCCGTAGGACACGCCGTAGAAGTTGATCTTGTCGTAGCCTAACGCGCGGGCCAGCGCGGCCACATCGGCGGCGTTCTCAATGCTATCGAAAGCCGATAGGTCAACGCCTTCGCGCACTAAGCGCGCACGGCACTGTTCTACCGCCTCCAGCCGGCGGCGGCTTTCCTCGTCGGGCGTCAGCCGTTGCTCGATGGCCGCGATCCTCGCGCGATCCAGTTCATCGCAGGCCAACGCTGGCCGGGTGTGGCGCGTGCCGCGCTGATCGAACAGCACGATGTCGCGCTTGGCGCGGATCGGGCTGTCCTTCATCTCCTCGAGGTAGGTCTCGATGGTGCTGGCGCCCGGTCCGCCTTGCGCCATGACCAGGGGATCAGGCGCATGGTCAAGGGCGCGCGCGCGGAGGATGACGACGCCCAACTTGATCTTCAGCCCACCGGGGTCGGCGTGTCGAGCCGGCACGGTCAGCCAGCCGCAGTCGGTGTTCTCGTCGAACTTCGGCGTCGTTTCCGACTCGCTCACGGTAACGACGCTTTCGCACGGTTCAGCGGTGAAGGACGATCCTTCCTCCTGCTGTGCCGGACGCTCGATCGTTTGCCACGCATGCACCGGTGCGCATAGCCCAATCAGCGCGACGAGCAGCGAGAGTGCAGCCGGAAGGCCCTTGGTCATGCAGCACCGATGGTGAGGCCGAGCTGGTTCAGCCACCGGCGATAGGCGATCGCAGTACGATCGCTCTTGAGGTGTAGCTCGGCTTGCAAATCCAGTGGCAAGAGTTCTGGGCGCTGCGACTGCACGATCGGCGCGTCTTGACCGAAGATGCGATCCTGAAACTTGACGAACGACTCAACCGGCGTCTCGTGCCCATAGTTCATCGCCATCCACATCCACGCCGTGCTGTCCACCAAGTCGTGCGGCGTGACCATGAGCTGGATGGCCAGGCACTGCGCCGATTGTTTGAGCAGGTACGCGGTCAACGGCCGCAATGCCCGATACACGTAGGTCACGTAATCGCCGACGCCCGTTCCGTAAGGGTCGGGCTGGTACACGCGCACGCCTCGCGCGATCACCCCCTCCGGCGTGATCTCGGCCTCGTAGTCCATGATCTCCGGATGGGCGCGGTCGCCCAGGATGCCTTCGTGGACGAACGGGAAGTGGCCGACGTCGAGGAAGTTCTCGATCACGCGCGGGCCGCTGGCTCTGACCCGGTATGGGCCGCACAGCACCTTGCGAAACGTCGGATCGTCCCACTCGGCGAAGGGCGGCACGTCGTGCTGCGGCTCACCGAGCGAGGCCCATACCAGGCCGTATTTCACCTGGGCACGGTAGGTCTTGGCGCGAGCCTTGTCGGGCGGTTTCTGGCCGGGATGCGCCGGGATATGCACGCAGCGACCGTCCGGGGCGTAGCGCCAGCCATGATATGGGCAAGCCAGCGTCTCGCCGTCCGTCTCGCCGAGGGAGAGGCGCGTGCCGCGGTGGATGCACAAATCTTGCCAGACCATCACGGCGTCGCCGCAACGCCACACCACCAAATCTTCGCCCAGCAAGCGCACCCCCAGCACCGGCTGTGCATCGAGCTGTTGCAACGAGGCAACCGGATGCCAATCGTTGAGCAGCACAGGGTCCTGAATCATGGAGGCAGATTGTAATCGCGCGGAGGGCTTGGGGGAGGCGTCATTCCGCATCGTGAAACTGGCCTTCCGGCAACGCCGCGACGGGCGTTAGCTGAATGGTCACCCAGCCTGGGCGTGGACGACGGCTCAGCCGGTCGCGGAGTGCCACCTGCCACTCGATCAGCCGCCAGATTAAGCCATACTTAGCCAGGAGCTGGCGGCGCGCCGCCTCACCTGCCGCCGGATCAAGAATCGTCGCGCGCGCCTCCACCCAGCTGCCCAATGGATCGCCTCGGGCGGTGCTGGGGGCGATGCGCACGCGATTGTTGTTGCGGATGCGTTTGACCTTGCCGGAGGCAGCCTCGGTGCGGATCAGCAACACGTTGCCCTCGCGCACGAAACCGACCGGCGTGCGCACCGCGACGCCGTTTTTGCGAAAGGTTTCCAAGGCCAAGAAACGCTGCCCCTCGAATGGCCGCAGGAGATCTTCTTTCGTGTCTATCATCTGCTCCGTGTTGAATGATTGGCGAGCCGTGGATGCCCCGCCTGGTCCTCCGGGCTATCTGACGAAGGATGCTGAGAGCGCGATGAACAGTTGCGCGCAGTAGTAAGTCGAGAGCACCCAGATGGTGTTGTGCTCGCCTTCGCCGTCAAAGACGAACTTGTTGATGGCCAGCATAAGGTCGGACATGTAGAACAGCAGCGCACCGCCCATGGCTAAGGCCGGCTGCGCCAGAAGGCTCCCGCCGAGCTGCACACCGGAGAAGGCTTGGTGAACCATCAGCGAGATCACCGTCATATACAGCAGCACCGGCTGCCGCAGGTTACCCAGCGACGGATGCAGGTAGAAATACAGCACCATGCCGATGATCGCCAACACGGCGGCGGCCAGGGCTGCGCGGTTGAGGTCGAAGGGCGTGCGGCGCACGATCTGCGCATAAGCGAAGGCGGCAATGTAGGCCACGTGCGCCAGGAGGAACGCGGACAGCCCGGCGACGAACAGGCGTGGGCGCTCATCCGAATCTATCAGCAGCCAGTCGCCGACCAGCGAGAGCACCAGGCCGATGAGGACGAGCGCCGAGTAGAGCGGCACATGCATCGGCTGGGTGAACGACAGGATCGCGATGAGGATCACCAGTGCCGTGGAGAGTGGCTTCCATAGCTTGATCTGCGGCTTATGGCGCGGTCTTCGCGTCTCCGCGCGCAGCAATAGGAAGACGGCAACGATGAGCAAGGGGATGGGCAGCAGCGGCAGCGCCATGCGCGATCAGTCTATCACGCGCCGTCGGCTTTCGCCTGCAGCAACTTGCCCTCGCTGGGAATGAAGCGCTCGGTCGTGAGGATCACGGCGCTCTCCTCGGCGCCGCCGCGCCTGTCGTCCACGGCCTTCTTCTCTCTCGCCTTCGCGTCCAGCGTCTTGCGCCATGCGCGCAGCGTCTCGGCCTCGGCAGCGCTGATCTCGTAGCGCGCTTCGTGGGCGAGGATGTGATCCACCAGCAGCCGCAGCGCGCGCCAGCGCAGCTCGAACGCATCGCTGAACCCTTGCCACCGGCCGAACTTCGCCGCTTCGCGCACGAAGGCCTGGGCGGCCTGCGTCTGTAACGACGACGATTTGTAGAACAGCGCCACGTTGTTGCCAGCCCGCCGCGCCATCGCCCATTCCAGGCCAACCGGCGCTTGAATGTCACGGCCGAGGATGAGCAGATGTACGTCGGCCCGCGTCACCGCCTCGAGATCCGGCTCGTGATCGCTGCCAGGCGTCTGGGTGATCGTCCAGCCCAGCGACGTAGGGATCTCGGCGACCGCGCGCGCCAGCACGTCGCGCTCGAAGCGCAGCTCCGGCGCAGCAGAGACATACAATCTGAGCTTGTCGAGCATATATTTAGGTTAGCACAGCAGCGCAGCGCCTTCGCCTGCCCCTAAGCTGCGCTGCGGTGCATGGTAGCGCCTCGGCGGCTCCACCTTGCCCCGCAGAGAAACAGCGATAATGCTCGCGATGAATGCCATCGCTACGCTGTTCGCGATGCTGCCTTTTCTTGTGGTCATCTTCCTGGCCAACGTCGCGGAGAGGGATCGCAGCGTTCG
>JANWVF010000096.1 GCA_025056965.1 Thermoflexales bacterium | reverse complement strand
ATGTCCCCGCTTCGCTTTGCCTATAGCACCATCAACTGGGGCGAATGGTGCGATTTGCAGGCTGCCTTCGACGATATTCGCGCCGCCGGCTGGCGCGCCGTTGAGCTATTCAATCACGCGCTCGACTGGCTAGGCCCGCCTCGCCGCCTGCGCGGCTGGCTGGCCGAGTTGCAAGTCGCCACCTTCTTCGGCGCGGTCGAATTGCCGGCCGCGGAGCGCGCTTTGACCATACACAAGCGGCGAATTGACTACGCCGCTGAGATGGGCGCGCAGGCCTACGGGTTGGTCGGCGCGGCGCGCCCGCGCGCACACCCTCCAACCGCGGACGACATTCGCGCTCTGGCGCGCGCGTGCGAAGCCCTGGCCGAATATGCCGCCGAAGTCGGCCTGTGTGTCGCCTACCATCCTCACACGCGCTGCACCGTCGAAAACGAGGCCGAGATAGACGCGCTGATGAATGAGACGCGCGCGTTGACGCTCTGCCTTGATGTTTCACACATCGCCCTGGTGGGCGAAGACCCACTGGCGCACCTGCGCAAATACCGCGCGCGGTTGGGCTACGTCCATCTAAAGGACTGGGCGCGCGGCGAGTTCGTCGAGATGGGACAGGGGACGCTGGGGATTGACTTCGCCGCTTGCCTGCGCGCGCTTGAAGACCAGGGCTTCACCGGCTGGTGCGTAGTTGAGCACAGCGTGAGCAGAACTTCGCCGCTTGACAGCGCTCGCGCGAATGCCGCATACCTGCGCAAGCTCGGCTATGCAATTTAGCTGCGCGGTGTGTGGCCCTCGCCTCGGGCTATCCGCGCTTATCATTTTGATACTCGAGCATGACACTCTCGTTTGGACTCTTCGGCTGTGGTGTGATGGGCCAGCGCCATATCAAGGGCATGGCTAAGTTGCGCCAAGCCGGTCGCATGCGCTTTTCGCTGGAGGGCGTGTGCGATCTCATCCCTTCCAGCGCCGAACGCGCGGCCGACCTGGCCGAGGCGCTGTTGGGCAAACGCCCGCGCGTGTTCGCGTCGTTCGCCGAGATGCACGCCGCCATTCGGCTCGACGGCGTGAGCATCACTACCATGCCGGATGCGCACGCTCACCTCGGCGTCGAGGCGCTGCAGGCCGGGGTGCACGTGATGGTCGAGAAGCCGATCGCGCTCACGGTGCGGCAGGGCAGGCAGCTGGTCGCTGCGGCGCAGGCATGCGGCTGTAAGCTGGCCGTCGCCGAGAACTACCGCCGCGACCCGATCAACCGGTTGGCCAAGGCGCTGATTGAAGCCGGCGTCATCGGGCGGCCGTTCCTGGCCGTGCAGGCATCCTCCGGCGGTGGCGAGTTCGTCATCATCACGCCTTGGCGGCATCTGCGCCGGAAGTGCGGCATCGTCGTGGACATGGGCGTGCACTACACCGACATCCTGGAATATCTCCTCGGGCCGATCGAGGCCGTGATCGGAATGAATGCCGTCGTGGATGCCGAGCGCAAAGGCGCCGATGGCGCGCGCTATCCCGCCGACGCGGAGGATCTCTCAGTGGGTGTCGTGCGCTTTGCCAGTGGCGCGCTGGGCAATTGGATGCTGAGCATGGCCGGCCGCGGCGCGAGTTACTTCCATCGCGCGGTGTACGGCGACGGCGGCTCGCTCGTCATCCCGATGGATCGCACCGGCCTGCCGCTGCAGGTAGTCGTGCGGCGCGACGGCAAAGACTCCGCGCTCACCGAGGCCGAACAGCTGGCGCTGGTGCCGAACTTCGCGCTCGACCCGACGACGGCGGCATTGTTCGGCGGCGAGCGCCTGAGCAGCTACCGCATGGAGTTCGCCGACATTGACGCTAACCTGATCGCCATCGAGTACGACGACTTCGCCGCGGCCATCCTAGATGATCGTGCGCCGGAGGTAGACGGCGAGGGCGGCCTGCGCGCGCTGGCCTTGGTGTATGGGTTCTTGGAGGCCGAGCGCCTAGGTCGCCCCGTGAGCACAGAGGCGCTGCTGTCGGGCGAAGTTTCCGCTTATCAGGACGCACTAGAGCACATCGCTGCGGATCAACGATGAACGCGCAAAAGCCATCCACCGTCATCGTCTGGGATGCCGTCGGCAACGTCACCTGGGGCATGCGCGCCTGGGATGAATACCCTCCACATATCCAAGCGCAGTTCTTGCGCGAAGATGCGGAGGGGCGCGCGCGCATCCAAACGATCGAAGCGTTCCTCGCCCCGCATGCCGTCGTCGTCCACAAGGTGGCAAGCGCCGATGAACTCGACGCGCGGATTGCCGAGGCGGATTTCTTCATCGCCCACAAAGTGAACGTGCCGGGCGAGGTGTTGCGCAAAGGTCGCCGTTTGCGCTTGGTGCAACACCTCGGGTTGGACTATCGAGGTATCCCGCTCGATGCGATTGCTGATTTAGGCGTGCCGTTGGCCGCCGTGCCGATGGTGAATTACCTAGCGGTGGCGGAGCATAGCTGGGCGCTCATCCTCAACCACCTCAAGCGTCTGCCGCAGACTCGGGCGTATATGCAGCGCCGCGAGTATGTAGATCGCTGGGGGCTATTCCCGCCCGGCCTGCAACTGGCGCGCGATTGCACGCTCGGCTTGTTGGGCTTCGGCGAGATCGGCCGGCCGATGGCGCGCATCGCACGGGCGTTCGACATGCGCGTGATCTTCTGGGACGTGGCGCGCTTCCCTGAGATCGAGCAGGCTTATAGCGTGGAATGGCTGCCTTGGGAGGAGGTGTTCAAGCAGGCAGACATCCTCAGCGTGCATTTGGCGCTCAACGAGCAGACGCATAAGATCATCGGCGAGCGCGAGATCGGATTGATGAAGCCAACGGCGCTTTTTGTCAACACGGCGCGCGGCAAACTCGTGGATCAACCGGCGCTGGTGCGCGCCCTGCAGGAGCGGCGGTTGGGTGGGGCAGGGCTGGACGTGTTCTACGAAGAGCCGCTGTCGGTGGATGATCCGCTCCACGCATTGCATGAAGATCTGAGTTATCACGTGACGCTGACCCCGCACGACGCTTGGCAGAGCGTGTGGACGCATGTGCGCGACTCGCAGGCGATCTGGGGCAACGTTAAGCGTGTGCTAGATGGCGAACCGATCGCCTTTCGAGTGGCCTGAGCCTCGATCAATATGCTCAAGTTCGGCTTTTGCTTGCCCATCTTTGCCTGGCCCGGGGCGCGGCTGTTTCGCACGCCGGCGTATCCTCGGCTCGACGCAGCGACGACGATGCGCCTCGGTCGCCTGGCTGACGAACTCGGCTATCACTCGCTCTGGGTCGCCGACCACTTGATGTTGGGGCGGGACGAGGCGATCCTCGAAGGCTGGACGACGCTCTGTGCGTTGGCCGGCATGACCCGGCGCGCGCAGCTCGGCCTCATTCACTACAACAACGCCTTTCGTCATCCGGCGCTCACGGCAAAGATGGCCGCGACGCTCGACCAGATCAGCGGCGGGCGCTACGTCCATTTCATTGACTACGGCAATCAACCGCGCGAGTTTCTGGCCTACGGCTTGCACCCCGACGACGCGATCGAGGATCGCATCGCCCAGATGGTTGAGGGGCTGGAGTTGACGCTCAAGCTCTGGACGGCACGCGAGCCGCTCACCTTCAGCGGTCGCTACTATGCCGTCGCCGGCGCCGTATGCGAGCCGAAGCCGGTTCAGCAGCCGCACCCGCCGATATGGATCGGCGAGGCGCATCCGATGCTGCTGGAGGCCGCAGCCCGCTATGCCGACGCCTGGAACAGCGTGCCGGTGGGGTTTGCTGCGCTCCAACAGCGGCTGACCGATCTGCGCGCTGCCTGCGTCCACGTCGGCCGAGACTACGATGCCATCGAGAAGACCTACGAGGTGCAAATCCTAATCGCGCCGGATCGCGACGCGCTCTGTCGCAAGCTGGGTGCGATGTTGGCGTTGATCCCTCCGGACGAGCAGCCGGCGGACGTGGCGGCGTTCGCCCACGGCGAGGCTGCCGAGCTGCCGATCTGGATGCGTGAGACATGGCTGATCGGCACGCCGGATGACGTTGAAGCGCAGATTCGCCACTTAGCCGCCCTGGGCATCACACACTTGATGCTCTGGTTCGTGGACGCGCCGGATGAGAGTGGGATGCGCCTGTTCGCGGAGACGGTGATGGCGCGCGCGTAGGTCAACCCGCGTGTTGCTGTGCAGAAGGGGAGAGGCCGGGAGGCCAATCTGTAGTCCGCCCTTTCATACTAAAGTATGGTATATTGGACTAAGTGGCCGAAACCTCGGACTCGTCTTCGTCGGTAGAACGCGCCCTGCTGCTACTCGAATTCTTGCTAGACCATCCTGAAGGGGTCGAGGCATCTGATTTGCTGGGATACCTGGATGGCGCGCGGAGTTCCCTCTTTCTTCTCCTCAATAAGCTCAAGGCGCTGGGCTACGTAGAGCAAGCCGGGCGGCGCGGGCGCTATCGCGCCGGCCCGCGGCTGCTCGCCTGGAGCGGGGGCGCACTTCGTCTGCCGGCGGCGGATGTGCTGTCGGCTTTCTTTCACGAAGCACAGACCTGCGATCTGGAAGAGACCTTGGCGCTGTTCATCCCTGCCGGAGCGGAAGTGATGCTCCTCGGACAGGTTGAAGGACGGCGCGAAGTGCGCAGCGCGTTTGAAAGCGGCCAACGCTTGACTGCTACCAGTGCTGCCGGGCGCATCCTCTGCTTGCCGGTCTCCGGCGAGGTTCGCGAGCGGGGATATGCGCTCGCGCAGCGCGGAGACGCCGTGGACGTCGCCGTTCCCGTCTGCCGAGATGGCGTTACGCCGACGGCGGCCTTGGTGATGAGCGCACCTGCCTTCCGCTGGCACGACGACGTGTTGCAGCGCGCCCTGACTACGCTGCGCGAGATGTCGGCGCGCCTCTCATACCGGCTGGGTGCGTTGACTTATTCACCCTGGCGGGCGGAAGCGGCGCGCCTGAGCGAAACCTTTCCGCTGAGCGAGGCCGAGATCGCCTCTCTGCTCAAAGCGCCGTGGGCGGCGCGGCTGGCCTGCGTCTCCCCCGAAGGCGCGCCGCACGTCGTGCCCGTCTGGCATGAGTGGGATGGCAGCGCGTTCCGGGTAGTGGCTTGGAAGGGCTCACGTTGGGGAGCGTATCTGCTACACAACCCGCAGGTCTCCCTGACGGTGGATGAGCCGTTCTTGCCGTTGCGCCGCATCTCGGTCAGGGGGAGCGCACAGGCCGAGTATCTGCTCGGCGACGCAGGCTTGAACCGCTTGCTGGCGCGCCTCAGCCGCCGCTACTTGGGGCAAGACCTGTCTGCCTCGCTCGCCCCCCAGATAGAGCGCTCTTTCGTCATCAACCCATCTGCGCTGCGCGGTTGGAAAGGAATTGCCTGATGGAGCTGCAAAGGGAAGTCAATCTGCGAAACGAGGGCATCCTTCTGGCGATCCTGATGGCGCTCGGCACGTTGGGCGCGTGGGAAGCCGCCGTGCGGGCATGGCAGGTGCCTGTGTATATCCTGCCCGCCCCTAGTCGCATCGCGCAGACGCTCTTTGCCCAGCCGCTTTACTTCCTCGAGGCGCTGCTGGTCACCCTCGGCCAGGCGCTGGCCGGCCTGACCTTCGGCGCGGTCGTCGGCGTCGCCGTCGCCGTGCTGGTCAGTTTGAAGCCGCAATTGGAGCGCGGCGTGATGACGCTGGCCATCCTCATCAAGTCCACCCCTCTGGCGGTGATCGCCCCGCTGCTGACCATCTGGCTGGGCTT
>JANWVF010000031.1 GCA_025056965.1 Thermoflexales bacterium | reverse complement strand
CGCGCGCCTTTGCGGCATGTGCCGTCCACGCCAGCAGAAAGCAGACGATGCAGGTCAGCACGATCGCCGCGCCGGAAGACACGTCGAGGTGATAGGACAAGAGCAAGCCGGCTAGCGAAGAGAAGACGGCGATCGCCGCGGCCAGCGCCATCATGCTCGGCAGCCGGCGCACCAGCAGGGATGCAGCGGCTGCCGGCACGATCAGCAGCGCGCTCGTCAGCACGACGCCCACCGCTTGGATCGCGCCGACGACGGCCAGCGCCATCAGCACCAACAACACGTAGCGCAGACGATCGGCGCGCAGGCCGATTGCCTCGGCATGGACGGGATCGAATGAGGTCAACTCCAGCTCCTTGTGCAGCAGCGCGAGCGTCAGCACGATTCCCAGCGCGATGAGCGCAAACAGGGCTAATTGCGCGTCGGTCACGCCGACGATGTAGCCGAAGAGCATGTGCGTGAAGTCGCGAAAGCTGCGCGCCGCGCTCATCAACAAGATGCCGAGGGCGAACATGCCGGTGAACGCGATGCCGATCGCCGTATCTTCGCGGATCTCGCGCCGGCGCGAAAGCCAACCGATGCCCAGCGCGGTTGCCACGCCGGCCAGTAACGCGCCGATGGTCATGCTCCACTGATTCAGATAGGCGATCACCAGGCCGGGCAGGACCGTATGCGCCAGAGCATCGCCGATGAACGCCATGCGCCGCAGCACGACGTAGACGCCGAGCAACGCGCAAGTGAGGCCCACCAACACGCCGGCGATCGCCGCCGTGCGCATGAAGGCATATTGAAACGGCGCAAACACCCATTCCAGCGCGCTCATGCCGTCACCACCACCGCTTGACCGTTGAGGGCGAAAACATGGCGTGAACGCTCATCCACCGCTCCAAGGCCGCGCGCCACCACTCGGCCGTCCAACAGGAAGAGGGCATCGTCAAAGTCTGCCTGCAGGCGGTCTAGTTCGTGGGTCGCCACGATGACCGTTCTGCCCTGGCGCTGCAGGTCACGCAGCACGGCCGCCACGATCTCGCGCGTTGCGGCGTCCACCGCATTCAGCGGCTCGTCCAACAACAACAGTTCGGCGTCCTGAGCCAAGGCGCGCGCCAGAAGCGCGCGCTGCTGCTGGCCGCCGGAGAGTTCGCCGATCTGCCGCTCGGCTAGGTCGCTCAGTTGTAGGCGCTCCAGGGCTGCATCGGCTTTGCGCCAGTCCTCGCGCGTCGGCCAGCGCAGCCAACCCAGGTGCGGATATCGGCCGGTCAGCACCAGCCGGCGCACGCTGATCGGGAAGCTCCAGTCCAGCTCGCCGCGCTGCGCCAAGTAAGCCACTTGATGCGGGGAGGCGCCCGCAGATGCGCCGAAGACGGTCAATGTGCCGGATGCAGCGGGCAGAAGGCCAGCCGCCGCCTTCAACAGCGTGGACTTGCCGGCGCCGTTCGGGCCGACCAAAGCCACGCGCGCCCCGGCAGGCACGGCAAAGCTCACGCCTTGCAGGGCCGGCCGTTCGGTGCGCGGGTAACGCACGCTGAGGTCTCGCGCTTCGAGGGCCAGAGCGTGATTCGTCGCCGGCCTGTAGTGCCGGCCACCGTAGGGAAACAGCGGACGACTCATCGCTTCACTGCATTCAGCTTACTTGGTCAACGCCTCGACGATGGCGCGCACGTTGAAGCGCATCATGTCAATATAGGTCGCGCCGGGGCTGCCGGGCGCGCCCAGCGCATCCGTGTATAGCGACGGGCCGATCGCAATGCCGGCCTCTTTGGCCAGCCTTTCCACCACTTGGGGATTGGTGACGTTCTCCAGGAAGATCACGCGCACGCCCTCGGCTTTGACCGACTCGGCCAGCTTCGCAAAGTCTTGCGCTGATGGCTCACGCGCCTCCGCGGACATTGTCCCCAAAACAGTGCCAACGATCTTGAACCCATAGCGATCGGCGAAATAGCCCAACGCCTCGTGCGAGGTGACCAGCTTGCGCTTATCTTCGGGGATCTGCTCAACCAGAGCGACGATCTCCTCATCCAGCGCCTCGAGCCGGGCGATGTATGCCTCCGCGTTGGTCGCGTAGAAATCGGCGTTGGCGGGGTCGGCTTCGCTCAAGGCCTGGGCGATGTTGCTCACCATCTGGATCACGTTTCGCACGTCCTGCCACACGTGAGGGTCGAATTCCCCATGTTCGTGGGCGTGCTTGTCGGTCTTCGCTTCGCCGTGCGCGTGTTCGCCTTCTGCACCGGCGTCGTGCTTGTGATCATGTCCGTGTTCGTGCTCATGCGCATGGCCGTGTCCATCTTCCGCGAAGGGTCGCGGGTCTATCCCTTCGCTCAACACGACGCGCTTGGCGCGCGAGCTGGACGCTTCGTACAAGCGGTCGAGCCAAGACTCGAACATCAAACCGTTTTCAAAGATCAGTTGGGCATCGGCAACTTTGGCCATGTCCGAAGGCGTGGGTTCGTAGTCGTGCGAGTCCATCTCCGCTCCGACCAATGTAACCAGCGTCACTTTGTCCCCCGCGACGTTCCTCACGAGATCGGCGATGATGCTGAACGTCGCCAGCACCTTCAGCTTCGTCTCGGCATTCGCCTGCGGCGCAGTCGTTGCCGTAGCCGCGGGCACATCTGCTGCCGGGGTCGGTTGTGGCCGCGGCGCAGGCGGCACAGCGCATGCCGAGGCAACCAGCACAGCCGAGGCTAACAACGCACTAAGGGTTAGCGCAGAACGACGGTTCACGACTCTTCAACCTCCTCACAAAGCCCCTGCATCTGCCGGGGAGCGACTCTTAACTTCTTGTTGAGAACGATTCTCACTAAGTTTCTCAAGTATATCAGATGCGACTGCGCTAGAATGGGTGTATGTCCAAGCGTGCGCGCGACATTCAAAAAGCTTTGAGCGCCTCCGGTTACCGCATCACGCAGCCACGGCGTGCGGTGATTGAAGTCGTCGCGCGTGCGCGGCGCTCGCTCAGCCCCGAAGAGATCTTGGCGCGCGCGCGCAAGATAGACCCGGGCGTTGGCCTAGCGACGGTATACCGCACGCTCGATGTGTTGCAAGCCGAAGGCCATTTGGAGCGCGTGCGCATCGGCAACAGGGGTTATAGCCTGGCATGCTCGGAGAAGGCGCTGCACTTTCATCTGATCTGCGAGCGCTGCCGGACGGTGACCGAGATACAGTCTGATCAGTTCTCCGGCGCGCTGATCGCACAGCTGCAAGCGGTGGGATTTGAATCGCGCAAGAGCGCCATCGAAATCATCGGCCTGTGCGCCAAATGCCAATCGTCGGAATGATACGATTAGGCACAGCATGGCCGAACTCCACACCGTCTTTGGCGCGTCCGGCGCGCTTGGCTCGGCAATCGTCCATCACCTGGCCGCGGAGGGATTACCTATTCGCGCCGTTGCGCGCGACCCGGCCAAGGCCGCCGAAGTGCTGCCCGACGGCGTTGACATCGTCACCTGCGACGCAACGGACGCAGCAAGCGTGATCGAGGCATGTAAGGGCGCGCGCGTCATCTACAACTGTATCTATATCGGCGACCGCATGAAGGAGGTCGCAGCGCATCTCCTCGAAGGCGCGCGCGCCGTCGGCGCGCGGCTGGTCAGCCCGAGCAACGGACTGGTGTATGGCCCGCTCCAATATGTGCCCGTGCGAGAGGATCACCCTCACGCGGCAAACTCGCGCCGCGGATTGCTGCGCAAGGAAATCGAGGCGATGCTCATGGAAGCGCACGCCAAAGGCGACGTGCCGGTCGTTATCCCGCGCCTGGCGACGTTTTACGGCGCGCACGTGCACGGCACATTCATGAGCATGATCTTTGAGGCGGCACACCACGGGCGCAGGGCGATGTGGTTCGGCCGGCTCGATGTGCCGCACGATCTGCTCTACCTGCCCGACGCCGCTGCGGCGTGCGTCCTATTGGCGCTCAACGATGACGCTTACGGTCAGGCCTGGCATGTGCCGGGCGCCGGCCCGCTTACCGGAGAGGAGTTCATCCGGCGCGTGTTCGCCGCTTGGGGCAAGCCGCCGAAGATCGGCACGCGCGGACGCACGTTCTTTCGGCTGATCAGCCTGCTCGTGCCGCGCATCAGCGATACGCTTGAAGTGCTCTACCAGTTTGAGCAACCGTTCGTCATGGACGGCTCCAAGTTCGCCGCCGCTTACCCCGATTTCGAGTACACGCCGCACGACGTGGGCATTCAGGACACGGTGAACTGGTACCGCGCGCAGTTCAACCCGGGCGAGTGAGCGTCAGCTCAGCATCGGCCGGGCGCGCATGACGAGCTGTAGCGTGACGCCCCACGGATCCCTGAGGAAGCACAACCGGTCTCCGGCCGCCGTCGTCGTAATCTCGCCCTCGGGGGTCGCGCCCGCAGCGATCAGCCGTGACCGCGTTGCCTCAATGTCGTCCACGGCAAAGGCGATATGGAAGGTAACGGGATGCAGACTCGCATAGTCGGCGACGCCGACCGGCTGTTGATAGAACTCGAACATCATGTTGCGCCCCTGATCAGACACAAAGGTCATGTAGGGCGGCTCGTTTGTCGAGCGCACCACCACGAGGTCTAAGTTCTTCACATACCACTCGACGACCTTAGGCGCGTCAGTCACGTTGATCGCGATGTGCTCGAATCGGATGCTCATAGATACTTCCGGTGGCAGGCTTAACGCGCGTCAGTATACTCCCCTGGCATGTCGTCGCACTCGCAGGCTGCATCCACTAGCCCCTCGATGGGAATGCCCGGCGCAACCCTGCGCTGGGGACTGCTCAGCACCGCGCGCATCAATCGCTCACTAATTCCGCCTTTGCGCGCGTCGCCGCGCAACCGGCTGGTGGGCGTAGCCAGCCGCGATCCGGCCAGGGCTGAGGCCTATGCGCAGGAGTGGCAGATCGAGCGCGCCTTCGGCAGCTACGAAGCGATGCTCGCAAGCCCAGAGATTGATGTCGTCTACATATCTTTGCCCAACCGTCTGCACGCCGAGTGGACGATCAAGGCATTGCGAGCCGGAAAGCATGTGCTATGCGAGAAACCGCTCGCTACGCGCATCGAGGACATAGACGCCATCATCGCTGCAGCGAGGGAAACCGGTCGAGTCGTCGCCGAGGCGTTCATGTATCGCCATCATCCACAGACGCTCCAGGTGAAGTCTCTGATCGAGCGCGGCACGATCGGCGAAGTGCGGTTGGTGCGCGGCTCGTTCACGTTCAGCCTGACGAACCGCTCCAACATCCGCGTCAATGCCGACTTGGACGGCGGCAGCTTGTGGGATGTCGGCTGCTATCCGATCAGCTACGCGCGGGCGATGATCGGCGCCGAGCCAGTGGAGGCCTTCGGCATGCAATTCACCGGCCCGAGCGGCGTAGACGAGACGTTCATCGGAACGCTGCGCTTCGGCGAGAACATCTTCGCGCAGTTCGACTGCGGTTTTGGGGCGCCTTTCCGCATGCACATGGAGATCGTCGGCAGCGAAGGGCTCATCGTCGTCCCGCGCCCGTTTAAGCCCACGGCGCGCGAGACAATCTACATCGGCAAGGCCGGCGATCAGCTCGAGCCGCTCACCATTGAAGGCCCGGAGCTGCTTTACCTAGGCGAAGTTGAAGATTTGGCCGACGCCATATTAAACGGTGCCGCGCCGCGAGTGAGCTTAGAGGATAGCCGCGCCAACGCCGCCGCCATCCTCGCCCTGTTGCGCTCGGCGCGCGAGGGCAAGCCAATGCCGATTCAGAGTGAGCGTGAACAAAGCCAACCATGAGCAGGATGATCGAATACGAGGACGCAGACGAAGAGGTGCGCGCGGTATACGATGACATCCGCGCCACGCGCAAGACGGACTACATCAACAACTTCTGGAAGGTGCTGGCCCAACATCCTCCGACCCTGCGGCGCACCTGGCAAATGGTGAAAGAGGTGATGACCGGCCCAGGCGAACTCGATCCGCTGACGCGCGAGCTGATCTACGTGGCCGTGAGCGTGACGAACGGCTGCGAATACTGCATCGCCTCGCACAGCGCCGCCGCGCGGGCCAAAGGCATGAGCGACGCGATGTTTGCCGAGCTGATGGCCATCGTCGGCCTGGCCAACATGACCAACCGACTGGCCAACGGCTTCCAAGTCGAGGTGGACGAGGTTTTCAAGCGCTGAAGGCTTCAGCGCGCCAGCCAGCCGCCATCCACCACGAGCGTGTGGCCGTGCACGTAGCTGGAGGCCGCGCTGGCGAGGAAGATCACCGCGCCGACCAGCTCGCTTGGCTCGCCCAACCGGCCGGCCGGAATGCGGCTGAGGATGGCTGGCCCACGATTCGGATCGTTCATCAGCGGCATGACCATCTCGCTGTTCATGTAACCCGGCGCGATGGCGTTCACGTTCACGCCGCGGCTCGCCCACTCGTTGGCCAGCGCCCGCACCAAGCCGACCATCGCGTGCTTGGCGGCGCTGTACGCCGGCACGGTGATGCCGCCCTGGAAACCCAGAACGCTGCTTACGAGGATGATCTTGCCGGCGCCGCGCGGCAGCATGTAGCGCGCAGCCTGCTGGCACAAGTCCATGGCGGCGACGACGTGCAGTTGATAGATCTCCTCGAACATGCGCAGCGGATATTCGGCAGCCGGCTGGCGATGCTGCTGACCGGCGCAGTGCACGAGCACATCAATTCCGCCCAGCTCGCCGACGGCACGCTCCACGAGGCCGGCGCGGGCGTTCGCATCCATTAAATCGCACGACAGGAAGCATAGGCTCTCGACGGGAGGTGGTGTGCGCGCCGCAACGGCGACGCGCGCACCGGCTTCCAAAAGCCCCCGTGCAATCGCCAAACCCAGGCCGCGTGACCCTCCCGTGACTAAGACGGCTTTCCCCTCAATACTGAACAGATCGGTCATCATGGCGCTCCGGCGTCCAACAAGCTAAAAGGGCTGAAACCACGTCGGCGCGATCGCGGCGCGCGGCCATCGTCGCTCAGTCGCTCATCCTCTGCTGCGTGTGCTAACTCGCCGTCGAATTCTCCAATCTCGAACTGCAGGCTATACAGCTTGTAGTACAAGCCATGCCGCGCCATCAGCTCGTCGTGCGTGCCGAGCTCGACCAAACGGCCTTTGTCCAGCACGGCGATGCGATGCGCCACTTGGACGGTGCTGAGGCGATGGGCGATGATGATTGTCGTGCGGCCTCGCATCAGCCGGCCCAGCGCTTCCTGCACCAGGCCCTCGCTTTCGCTGTCCAGCGCCGAAGTCGCCTCATCGAGCAAGAGGATGCGCGGGTTCTTCAGAATGGCGCGGGCGATGGCGACGCGCTGGCGCTGGCCACCGCTCAGCTTCACGCCGCGTTCGCCGACCAGCGTGTCGTAGCCTTTGGGCAACGCCAAGATGAAGTCATGCGCATTGGCGGCCTTGGCCGCCGCGATCATCGCCTCCTCGCTCGCGTTCAGATCGCCGTATAGGATGTTCTCGCGCACGCTGCCGCTGAACAGCTGCGTATCTTGCGGCACGATCGCGATCGTCGCGCGCAGGCTGGCCAACGTCAGCTCCCGCAGGTCAACACCGTCCAAGCGCACTGCGCCCTGGGTCGGATCGTAGAAACGCGGAATCAGGTTAAACAGCGTGGATTTGCCTGCGCCGCTCGGACCGACTAAGGCGAGGATCTCGCCCGGCGCAATGTCGAGCGAGACGTCACTCAGCGCCTCGCGCCCGTCCTCATAGGCAAACGAAACACGGTCGAAGGTGATCCGGCCGCGTACGTCGCCGATGTCGCGCGCGCCGGGCGCATCGCGCACCTTCGGCTGTGTGTCGAGGATCTCAAACAGCCGGCGCGTCGCCCCAATCGCCTCTTGGAACTGCGTGAAGATGTTCGCCAGGCCAGAGATGCCGCCGGCGATCACCGCACCATAGAGCAGAAAGGCCACCAAGTCGCCCGGGCGCAGCCTGCCGGCGCTCACCTCTTGCGAGCCGAACCACAACACGCCAACGAGGGCGAAGAAGAACATGAGCCCGATCAGCGGACCGAAGGTGGCGCGGATGCGCGCCAGCCGGAGCGAGTCCCGAAAGACGGCCTGCGACGCTTGGTTGAAACGCTGTATCTCGTAGGGTTCACGGCCAAAGGCCTTGACGACGCGCACGCCGCTGATGGCCTCCTCGGCAATTGCATTGGTATCGGCCAAGCAGTCCTGCGCCTTGGTCGCCAGCGGGCGCAGCGAGCGGCTATAAAGCCGTGCGATGATCGTCGCCAGCGGGAAGATCAGCAGCACGATGCCCGTCAGCCGCCAATTGATCGTGACGACAAGCGCCGCCGAGCCGACTACGGTCAGGACGCTGCTGAGCAAAGTGGCGACGTTATTCACCAAGGCCACGCGCACGACGGTGACATCGGACGACAGGCGCGAGGTCAACTCGCCGGTGCGCCGACCGGCGAAGAAGCCCAAATCTAGATGCTGCAAATGCGCATAGACGGCCTGGCGCAGATCTCGGGTGACCGATTCGCCGGCCTCAGCGATCAAGGACTGGCTAACGATGTCCACGAGCGCGCGCGCCACGAACACGGCGATCAGGATGCCGATGATCTGGCCGACGGTCAACCCGACGGATGTGCCGGTCACGGCATTGACCAGCTGGCCACTGACCAGCGGGAAGACCAGGTTCAACCCCGTGCTGACGATGAAAAGCACAGCGGCGACGGCGATCATCAAGCGATAGGGCTTGACGTAGCGCATCAAACGCCAGGTGGTGTCGCTCGCCTTAAACAATGTAGATCCTCACTCCGTCCACGATGCGGATGTGCCGATGTTCCGCCGGGCTCTAGCGGCCGCTGCAGGCGGCCAAGCCGGCCTCGACGTTCGCTCGGATTTCCTGGTTGGCCGGGGCCAGTTCGACGGCCTTCGCCCACATCGCGCGCGCGTTGTCACACTCCTGAATCCAACGGTAGGCGAAGCCATAATACAGATAGTCTATCGCAGTCAACGAAGTGCCCAGCTGCTGTGTGACGCTGAGGGCGCGCGTGTAATCTTCAACTGCGCCGAAGAAGTTGCGCATTTGAAAGTTGAGCAAGGCACGCTCGGTCCACGCACGCACGCGCAGCGGATCCAGCTCAATAGCCCTGTTCAGCGCTTCGCGCGCCTTCTGCCGCTCGCCGATGAAGCGATACACCATTCCCAACTGCTGATATGCCTCGGCATGCTGGGGATCCATCTCGATGATGCGCTGAAAGGTTTTGATGGCGTTGGCCGTCTGCCCGGTGACATACGAAATGCGCCCGATGGCCATGAGCACGTGCGGCATATTGGGGTCACGTTCCAGCGCTCGCTCGTAGTGATAGCGCGCCATATCGTAGCGGCCGAAGACGTCGTATACATAGCCGAGGTTGCGCAGCGCATCGGGGTTATCCGGTTCTAGCTCCACCGCTCTTTGTGCAGCGGCGCGCGCCGCGTTGAAGTCACCACTGTCGGCCAGGGCTTCCGCTAGATAGGCATGGCCGGTGGCATAGTTTGGATCGGCCGCAACGACGGCCTGACACTCGGCCACAGCCTCAGCGACGCGCTTCTGCCAGTCTAGTGCCATGCACAACACCGCGCGCGACGGCAGATGATTCGGGTCAATCTCCAGCGCCTTGCGGATGCGCTGTTCTGCTTTCTCAGGCTGGCCGATGAATACCAACAAGCGGGCGGCGCGGCGGTGTAGGTCAGGATCGTTAGGCCGGCGGCGGCTGGCACGCTCGTAGGCATCTATCGCGGCGCGATAGTTGCCCTGAGCAGCTGCCTCCTCTGCTGCGCGAATGAAATCGTCCACGCTGCGCGTGGGCGTAGGTGTAAGCGCAGGGGTAGGCGTTGGGGCGTCGCGGCCAAGCTGAATTCCGTAGCCCAGCCGGGTCTGCACGAGCAAGTAGCCGCCGGCGACGAGGCCGGCAATGAGAAGCAGGGCAGACCAGAAGCAGCCGCTGTTATCGCGCCGACGGCCCAGCCCCGCGTATCCTCGGTCTCGCAATCGCACGGCGCGATGTTAGCACGGCGCGATTGCGCTCTAAGGCGCGAAGAGGCGTCGCTGCGGACGCCTCTTCGAGTTAAATCTTCTCAGGCTGATAGAGCATGCCCTCTAGCAAGCGCTCCACCGCCATCGTGTGGCTATCCACGCCGTGGTTTTTGAAGTATTCGGAGTTGCAGCTCCAGCGGCCATGATCGTAGGTGACGAGGTACTCGCCATTATCTCCGCGCACCATTACCTGGAAGGTCAAGAATTGAAATCGGTCGCGTTCCTGGGCGTAACGATGCGCCTTTTCGACCTTGCCGATCAAGCTTGAGTCTGCCATTTTGGGTTTACCTCCTAAGAACACTAGACTAGATAAGCAAAAGGCACGCCGCGCAGTTCGCGCGCGTGCCTATTCTTACCCCGTTAGTCTGCAGCGAAGGCGCTTCTGAGGCCACTTTCGCTTCCATCTAGATTGGGATTCTATTAGAAGGCTGAACGATGTCAACTCGAACAAAACTTGTGAAGTCCTTGAACACAGTTGCGCCCCCTAGCGGGCAGTGATAGAACTTCGCCTGCGAGGTTGATGCCATGGCCGAATCCCGTTCCCTACCGCTCTACGGCGGCATCGAAGCCGGCGGCACGAAGTTCAACTGCATCATCGCCGGCGGACCGGACCACATCGTATCCGAGGCGCGCTTCCCCACTACGACGCCGCAGGAAACGCTCGCTCAGGTCATCCACTTCTTCCGGAGCGCGCAGCAACCGCTGCGGGCGATTGGGATTGGCTCGTTCGGGCCGGTTGACCCCGACCCGGCATCGCCGACGTTCGGCTACATCACTAGCACGCCCAAGTTGGCCTGGCAAAACACCGACTTTGCCGGCGCCATCCGGCGCGCGCTGAACGTCCCTATCGCCTTCGATACCGACGTCAACGCGGCGGCGTTCGGCGAATATATGTGGGGTGCAGCGCGCGGATTGCGCACGTTCGTGTATTACACGATCGGCACGGGCATCGGCGGTGGAGGCATGGCCGAAGGTCGGCTGATGCACGGCCTGATCCACCCCGAGATGGGTCATGTGCGCCTGCCCCACGACTGGGCGAGCGATCCGTTCGCCGGCGTATGCCCCTTTCATGGCGATTGCTTCGAGGGATTGGCCAGCGGGCCGGCCATTGCACAGCGCTGGGGAGCCGACCCGGCGACGCTGCCACCGCAGCACGGCGCCTGGCAGCTCGAGGCACACTACATCGCGTTGGCCGTGGTCAACACCATTTGCGTGTTGTCGCCGCAGCGCATCATCCTGGGCGGTGGCGTGATGGAGCAGGCTTTCCTCTTTCCGATGATCCGCAGCGAGGTGCAGCGCCTGCTCAACGGTTACATCGTCCATCGGGCCATTCTGGAAGACATAGACAACTACATCACGCCGCCCGCGCTCGGCGGACGCGCCGGGGTGCTCGGCGCAGTGGCACTGGCGCAACGTTTGGCCGTCTCAGCAAGCTCATAACAAGGCGCAGTATTGTCGCGCCCATGCCGATCATCCACTGGTTCCGCCGCGATTTGCGGCTAGCGGACAACACTGCCCTGAACGCCGCCGTGCGCGACAGCGGCGGCGCCGTCATCCCCGTCTTCATCCTGGACGACAAGCTGCTCAAAGGTCGAGACGTTGCACCGATGCGCGTGCGGTTCATGTTGGAGAGCCTCCGCGCGCTGGATGACGGACTGCGCCGGCGCGGATCGCAGCTGCTCGTGCTGCGCGGCGACCCGGCAACCGAGCTGGCGCGACTGGCGCAGGCCACCGGCGCATCGGCCGTGTATTTCAACCGAGACTACACGCCGGCCGCCCGTCGGCGCGACAGGCGCGTCGCTGCAACGTTGCGATCCGCCGGTGTGCGCGTCGAGTCGTTCAAGGACTTGGTGATCTTCGAGGAGGATGAGCTGCTAACCGCCTCCGGTCAGCCCTACACGGTGTTCACGCCCTACAAGAAGGCCTGGCTCTCGCGCATCACGCCGATCCGTCCACAGGCCGGCGATTGGCAACTGTCGCCCCTCCCTACGCTCCCGTCCTCGATTGCCGTAATGTCGCATCTTCCGTCCGCAGCCGAACTCGGCTTCGCCGACGTGCAGGGCGGACCAAAAGGCGGCGAACCAGAGGCGATGCGCTTGCTCATGCAGTTCAAAGACAGCGGCGCGCTGCAAGCGTATTCCACACGCCGCGACTTCCCCGGCATCGAGGGCACGTCGCGACTGTCCCCCCACTTGCGCTTCGGCACAATCTCGCCGCGCCAATGCTATGCCGTTGCCGTCTCGACCCTGAGTTACGCATTCCCGGCCAAGCACAGCTTTTCGCCCGCCGCCAGCGACGCAAAGAAGGAAGGCGCGGACGCCTGGATCAGCGAGTTAATCTGGCGCGAGTTCTACATCCAGATCCTGTACCACTTCCCGCATGCCGACCACGCCAATTTCAACCGTGCCTACGATGTGGTGCGCTGGGGCAGCGGCGATGCCGCGCTCGACGAAGCGCGCTTCGCCGCATGGTGCGAAGGGCGCACCGGCTACCCCATCGTTGACGCGGCCATGCGTCAGCTCAACCAGACCGGCTGGATGCATAACCGCACCCGCATGATCGTGGCGTCCTTCTTGACGAAGGACCTGCTGCTGGACTGGCGGCTGGGCGAGAGCTACTTCATGCGCAAGCTGGCCGACGGCGACCCGGCGTCTAACAACGGCGGATGGCAGTGGGCAGCCAGCACCGGCACCGATGCCCAACCCTACTTCCGCATCTTTAATCCCAAGTTGCAGAGCGAGCGCTTTGACCCCGACGGCACGTATATCAAGCGCTGGTTGCCCGAGCTGGCGCGGGTGCCGGTCGAGTACATCCATGAGCCGGCGTCTATGCCGCCTGCGGTGCAAGCACAAGCCGGCTGCATCATCGGTCGCGACTATCCCGCGCCGATTGTGGATCATGCTGAGCAAAAGGAAGAGATCCTGCGCCGCTTCAAGGCAGTTAAAACCGGCTAGCCGTGCCATGATGGGCCTGCAAACTACGCACCTTGAAGTCCTTGGTCCGAATGGCGCGAATGGCTTGCACGGCCGCCGAGGCAGCGCTGAGCGTAGTAAGCAGGGGCACCTTGTATTGAATCGCAGCCGCCCTTATCGCCTGGCCGTCGCTGTAGGCGCGCTGCCCTAACGGCGTGCTGATCACCATGTGCACCTCACCGCGTCGGATGTAATCCACCACGTGCGGCGATCCCTCGCTTACCTTGTTCACGGCAAGCACCGGCACTCCGAAACGGTTGAGGAACTCGGCCGTGCCGCGCGTGCCCAGCAGCTCGAAGCCCAGGCGATGCAGATCGCGCGCGATCTTGATGATGTTGGGCTTATCGTTGTCGTTGACGGTGAGCAGAACGCGGCCAGAAGCTGGCAGTCGCTCGCCCGCGCCGAGTTCGGCCTTGGCGTAAGCGTGACCGAATGTCGAGGCGTGGCCCATGACTTCGCCGGTGCTGCGCATCTCCGGCCCGAGCTGATAGAACGCACCGGGGAACTTATTGAAAGGCAAGACCACCTCTTTGACGAAGAAGCCGTCCAACTTCGGCTCCTCCAAGAAACCGATCTCTTCCAGCGTCTGCCCGGCTGCGATGCGCGCGCCGATCTTGGCCAGCGGCACGCCGGTCGCCTTGCTCACGAAAGGCGTCGTCCGGCTGGCGCGGGGGTTGACTTCGAGCACGTATACGATCTCGTCTTTAATCGCGAACTGCACGTTCATCAGGCCTTTGACGCCCAAGCGCAGGCCGATGCGCTCGGTGTAATCGCGGATGATGTTCAGGTGGTATTCGCTCACTTTCAGCGGAGGCATCATGCATGCGCTATCGCCGCTGTGGACGCCGGCCTCTTCGATTTGCTCCATGATCCCGCCGACTACGACGCGCTGCCCATCCGCCACCGCATCCACATCTAGCTCGAAAGAGTCTTCGAGATAGCGGTCTATCAGCACCGGCGCATCGGGGCTAACGCGAGTCGCCTCTTCGATGTACTCTTCCAGCTCGTGCTCGCCATATACGATGCCCATCGCCCGGCCACCTAGCACATACGACGGACGCACGAGCACCGGGTAGCCGATCCGCGCTGCCACCTGGCGCGCTTCTTCGAGCGACATGGCCGCACCATTCTCCGGCTGGGGGATATCCAGCTCGCGCAACACTTCGGCAAACTTTTGGCGGTCTTCGGCCAGGGCAATCGCATCGGGCGACGTGCCCCAAATCGGCACGCCGTAATCTTTGAGCGCGCGCGCCAGATTCAGCGGCGTCTGCCCACCGAACTGCACCAGCACCGGCGTCAGATGTCTAGGATCGGCATTTGCGACGCCTTCCCGGCCTATCAGCCCCGACTCGTTCTCCCATACGTTCAACACGTGTTCCAGCGTGAGCGGCTCGAAGTACAACCGGTCGGCGGTGTCGTAATCGGTGCTGACCGTCTCCGGGTTGCAGTTGATCATGATGGTCTCGAAGCCCAAATCACGCAGCGCGTAGCAGGCATGCACGCAGCAATAGTCGAACTCGATCCCCTGGCCGATGCGGTTCGGGCCGCCGCCCAAGATGATGATCTTCCGCTTCTGGAACTGTGGCTCGCTTTCGTCGAAGCCGTCGTAGTGCGAATACAAATAGGGCGTGCTGCTCTCGAACTCTGCGGCGCAGGTGTCCACGCGATAAAAAGAGGGGATGACGCCGAGCTGGCGGCGTTTGACGCGCACGTCGCGCCAAGAGACGGCGCCATGGGAGCCGGGCTTCAGCAATTTAGCGATGTAGGCATCGCCAAAGCCTTCCTGCTTAGCCCGCAGCAGCAATTCGCGCGGCAGCGAGTCGAGCGTGTGTGCTGCCAGCGCGCGCTCGGTTTCGATGATCTGACAGAACTGCGCGATAAACCAGGGGTCGTATTTCGTGGCCGCGTGGATTTGTTCCGGCGTCACCCCTTGACGCAGGGCGTCGAAAACCTGGAACAGGCGCTGAGCCGTGGGAATCGCCCACGGCGCGGTGCTTTGTGAAGCCTGCGCCTTATTGGCTGCCGTGTACCGCCTTTGATCGCTCGATCCTTCGATCCCGATCTTGCCGATCTCCAGCCCCTGCACGGCCTTGTGCAGCGCCTCCTTGAACGTCCGGCCGATGGCCATCACCTCGCCCACGCTCTTCATCTGCGGGCCTAGGGTGACGTCCGCGCCGGGGAATTTCTCGAACGCCCAGCGGGGGAACTTGACCACCACGTAGTCGAGCGATGGCTCGAACGATGCAGGCGTCTTCTTAGTGATGTCGTTCGGGATCTCATCCAACGAATAACCAACGGCCAGCAACGCGGCGATCTTGGCAATGGGGAAGCCGGTCGCCTTGCTGGCCAGCGCCGACGAGCGCGAGACGCGCGGGTTCATCTCGATCACCAGCGCCTCGCCGTTTTCGGGGTTGACCGCAAACTGCACATTGCTGCCGCCCGTCTCCACGCCCACCGCGCGCATGACGATCTTGGCCATGTCGCGCAGGCGCTGCAGCTCTTTGTCGGTCAACGTCATGGCCGGCGCGATGGTGATGCTGTCGCCCGTGTGCACCCCCATCGGGTCGAGGTTCTCGATCGAACAGACCACTACGAAGTTGTCTTTGCAGTCGCGCATGACCTCCAGCTCGTATTCTTTCCAGCCCAGCACGCTCTGCTCAACCAGCACCTGTCCGACCGGGCTTTCGCGCAAGCCACGCGCACACTTCTCGCGCAGCTCGGCTTCGTTGTAGGCGACGCCGCCGCCGCTGCCACCCAGCGTGAAAGAGGGACGAATGAGGACGGGAAAGCTGAGCATTGAGAAGTAAGCATTGAGAAACGGGGAGTCGGCCGGCAGCCCTCCGGTGTTAATGCCGACCAGCGCCAGCGCCTGCTCGACCGAAGTGACCGTTGCCCCGCGAGGACACTTCAGGCCGTGCGCTTCCATCGCTTCTTTGAACAGTTGGCGGTCTTCGGCCAGCTTGATGGCCTGCACGTTGGCGCCGATGAGTTGGACGCCGTACTTCTTCAGAATCCCCTGTTCCTCTAGCGCCGTCGCCAAGTTCAACGCCGTCTGCGCACCGACGGTAGGCAGCAGCGCGTCAGGTTGCTCCTTCTCGATGATCTTCTCGATCAACTCCACCGTAAGCGGCTCGATGTAGGTCACATCGGCGAATTCGGGGTCGGTCATGATCGTCGCCGGGTTAGAGTTCACCAAGATGACGCGATATCCTTCGCGGCGCAGCACCTTACACGCCTGTGCGCCGGCGTAGTCGAACTCGCACGCTTGGCCGATGACGATCGGGCCAGATCCGATGATGAGGATGGAATGAATGTCGGTTCGCTTCGGCATGGTAAAGCGCAATGTTAAACGATTGTCCGCGCTGCGACCAAGCCGAAGCATGCCCGTCGAGCCTGCGGCTGGCGCAGTCTGATCCGTCGCACGCTCCGGGCGGCGATGAAATCAGGCAGAGGGAGACTCGGGTCGCACCAGTAAGACCGGCACATGCGCATGGCGAACGATACGATCGGCCACGCTACCCAGCAACAGGCGCTGGATGCCACTGCGGCCGTGGGTCGCCATCGCGATCATATCTATCCCGTTGGACGCTGCCACATCCAAGATGACGTCGGCCGGCCGGCCAACTTGGACCATCGTCTCGATAGGCACATGCGCCAATTTCAGATCTGCCGCGGCAGCGTTGAGGTTGCTCTGCGCGGCCTCCATCTCATACTCCGTGCGCCTGACCACCTCGGCACGCACCGCTTCGATCCACTGCTGTTGCAAAGATGGATCCGTGCCGGTCTGTGTGCTGGCCCTGCCGGGCACTTCCCCAATAGACGCCGGGCCGCCAAAGGTGAACATCCAATGCACTTCGCTGATTTCTGGCTCAAGCTCCGGCACCACTTGCAGTAAGACCACCTGCGCACCAACGCGGCCGGCCAGTTCGGCCACATACGGCAGCACCGTGCGCGAAAAGTCCGAGCCGTCGAGCGGCACCAGGATCTTTTGATAACGGCGCTCGGCCGGCGGATGCGCATCGGACGTCGCACGCTGCAACATGACCGGCGTCTTGGCGTAGTGGACTACCTGACTGGCGATGCTCCCCAGCAGAAAGCGTCCCAGCCCACCACGACCGTGCGTGGACATGGCGATCAAGTCGGCGCGTTCGTCGCTCGCTACCTCTAGGATGCTCTCCGTGATCGGGCCGGTGACTACTCGCACACGCGCCGCGATGTCCCGCCTGGTGAGCTCAGACGCCACCTGGTTGAGGTACCTACGCGCAATGGACTCATAATCCTCAATGCCAAGCGCTCCGCCCGGCCGTTCGGAGGTCTGCTCGTCTACCCACGGTGTCGGCGCGCCGATGCGCATGCCGATTTCCGGAACGACCCGCAACAGCACAACACCTGCGCCGGCGGACCGGGCGATTGGGTAAACAGATGGCAAGATTGCGCTCGACAGCGCTGAACCGTCGAGAGGCACGAGGATTCTCTTAAGCATAGATCACCCGCTCATGCTTTCCACAGACGATCCAGAGGATCATCGCATGCTGCACCCTCGCGAATAGTACATCACGAGAGCGAAGCCGACAAACACACTCCCGCGAGCGCGCGCCCTATGCTTGTGCGAGGTACAACACCGGCTTAATGCCTGCCTAACACAGCCCCATCACGATTAGCTTGGATGAGCGAGTGACTCGCTCACCGGTTCGAGGTCTGCCCCTTCATCAATAACCCGCTTTCAACTTACAAAACACCCCTCGATCAAACGAGCAATGCGAGTAGGATGGACATATGTTCAAGACAAAAACATTCCTTAAGCATGCGGCAGCTTGTGTGATGGCATTCGCCGTTGCCGGCCAAGCAGCCGCGGGGACGCCCTCTGTATTCCCACGACAAACCGCTAATCGAGTCGTCGAAGAAGCTGGAGGGTTCTCCTACGTTCCGCCGACAGGCTGGCGTGTCGAAGCGACCAACCTCTCAGAGTTCAAAGTCCTCTTCGGCCGCAGCGACGGCAGCGGTTTCACGCCTAACGTCAACTTCAACGTCAGCCAATCCGATGCTGCGCTGGACGAATTCAAAGCCCTGGCCATCCAAGAGCTAGAGGCCGGCATCTCCGGATTTGCCCTGCTCAGCGAGAGCACACTGGTTACCGAACGGGGCAACGACGTGGTCAAACTTGTCTGCAACTCAACGTTGCAGAGGCGTTCGCTGCGCCAGATCTTCTATCTGGTTGACTTCGGTCCGCGCAAGCTGGTCGTTACTTACACCCGACTGCGCAACAGTCAACAACAAAACGACGCTGCGGTCGAAGCGATGATCAAAACGATCGAGTCGCTGGACGACACATCCGCATCGGCAGGCAAGTATCACGTGGAGGCAGGAGGCGGATTCGCCTACGTGCCGCCGGAGGGTTGGCAACTTAAGGACGAGCCCGGCGCCGATTTCAAGGTCCTTGCCGTGCGCCGCGCAGGCGACGCCGCGGAGTCGGCAGTTGCTTTCTTCACCACGAACGACATACCTGCGCTGGACGCCGACTTCCGCCGATCGTACCGAACCGAACTGCCGAATCGCCTACGTGGATTCAGAGGAGACCTGCGCAACATACGCGCGGTGCGCGACGAGGGTTTCACAACAGAGCAAGGCTACCCGGGTGCAAAATTCGTCTTGGACGCTACGTACTCCGGTGTGCGCGCGCAGATCATCTTGTATCTGGTAGACATCGGTTCTACCACCGTGGCCGCGTTGTACATGCGCCCGCGCACCGGCTCGCTTGAGGACGACCAGGCGATCGAGGCAATGATCAACACGCTTGCGCCTGCCGAAGCGATTGAGGGCACAACCGATGCAAAGGGCACAGGCACACGGCGCCATTACGAGCGCAGCGGCAACTTCTCGTACGACCTCCCCGAAGGGTGGTCGCTCAAACAGCCGGACGAGCTGCCGGCCTCCGTCAACGCCGAGTTCGCGGCGCTATTCGGCCCGGCATCAGGGAACATTACCCCGAACGTTCTCTTCTTCGAGGATACGCTTTCGGGCACATTCTCGGACTACCTAGAGGCAGCCGTGCAGAGCATTCGCGACAACGGCGGACGCAATGTCTCATCGCCGGAGAAGCTAAGGACGGACGCCGGTCTTGAATACGCCCGCATCCTGGCTACGCGGATGGATGGCGGACAGAGGCTGCAACAGGCCTACTACATCTTCCCGGAGCGCAAACGGGTGATCTTTGCGATCTACACCCGCCTCGCGCAGGGGCGCCAGTCTCAGCTCGACGAGACCGTCGAAACGGTCATGCAGTCGTTCCGCTTTGGGCGATAGCCATCTAGATTGCGGTCTGCTTTAAACCCGAAGCGCGCTGAGACCGGCATGGCCACCTTGCAACGGCTTCGATTGCAGGGACAACGGCAGACCTACCCGAAGCCGGAAATGAAACGAGCCGACCTCTCGCTGAGAGGTCGGCTCGCACCAGTGACCCCTACGGGACTCGAACCCGTGTTTAAGCCTTGAGAGGGCTTCGTCCTAGACCGCTAGACGAAGGGGCCACATGCTTAATCTTATCACATCCCTTCCACTTCGATCAACCGCTGCAACAGGCGCTGCTCGTCGGCATACGACTTCACCTCATCGTCCAGCCAAGCCCTGCGCAGCCGGCTCAAAATACGGCCATAAGCCGGCCCCGGCGGCAGGCCGAGCGCGCGCAAATCGTCGCCGGTAGTCACCGGCTTCACCCAGCGCCAGTCCTTCCACTCACACAACAGCGCCTCGCGTTTAAGCTTGTTCGTCTCGAACAGATAGGCCAGGAAGAGCGATAGTCCGCTGAATTTGTGCAGCAGCTCAGATAGCCGGCTGCGCCGTGCGCGAAATGATGCCGACGACAAGCTGCTCAATGGGCCAAGGTCAATCAGTGCGTCCCGCAGGTGATGCTCAAACGGGATCCAATCCACCCATCGCGCGACGCCGAGTTGGCCGATGTTGTAGGTCAACACGCCCCATCCGATGGCATGCAGGAGGTCTCGCGCGCTCATGTGCAGCGTCTCGATCGGCCATTCACCCGACCACAACACTTCGCGCGCCTGACGAAACCGATGTGCCAATTGATCGGCCGGCGGCGTGGGTATGCCACAAGCTTCAAAGACGCCCCATTCGCGCAGCAGGATCAGCGCGCCCTCTGGCTCGCGGTCTTCAAAGTTCAGCTCCAGGTCATACTTCACCCGCTCACCGCTGAGCGCCCGCACGTAAGGCAGCCCGGCCTCCAGGGCGGCGCGCGTCTCCGCGTCCAGCTCGAATTTGAACCGCGCCGCGTAGCGTGCGCCGCGCAGCATGCGCGTCGGATCGTCTATGAAGCTCCGCGCGTGGATGACGCGCATGATGCCACGCTGTAGATCCTCTCGGCCGCCGAGCGGGTCAATCAGCGCGAGGGTGTCCAACCTCACCGCCATCGCATTGACGGTGAAGTCGCGGCGGAGAAGATCGGTCGCCAGATCGCTCGGCTCGACTACCGGCAACATGGCCGGGCGAGGATAGAACTCACGCCGAGCCATGGCCAAGTCCACGGCCACGTCGTCCAGACGCCAGGTAGCCGTCCCGAATTTGGGATAGGTCTGCACCTCACCACCATGTCGCCGGCAAAGTGACTCGGCGAGCGCGATGGCATCGCCTTCGACTACGAAGTCCAGATCGTCAATTTCGGGCAACGCTAACAACCAGTCGCGCACCGCGCCGCCTACCAAGTAGGCCGGCGTGCCGGCCTCACAAGCCGCGTCGCGAATGGCGTTCAGAACCAGGCGTTGTTGCGGTTTGAGCAGCGATGTAAGATCAGTCATCCCGAGCAATTCTCAGGTGAAGGAGTTGAAAATGCAACACGTCGCCGTCTTGGGGCTGGGCATCATGGGGAGTGGAATCGCCCGCAATCTCTTGAAAGCCGGTTACACCGTCCACGTATACAACCGCACGCCCGAAAAGGCGCGCCCGCTGCTGGAGGCCGGCGCCCAATGGTCGGCGAGCCCACGCGACGCAGCTGCCCACGCCGACGTCGTGATCAGCATGGTCGGTGATGATGTCGCCTCGCGCGCGATGTGGCTGGGCGACCAAGGCGCGCTTCATGCGATGCGTCCGAACGCCATCGGCATCGAGGCCAGCACGCTCTCGTTGGAATGGGTGCGCGCGCTGCATCAGCTGGCTCAGGGGCGCGGCTTGGCGTTCGCAGATGCGCCGGTCACCGGCAGCAAGATGGCGGCGGCAAACGGCACGCTGACCTTCCTGGTCGGCGCACATGCCGACGTGCTGGAGCGCGTGCGACCGGTGCTGGCAAGATGCGGCTCGACCATTCTGCACCTCGGTCCGCCCACCAGCGGGGCCATCTTCAAGTTGATCAACAACATGATGGCGGCCATCCACATCGCGGCGCTGGGCGAGGGAGTAGCGATGGCCGATAAAGCTGGCCTCGATCCGAACGTGGTGATGCAGGCGCTGAGCATCGGCGCAGCCAGCAGCCCGGTCGTCAAAATGAAGCTCGACCACATCGCCAAGCGCGATCACACAGACACCCATTTCGCCCTGCGCTGGATGCACAAGGATGTGACCTACGCCCTGCGCTTGGCCGACGAACTCGGCGTGGCCATTCCGGTCGGCGCACTCACCCGGGAACTGTTGCGCATGGCCATGCAGCGTGGCCTGGGCGATCAGGATTTGTCGGCGCTGACCGAGGTTGCGCGCAGTTGATCGTTCAGCCAGGCGCGCGCCGCAGCGATAGCGGCTTGCACCTGCGCCAAATCGGCAGCCACACCACCGCCTTGCGCAAATGCCGGAGCGCCGCCGCCTTTCGCCGCGCCCTCCGGTGAGAGCACGGCCAAGGCACGGCGCAGCGCCTCAGACATGTCACCGGCTGCATCCGAGGCACGAGCAAAGACCAACTGCGCTTGGTCGCCGGAAGCACCGAGCAACACGACCACCCGCGACGCGCGGCTGAGCTCCTTCGCCATCCCACGCAGCTCGGCCGGTTCGCGTTTGGCAAATGCTTGCGTCACCCAGAGTTGGTCGCCGTCGCGCACAGCGCCGGCAAGCAGCTGAGCAGCTTCGTAAGCGATCAAGCGCGCCTGGGCTTCTTGCAGGGCTTTGCGACCGGCCTGAACCTCAGTGATCAGCCTCTGCACTGCCTGCTCTACGTCGTAGCGGCCGGCGCTCAGGGCTTCCATGAGGCGGGCAGTGGCAGCACTGAGGCGCACGTAGTCATCAAAGGCCCGCCCGCCGCAGCGAAAGGTGAGGCGCGTCTCTGCGCCGCGCCTCTCGGCCTTGATAATTTTGATGAGGCCGATCTGCGCTGTGCTGCGCACATGTGTGCCGCCGCACGCCGACCAGTCGTAGTCCTTTACCTCGACGATGCGGATCGTGCCACTCACCTTTGGCGGCCGCCTCAGCGGGATCGTCGCTAAGTCAGCGTCGCCTACTTCGTAGGCCAAAACCGGCCGATCTTCCATCACGATCGCGTTAGCCTCTCGTTCGGCGCGCTCAATTGCGTCCGGCATCAGCGCCGCAGTGGGCAGATCAATCGTGCAGTCGGTCTGGCCAATGTGAACGGCAACCGTATCCAGGCCGGCGACGCGAACGAACGCCTGGGACAGTATGTGTTGTCCGCTGTGCTGCTGCATATGGTCGAAGCGACGCGCCCAGTCTATGCAGCACGCGACTTCGTCGCCCGGCTGCGGACAGTCCCCAGCATTCACACCATCAAGGATATGCAAGATTGCTCCCTGAGCGTCCTCGATGACGTCCACGACGCGCGCTGAGCCGATCGTCCCGGTGTCGTGCGGCTGGCCGCCGGCTTCAGGATAGAAGGCTGTCTGATCCAGGATAAGCGCTGGCGCACCTTTGTAGGTGAGGCGTGCCACCACTCGCGATCTAAATGAAGCGAGATAAGGATCGCTCCGGTAAAGGCGAAGGGTCATTCGGCAAGACACAGGAGATTGTGACAGATCGGATCTAAGGGATGGCCTGGGGGATAACTAGTGCAGCGCGCAAGGTAGCCAAGGTGCTAAGGCAAAAGCGCCTTTATCTTTCAACTTCGGTCAAACATCTGATAGCCTTCCGGCAGATCAACCGAGTTTGCCCTGGCTTGGATCACGAACTGACGGATTGCAGGAATAAGCATTGAAGCTTGGAGCGACTGGTGAAGAATTCCTCTTATGAAGCGCCCGTGAGCTAGACCATCCACCAGACCTTTGACGTAGAAATACTCAAGCACATTCAGGTAGAGGAAATCTATTAGGGAATTATCTCTCCACTCGTAAAAGCTCACGAAGCGCAGCGCCGCTTGTTCACAGGTTTGAGCATCTAATGCCATTCGCGAGGATCGAATCTTTGATAGACCTTGAGCAAGCTTGCGAATCCAAGCTATAGGTCGCGTGATCAAGGTTAAAGTCTCGGGATGACATCTTATCAGTTTCCAGGCCGAGAAACCGGCGTTCCATTGCCTTCTAGCAAAGGTCCAAACGGTGTGATAGTGATAGTGTTCTACTAATGGTTGCGGGTAGTAGTGTATTTTTAGGCCATGCTTTGATAGTCTATACGCCAACTCGACATCATCGAACGGAAATATATCTCCGCGAAACCCGATCTTCTCGCTTTCCAATAGCGTCCTACAGATAGATATATTGGAAGTGTAGAAGTGTCGGTAATCGTACTCCTGACCTGGCTTGAAGTAGTAGTAACTGAATTGCTGTGCCCCGATTCCACATATATGACGCATCAGGCTATTTACAGGGAAGCAACCGGGCCATTCAATGCGGCCGAGAACTGCAACTTTGTTATCTTTGCTTTGCGCATGGAGCGCGACGTGATGACGGACAAATGAAGGCGAGGGGACAGTATCATCTCCTATAAAGATAATGATCTCACCCTTTGAAACCTCTAGTCCGAGGTTTCTTGCCGCCCCCGGTCCACCTTTGCGCGGCAAGCGATAGGTATGTAGTTGATAGTGGGACGCAACAAACGAGCTGACGATTTCAAACGTATTATCCTCAGATTGATCGTCTACTACGATGACCTCAAATGGTCTTTCAAAATCTTGGGCATCGAGCGCACGCAAAACTTTCAGGCTATCCGGACCTATGTTGTAACAGGGCACGATGATGCTAACGACCATAGATGATTTTCGCGCTGACCTTCCTTAGAAATTCCCTCACAACATTCGCAGTGTGTGCAGAAGCCATCGCATGGGCTTGCGATTCATGCTCAGAAGTCTGTTGCTTTATGAAAGAAAGGAACGCTTGACGTAGCTCGTTCCTTGGCTGAAGCAAAGAGAGCGCTTCTTCAGGCTGCCAGGCAATCCCCTGCGCTAACATCGTCACCAGCAATCGCTCACACCCAAAGGCATAGATCGAGTGAACAAGACTGGAGAAATACTCAACCTTCTTCTCCTGACTCAGCCAGCGCTCATCTGAAAGGTGTTTTGGCAAATGCACAGCCAGACACCAAAGGATTTCAAATATCATGGCGTGTTGATTCTCTCTGATTGTGTTGCTCCCGTGCACTCTATACTTTAGAAGCGGCTCTTCAACCACCTTGAGAGGGTAGTTCTGAGCTCCTCGCAAGAGAAAATCCCAGTCGTGGGTGTATCTGAGGGGTCGGAAAGGTCCGATCGCCTCGAACACATCGCGGCTCGCAAAAAAGTTGGACGTCGTGGCAAAGAAGTTTTCAGTAAGCAAAGCAGCCCTCAAATCGTCCTTTGACCTAAAGCTGAGCTCGGGGTGTGCCAGTGCCCATGGTTCTAGTGAACGATAAGCGCGCTTGATGCCCAACGGCTGCCCGTGTTCATCAATAACCTGAATGAACGATCCGAGGATGGAAGACCCTGGTTCACAGGCCGATGCCGAAACGAGACGCTCCAGACGTTCGGTCGTATAGGCGTCATCTGAATTTAGAATGCTGATGAATTGACCCTGAGAAAGGGCGATGCCGCGATTCAGCGCCTCGTGAGCTCCCCTGTTCTCCTGTGTGAAGACCTTAAGACGCTCATCCTTAATACCTGCAAGCACCCGAAGAGTCTCATCTTTTGATCCATCGTCAATCACGATAACTTCGAGATCACGAAGAGTTTGAGACAGGACACTTTTGACAGCTTCACCGATAAAGCGTGCGTGGTTGTAAGAAGGAATTACAACCGAGACAAGCGGTGCCATAGGCGCGAGCGTTCGCAGAACGGTCTTCGATTAGTCGGTCACTCACCCAGGAGCGCCTTTCGGTATTTCAGCGCAATAACGCGCCAGTCGAAATGAGATCGCACTGCCTCCCGCATCTTCTTGCCGTTGAAGGGACGATCTAGAGCGTCGAGCACTGCTCTCTGCAAGGCGCGAGTATCACCTACCCGAGGCACCACGATGCCGCCTCCTGTGAGCTCCAGAACTTCGCGATTGTTACCCACGTTCGTAGCTACGACCGGCTTTCCCATAGACTGCGCCTCAAGTATTACTAGGGGCATGCCTTCATACTCCGATGGGAGGACAATGAGATCAGAAACGGCAAAGATATCTCGGCTCGGCTGATAGAAACCCATGCGCCGAAAGTTCTTTAGGCCAATCCGACGCACTTCGTCTTCTACCACTTGGCTGAGCGGACCATCCCCAACCATGAGGAAGAAGAGTCGCTCATCGTTCTGCAAGCTACGTCCCAGCTCCACGAAATCCATAGGGCGTTTCTGCTGATGAAAGCGCGCGATGAAAGTGACTACGCGCTTGCCGTCTGGAATGCCAAATTTGTGGCGCAGCGTAAGCAGGTCTTCAGGAGAGTAGCGCGCTGGGTCAAATTCTTCGGTATCAATACCGTGTTCGACTAGATAAATGCTCTTCTCAGGTGCGCCTCGACGCGCATATTCGCCGCAGATTGAGCGATTCGTTCCTATATGCGCGTCAATCCGCTTTGCAAATTCCGAATCGTATCGCTCAATCCAGCCGAACATGTGGTCGTAGACTTGATTCACTATTCGAACCGATGGGAACTCGACTCTTATGAAGGTGAGCAGGCTGTCGTATATCCACGTCGAGCCGTTTGCAACATAAAGCACTTGAGGAGATAGAGTCCTAACTAGGTAGCGAAAGAACGGAATGCGGTTTTCGGGATGTAGAAAATCCTCCAGAACATAAGTTCGCGCGACTACCTCTCTGAACAAATCCACCATGCTTCCTGTATTTGGTAGCGCAGGATCAGTAGCAACGACGACAAAGTCTATTTCGTGCTTTAGAAATCGCATCATGTCCAAGGCAATCCGTTCTGCGCCGCCGACGGCAATGAATGGGAACACGATCACAACAACAGGCTTGGAACTGAAGCGATGAGGAACTACCTCGCTCAGCTGGTCAAAGGGACACAATGAGACAGCAGGCGATAATGCTTCGCCTCCCACAACATAGTTCCCCTTCAAGGTAACGGGTATATCGAGCTTCAATTGAATCTCGAGCTGGTCCTCCAGCACAAGACGCGAAGGAATTACCTTTCCGACCGCGCCTCGGCTTAATTCGTTCACGCACAAGCACAAATCAGCGCGCTCTCCGGAACACAACCTTTCTTTACGCAGAAAAAGAGATGATAGTGAAAGTCCTGTATTTAATCGCCCAACTATTTGAGCGACCGAAGCGTTAACGGCAAAAGCAATCCTTTCGCTTTCGAGCGCAATAACATTTTGCTCCACATAGGTCGCCGGCAGCGCAGTATGCTGCTTAGTGACGAAGCCGATGTATCTTCCCTTCGAGCTCTCCAAGAGTATAGGAAGGCTATGCGCTTGATACCGTCGGCCAGTCTCTAGATCATAAGCCTGCTGTTCCTTGTGACTATAGAAAAGAACTTCATCGGCCTTCCAAGTCTGTGCTGCGATCCAGGGCATGACGGATCTCGCTTCGTCTGGCTCCGCTAGCACGACGAGGCTCACCTCAGGTGGCGTGAGGTCAGGACATTGAGGATCCCTTTGCGTTTGACCTGTAGAAACAGTAACCGTCTGGGACGACGAACTCACGGACACCGGTGGCAGTGATGGCGATGAACTAAATAACTGGGGAGAATTACCGGTGAGCTTAGCTACTAACTGCTTGAAAGCTCGCTCACGGACACTTCCAGGGGGAATGAGAGCGCGCCTAATAGGCCAAATCTTGGCGAGCAATTGCCACCCCGGTCCGGATTCGATGACGGCAAGCTTCTGCTCGGCCCATTGCAACTTTCTCTGTGATTCCTCGTAAGCTTGCCGTAAGCTGCCGAGTTCTGATTCCAGGCGGTGAACTTCTGTCTCTGACTTGTGTAGGGAATCACGGAGTAACCTTGTGTCGTAAGCGTGCCACTTTGCCGCTACAGCAAGCGCGGCAGAAGCGTAGCGCGGTAGGGCTTGCGATGCCTGAATAGAAGTTAGAGCTTCTCGCCATCGCCAAGCATTCTTCGAGAGCATCCGTTGATCCTGCACGAAAACCCTCGCTTTTTGACCGATCCGGGATCGCAGCGTTTGATCGGCGGCGAGTGCGAGCAGATGCTCACGCCATCGTGCAATTGAAGCGGCAAGCAAGCCCGTCTCACCGTCTAAGATGACCTCCGAGAACTCACCCCATGCGCTGTATACGCCGGCGAATCCTAGGGCACCGTACTCCAGAAACTTCAGAGCACTTTTGCACGCATTAAAAGTTGATTCAATCAATGGAGCAACAACAATGTCGCAGGACAACCCTCTGACGAACGAAGTAAAATCTGCATACCTGACCAGAGCAAGCGGAACAAATTCGCCCACCGATGCGAGCCTGCCGGGCAAAGGGCAACCCCAGGAGATAAACTTCGCACTGGGATAAGCTTTGAGCACTTCGATAATTGCTTCGGCAATCAGATCGAGGTCTGCGGTGTGAGTATTGCTGCCGATGAAGCCGATGCGCAGACCTTCCGCCTCGCCAAAAGGCTCAGGTCGCCTAATCTCACCGCTGGTCTGCCATAGGTCGTCGGGCAAGCAATTCGGCAAAACTCGGATGCTGGGGTTAAACGGCGAGAGGAAGATGCGCAGCGCTTGAGTACTTACCGTCACGAGATCTGCTTCTGCAGCAGCGCGCAGAATTGCGGTCCGGCATTGCTGATAGCGCGGGAAAGCAGGATGATCCTCCGGCAGGTCGAACAGCAGGTCATCAATGTCATACACAATCGGTTTGCCGGCGGATCTAGCTCGTGCGACGACTGCGTCGTATTCCTCTGCGTATATAGCAAAGTCACGTTGAATAAAAATTACGTCGGCTTGCTCAACAAGTTCGGAACGAATCAGGGTCTTTTGACCATTCCACTCATTCCCACGCACAAACTCAAACCCAGCTGCGACTAGAGGCTTGACAACGCGCAGCATCGGACAGGCATGTTCCCATACGTCACCGACAAAGGCTACGACTCTCATTGCACGTTGCGCTCCGGGAAAGTTTGCGAAGAGAGATGGTTGATGGGCTTAGCTTCAGCTGAGGGCGCATGCCATTCACCATTCAAGGCGATCAGGCCATACTTCTCGCGTGTGCCGCCGGGAAGCACAGTGAAGCGCGCACAATTGCTCCAGTAGTCATAACAATAGCTATCATCCCAGTCGTAAATAGAGGCATCAATGAAATACTCACCCGGCAAGAACGGCAATCGTTCGATGATGTAGTCAACATACCCTGTGCCCTCAATGAGCGGTATGCGATAAGGTTGCATCGTGTTGTTCGGGCCGGCGATGTGAGTCCGACTCTCGGCGCGAAAGAAAGCAATTCCGATCATTGGGTTCTCCACGGGACGGCTGGTCTGATAGTGTAGGCGAACGGTAAGTCGGGCGTTTGTGTGTGTGAAGCGCGTAACATCCCCTTCTGCGTTCAGAAACTCTATTTTCGTTAGGCGAGCGCCGCCATAGCCATAGTGTTGTCCTTCTTCGGAAGCACTACTCTTGTCAGCACCATCGGTCAAACCGTTAATCGAATCTTCCGTCTTCTGCGCCATCTTGCGCAATGTATCCTCGTAGTAGGCGGCGCTTACCGCAGAAACGTCTCCAGACGCTCGCAAAAGTCCTTTCTCCAACCAGATCGCGCGTGTGCAGGTCTGCAGCACTGCCTCCATGCTGTGAGACACGAACAGGATGGTGATGCCTCGCTTACGCATTTCATGGATGCGCTCTTGGCTCTTCTGCTGGAACGCTTGATCGCCGACGGCGAACACTTCATCGAGTAGGAGAATCTCTGGATCAAGGTGGACGGCTGCCGAGAAGGCCAGGCGCAGATACATTCCGCTGGAGTAGTCACGCACCGGCACATCAACGAAGTCGCCGATCTCCGCGAATTCCACGATCTGACCAAGCTTGTAGCGGATCTCGCGGCGAGTTAGTCCCATGAGTGCGCCGTTCATCAAGATGTTCTCGCGACCGGTTAGATCAGGGTGAAAGCCGGCGCCCAACTCAAGGAGGGCCGTGACACGTCCCTTAACGCGTATACGTCCCGAAGTTGGCTCGAGAATACGGCTGATGAGTTTTAAGGTGGTGCTCTTGCCGGCGCCGTTTGCGCCAATTAAACCCACATGCTCACCACGCCCGATGACAAAGCTTA
>JANWVF010000110.1 GCA_025056965.1 Thermoflexales bacterium | reverse complement strand
GTCGGCGTCGGAGAGGCTGTTGGCGTAGGTGATGGTGTGACCGGTGCCGGTGTGATCGTAGGAGGAACGACGACGACTACAGTTGGCAAGTACGGGAGCGCGGCGGGATTGAGCACTTCCAGAACCCCCGCGAACATGTAGCCAATCCGGCCGTCGTGCAAACGAATCAAGTACCATTCGCCGCCCGGCTGCTGGGTGACAGAGAAGGGGCTTAACTCGGTGCCCGGCTGCATCTGAGCGATTACGGGAAAGTGAATGCCCGGGCCGGCGCGCACATTCGTGAGTTGATTCACGCGGAGGCGCACCGCCTCAGGCGTTGGAGTATGCGTGGGGTCAACTGGCGGGTCAGTCGGCGGCAAAATGCTCGGTGCGGTTGGCGATGTGAGCGCCGCAGGCGTATTCGCCATGGAACTCGACGTGGCCGTCGCACGTCCAACCGGGCGAGTCAAGGCTTCGCTGGGGGTCTGCTGCGCGGCGCTCCCCGACCTTTGGGCAATCGCAAAAAAGAATATAGCAACGGCGACAGCGAACAGCGTCGCTACGCTCACGACGGCATACGCAATCGCGCGCTGGAAACGGCTATCCAATGAGGCTTGGCCGAGCTGCAACTCGGTCGTCACGGCAGGTTGATCCGACGGCTCATACAAGGCTGCGGCCTTGGAGGTCATGCGCGGTTTCCTGCGCACGATCAGCGGTGGCATCATCGGCTCTGCATTTGTCGCACTCGCTACCGCCGCGGCGAATGCGTCGGCCATCTCAACAACCGAAGCAAAACGCGCATCTGGCTCCTTGGCCATCGCTTTTTGTACGACGGCGATGCAGGCCTCGGGCAAGTCCGGCCGGTGCTGGCGCAAGTCTGGCGGCGCCTCCATCACATGTTTCATTGCCACGCTGATGCCGGTAGGTCCTTTGTAGGGAGGCATGCCGGTCAGCATCTCATACAGCACGGCACCGAGCGAGTACACGTCGCTCCGCTCATCCAGCCGCTTGCCAAGTGCCTGCTCCGGGCTCATGTATGCCGGCGTGCCGAGCACCACGCTGCCCGTGAGGGTCGGCGCGCTTGCGCCGGCCTCATAGGTTTTAACGATGCCGAAATCGCTGAGAAAAGCTTCGCCGTAGTTATCGAAGAGAATGTTGCCCGGTTTCAAGTCGCGATGGATGATCTTCCGTTTGTGTGCCGCGTCCAGCGCTTGCGCCATTCGCTGCAAAACGCGGTTTGCGTCGGCGAGGTTCAGCCGGCCATAGCTGAGCACATCCGCCAATGAGCCGCCGGGCATGTAGCGCATGACGATATACGGTTGTCCATCCTCCTCGCCAAAGTCGTAGATGGGAACAATCGCCGGGTGGTCGAGCTGCACGACGGCCCGCACTTCGCGAACGAAGCGCTCGCGCGCCGCGGCTTGGTCGGACAGGCTGCGCGGGAGCACCTTGATCGCCACATTGCGCCCGATATTCGGGTCGTAGGCGAGATAAACGACCGACATGCCGCCGCGGTTCAGCTCGGCTTTGATTTGATAGCGACCGATATTTTGCGGCTTCATGGCTCGAGGGTTCGCCGGCAGAATGAGACGCCGTACCCATCTGTGCGCCACTCTGGATGCACACGACCGACGACGAGCTAGCCCGACGATGCCTCAGGTGCGGCCGTAAGACTCAACGTTTACCCACCGAATAGCAACCACCGCACCCAGCGCGCAAATCCATGGACGACGGCAGCAGCGACGACGTTCTGCGTAGCAAGGAAGACGCGCGCACAAAATGCACCCGTTAGGATCGCTAAGACGAATAGCCAGCTAACACCCGCCGAACTGCTGAGCTGCGCCGCGCCGAAGAGAACAGCGCTGACGATCCCGGCAACCCGCAAATCTAAGTGTAACGCATCTTGCAGATAGGTCAGCAGAGTGCCACGAAACAAGATTTCCTGAGGCAGTGCAATCAGGAGGAAAATGCTCAGCGCCTGAGCAGCCGCCTCAAGCGGTGGCGGACCGTGGAAGGTCGGCGTCAGGGCGCCGGTGACCAAACCTAAGGGCACGCCGATGGCCGCTAGAAGGACGAGATTCGTGGCCACGATGCTCACGCCGCGTGGCGTCGGGTTGAACATCATCCCCAGCCGGTCGAAGCGTCCCGCTACTGCCAGCACGTACAGGAATACCGGAATAATCACGAGCTGGTAATACGTCACGTCTATCCGGTCTGCGATCGGAAGTTCCGGGAATGCCCCGAACTGAACGGAGTACCAGAGCGACGTTACGGCGCACAGGAAGAGAAAGTTGAGCCGCTGCTTCTGTTCGCGCGTCGTGAACACCAACAGGGCGACTGGTAGTAAGAACGCGCCGACCCGCAGGACAATATCAAACGTCGCGGGTGGCCCAGCCGACGCGCGCACGCCTGAATCCGGCACATACGGCAAGAGCAACGGCAACGCCACCGTGACCAGGCCGAGCGACACATCGGCGCGGCGCAGCTGCGGCACGTTCAAGATGGCACACGCGGCCGGCAAGAAGATTAGCACTCCGCCGAACAATAGCTGCGCCCAATCAAAATCATCGAGCGCGACGCGCGCATACGCAACCACGGGAACGAGCGGCACCAGCGCCAGCAGCGCCATGCCCAACGGTTGACTTTCGGCCTGGCGACGAATCGCCGCTGCTACCGCCGGCGTACTGGCCAGGAGATAAGCCGCTGCCGGCAGACTATAGACCAGCAGCGGATAAAGCGATTCATCGAATGAAGACGCGCCCACTTGCCGCAGCAACATGCCGACGAATGCGGCGAACAAAGCCACGCGCACCCCCAAGTCAACGAGTGTAATGACCTTTCCTGACGGGGGTTGGGGAAGCTGCGTCACCTCACTCTGAGTGGACGCAGCCGCCGCGCTCGGTTGGCTGAGCGAGTCCATACGCGGGAGGATTCTAGCAGTTTGCGGCTTGCCACGCAGCAACCACCTGTCGGCGAGTCTCCTCCAGGCTGCCCGATGTATCAATGATGACATCAGCCCGGCTGAGCTTCTCGGCCTGCGGATTCTGCGCCTCCACACGAGCGCGCGCCTCCTCCGGCGACAAGCCGCGATACTTCACCAGGCGCTCCACCTGCATCTGCGGTGGACAATGCGTCACCCACACCTGGTCGCACAAACGCGCCCAGCCACTCTCGAAGAGCTTGATGACCTCGATGACGACGACGGCATCATCCGGCTGCGCCTGGATCTCCCGCTGCATCGCTTCGCGAACGGCCGGGTGGACGATCGCTTCGAGCTGCTTGAGCTTATCCGGGTCGCTGAACACTAAGCGGGCCATCTTAGGGCGATCGAGCTCACCATTGGGCAGGAGCACCTCCGGCCCGAAGGCGCGCACAATTGCGTCCAATGTCGGTTGGCCAGGGCGCACGACGTCGCGCGCGATCCGATCGGCGTCAATCACGACCGCACCGAGTTCACGCAGCATGTGGGCGACAGCACTCTTGCCCGTGGCAATGTTGCCGGTCAGGCCGATCAGCAAGCGCGGCATTGTGCGGCCGACCCTCACCTGCCGTCTACGCCAATCTCAATCTTGTGCGTCCAGCCATACGGATCGGGGATGCGACCATACTGGATGTTGGTCAGGTGATTAAAGAGGTGAATGGCAACCGGACCAGGAGCATTGCGCACGAAATAGTCTTTGCCGCGATAGCCCATCTTGTCCACCGGCGCGATGACTGCCGCTGTGCCCATGCCGAAGACTTCGGTGATCTCTCCCGACTCGATGTCGCGCAGCACATCGTCAATCGCTAAGCGTGCCTCCGACGCCGCGTAGCCTAGATCCGGCGCGAGCTTCAGCACGGAGTCGCGCGTGACGCCCTCCAAAATGCTGCCCGATAGCTCCGGCGTAACGATGTGGTTGCCGCCGTAAACAAACGCGATGTTCATCGCGCCCACCTCTTCGACATACTTGCGCTCGATCGCGTCCAGCCAGAGCACCTGGTGATATCCCAGATGCTTGACGCGTTCACTCTCGCGCAGGCTGGCGGCATAGTTGCCCCCGGTCTTGGCTGCACCGGTGCCGCCGCGCACGGCGCGCACATACTCGTCCGAGACGAAGACCGAGACCGGCTTGAAGCCGGTGGAGAAGTAGGGGCCGGCCGGGCTGGCAATGATGTAGTGTAGGTAGCTCTTGCTCGCGTGTACGCCCAAGCTGACGTCCGTCGCGATCATCACAGGGCGAATGTAGAGCGACTCACCTTCGCCATGCGGCACCCACTCATGCTCAAGCCGCACCAGCTCGACGATGGCTTCCAGATGAGCTTCAGGATCCACCTTCTGCATCGCCATGCGATCGGCAGAGCGGTTGAAGCGGGCGACGTTCTCCCACGGTCGGAATAAGTTGATGTGCCCATCTGGGCGACGATAGGCCTTGGTGCCCTCGAAGATCTCCTGGGCATAGTGAAGCACCGCCGTTGCCGGGTCGAGCGCCAGAGGCTGATACGGACCGATCTTGGCGTCGTGCCAGCCGCGTTCTTCAGTCCATCGCTGCGTGAACATGCGGTTGGTGAAGGTCTTGCCAAAGGCAGGCTTCTCGGCAAGCGGCCGCCGCGCGTTTGGACCCAGGGGTTCTATGGTGATGTTCATGGTAGTTTTGCGCGTCATCGGATCGCAAGGTTACTAACGCATCCGGGCTACGGGTTATACGCCGATGCGCTCAAGCCTGAACGGCCGATCAGCCCGACGCATTCTGTAGTGCCTTCTCCAGGTTCTCCCGCAGCTTGTTGTAGGTCGCCTCGCTAATCTCGCCGTTGGCCAGCCGCAGATCAAGGTTGACCAGCGCCTGCTCGATCTGCGCCCTGGTCAGCGGCGCATTTGTCGCCGGGCCGCCGGCGGGCGCTTGTTGCGACGCAGGTTGAGCCGGCGCTTGCATGCCCTGGCGGATGGCATCGGCCATGGCCTGGCCCAGGCCGATGCCGGCGCCCAGACCCGCGCCGATGCCGGCGCCTCCACCACTCTGGTTCTGAGCCGCCTCGCGCATGGCCTGCCCGGCCTGATACTGCATATACGTCGCGCCGACCGCGCCCATCGCGCTGCGCGTGGCGATCGCTTTCGCCGTTTCCTCCCCGGGCTGAATATTGATGACGTAGACCTTCCTCAGCGCAATCCCGATCGCCTCGAAGTCATCCGCTGCTTTGGCCTGGATGGCTGCGCCCAGGTCAGACTGGAGCGCTGCCAGATCGAGCAGCGACTTAGTCTTCATGACCGCACCCATCACGCTGGCGATCTCACTCACCAAGATGCCACGCAGGTAATCCTGGATCTGTGAGGTGGTATAGATGCCCTGAACACCAACGATCTGGTTGACAAAGCGCTGCGGATCTTTGATCTGCATGGAGTAGTTGCCGAAAGCGCGCAACTGCACCATGCCAAGCACGGCATCCGGCACGGTGATCTCACCGGGCGTGCCCCACTTCATATCCACAAATTCCTTCGTGGTGACAAAATACACTTCAGCCGGGAACGGCGTGCGAGAGTTGGTCGCCAGGCCAAGCAGACTACTCAGCAGCGGCAGGTTCATCGTCGTGAGCGTGTGACGCCCCTCGGTGAACATGTCCAGCGCCTTGCCGTCGCGATAGAAGACGGCCACCTGCGCCCCCCGCACGATCACCTGTGAGCCGAGGCGGATGTCGCCGCTGCCCTGCTCCGGGACGCGCTTGACGATGTCGTTCGGCCCCTGATCCGGCCACTCGATTACATCTATGATTCGAGGCATTTCTCTCCTTGTTTAGATTCCCGTAGTTTAGATTCCCGTAATCACCTTGCTGCGCTGGGCGAACAACTCCGCGGTCGCCTTAACCGTCTTCGTGGCGTTCGCCAGCGCCGTTTTCAGCGCAGTTGCGTCGCTCGTCGCGCCTTCCAGCTCGTCAATCGCAGCCCGCATCTTCCCCAACTCGTCCAGGAGTTGCCGGTCGAACTCCTCGATCCGGTCTAGGTCGTCCTCCTTCACCCGCACGGCGTCGAAGAAGCCGGCATACCCCTGAGGCGCGTGACGAATGCGATCAATCAGGGTTTGCAGCGCGGTCTTCAAAGCGCCGATGTCATCCATCCATTCGATGCCGATGTTGTCCAGCACCGCGTTCTGGATCGGCGTGATGCGATCGAGCTGCAGCGTGAAGTCGCGCACCAGCGCTTCTCGCAACAGGCGGTCGGCCTCACGGCGCATCTCCTTCTCTTTGTAGCCCTTGTAACCGGGGATTGCGCCGATGATGCGCTCCAGCGTCCCCCTTTCTCTTTCGATCCTGTCGTAGTTCGCACTCATCTTGTCTCCTTGATCTGCCCAACGGGCTCGACACTCCTACGAGATCGTGAAGATCTCGCTGCCACAATAAGGACATTTCACCAGCCCTTTGCCGGCCAGCGTCAACGGGCCGCCACACTTCGGGCACGAGCCGCCTTTCAGCTTCGAGGCATCCGAAGAATACAACACGCCGTCGTCCCAGTCCACATAGCCGCTGAACAACTGTTTGCCGATCAGGTCGTAGATCAACTGCTTCATCTGATCGCGATTAAGGCCCAGCTCCAACGCAGCCATGGAGATATCCACTTTACCTTGCGTCTGCACCAAGCCGAGCAGCTTTTGTTGTTGCTTGATCTGGACCGTCTCAGCTGCTTCCAGGCTGCCTCTGTTCAGCGTGTAGATGCCGAACCCGATCAGTGGAGCAGAGATGATGAACGCGAATCCGATCGCTAAGATGCGCGCGCCCTGCGTCTCGATCGAGCCGCCGAGCGCCCATAGCGTGCCGAGCAGGAAGATGCCTGCGCCGATACCGGTCAGGATGTAACCTAGCGTTTTGCCTTGATTCATCGCTTACAGCGCCTCCTCTATGCTGCGCGCTTGATTAACCGAAGCCGCCGCCGCCTCGGCCGGAGCTTCCGCCGCCAAAGCTGCCTCCACCGCTCCACCCACCGCCAGAACGACCACCACTGGAGACAGGCTGGCTGCTGAGCGTGGTGGACATGGACTCGAACATCGAGGCCAGCCCGCGCTCGATTGAGCTGATGCTTCGCCCCATGGCCTGCTCAATGCCCTCGATGCCGCGATCGGCGCGCGCTTGACCGCTGATGTCGCCGAGCGTTTCACCGACCGTTGGGCGGCTGGCCGGGGCGAATTGTCCACCCCGGCCGGCGGCGTATGGGCGCGGCATTGCCGGCATATACCATGGCGGTATCGGCGCGTCCGCTGCAGCGAACTTCTTTGTCCAGCTATGTTCCAGACCGAAGGCGATGGCATACGGCAAGAATTTATCGAAGAGGTCTTTTGCCTCTTTGAGATCGGTGTACTTCTCGATGTTCTGCAAATACCGCTTGAAGGCTTCGGCACGCATGCGCATATCGGCGCCTTTGCGCGTGCGCACCGGCATGGCCTGCGCAATGGCCGCAAAGGCCACCGCCGTTATGGCCAGCGCGAATGGCGGGCAGATCGCCAAATCGGTCAACTGATTCAGCACCGCGATCGAGAAACAGAAAGTCACCACCGTCGCCACGGCGAGCACTCCTGCCAGCGAGGTATACACCGCACGTGTGGTGTTCGGCGCGCGATCATAGTAGCCTTCATTCACCATCGTCTGGTATAGCGCCTCCTGCAGCTCAGGCAGCTTGGTGTAGAAGCGATTGCGGAAGCTCGAAAGTGCGCGCTCACCTTGATCAAGCTGCAGCGCATCCACCAATTTCTTCTCGAACGGTCGGAGCGCGACCTTGCCGAAATTCTCCCCCGGCGCAAACACCCAGTCGGTGGTAGTCAACGCGCCACCTAGCCACGCGACCGGGCTTTCCTTCATCACCAACACGCCGCGCCGCGCCAAGTCCACAAGCGTCGCGACCACATCCTGTATGTCGGCCTTTTCGTCAATCAATGTGCCGAGCACACCGGGCGGCACGTCGGGCGGCTCGGTCAGATACTCCGCCACCAGACCGACGTTAGGGTCGCGGCCGCGCGTGTAATACAAGACGAGTGCCAGGCTTGGCCCGCCGAAAAGGATCAGCAGCGAAAGCAGCAAGGTAAAGAAGTTGTAGAAGGGCTTCTGGGTTTCCTCGAAGCGTCGGCGCTCGTCATAGGCCTGCTGCCAGGGCGGCGGCTCGCCCGTGATGATGCCGTGCGGAAACTGCACCCGAACCTCCATCTCGCTGCCGCTGGGGATCGGTTCGAGTGCTTCGGCGATGATCACACTTTCACCGAGGCCTTTGACATCGGCACGCACGCCATACACCTCGGCGTTCGTTGCCGTCGCGCCGGCCGGCAATCGAACGACGGCGCGTGCGTTCTGCACAGGGAAGCCGGCGCGCTCGGAATACACGGCCGCCCAGAACACTTGATCGCCTTCATCGTAGTAGCGCGTCGCACCGACGACGGTATAGTTCAGCACGAACGTGCGCTGCTCATCGCGCGCCGGGGTCAAGAAGTAGTACTTGATGCGCAGCGTGTTGTCGTCGGTCGTGACCTCGGTCTCAAGTGGTCGGCCGCTTTCCGTCACGCGGATGTCGCGCACCTCGATCAAGCGCGACAGATCGAGATCGCGAAAGCCCCACGAGAAGGTGCCGCTGGTGAAATCAATGACGTTGGTCTCGGTGATCTTGAGATCGCCGTTCGGCTGCACCTCAATCTCGGTATCCAACCGTAGCCACACCAAAGATTTAGTTTCGGCGCGGGCGGCAGTCGGAAACAGGACGGTACTGCCGAGCAGGCCAATGAGGATGACCAACAACGCAGCCCGCAACTGATAGGCCGACATGGAATTATTCACTCGACGAAAGAGCATCGCATTTGGAGCTTCAAGCTTCTGTGGATCACATCCGCGACCCTCGGTTTCTTGGATTTAAGCCAAGATAGCGATCATGGTGTCTGGGCGCGAATGGGCGCCGAACGATCATCTGCGTTACACGCGCCGTAGTTTAACGCAGATTGCCCATTTAGCCCGACGACGCCGACAGCACCGGTGATTCTCCAACGCGAGACCGCTTTGAAGCGTGAAGGACGGGCTGGTCGGCATCGCGTTCTCCTAAGTCATGCGAGGGATTCAAGGGCCACAGCAACGCCGAACGCCTAGCGTAGTTGCATAATTAGCGCCATGGCTGTTCCCCTCCTGCAGGTGCACGATCTGGCCAAGTCGTTTCGCGGCGTGCAGGCGCTGCAAGACTATCGGTTGGAGCTGGGACACCGCGAGCTGATCGGGGTAATCGGCCCAAACGGCGCCGGCAAGACCACATTGTTCAACGTGCTCACCGGAGTTGCCCCGGCCACGCGTGGACGCATCGTGTTCAACGGCCAAGACATCACTCGGGCCACGCCAGATGCCATCTGCCGCGCCGGCATCGCGCGCACTTTCCAGAACATTCGCCTGTTTCGACGGCTGTCGGTCTTGGACAACGTGCGCATCGGTCTGCAGGCGCATGGCCGCAACCGCTTGCACGAAGTCGTGCTGCGACTCCCCGGCTTCGCTACTCAAGAGCGACGGCTAGAGCAACAAGCGCGCGAACTGCTCGACATGCTGGATTTGGCCGAGTACGCCGGCGTCCAAGCCGATACCCTTCCATACGGCCTGCAACGCCGACTCGAGATCGCCATCGCGCTGGCTACGCGCCCGAAGCTGCTGCTGCTCGACGAACCGGCAGCCGGCATGAACCCCGCCGAGGCCGAGGCGCTCATGCGCTTGATCGCGCGCTTGCACGGCGAACACGAACTGACGATTATCCTGATCGAGCACAACATGCGCGTAGTCATGGGCGTGTGTCAGCGCATCCAAGTCTTGAACTACGGTCGCCTGATCGCGGAGGGCTCCCCAGAAGCAATCCAGCAGGACCCGCGCGTGCTGGAGGCCTATCTCGGCGTCGCTGCTTGACTATGCTGAGCGTACAAAATCTTCATGTCTACTACGGGCGTATTCACGCCTTGAAGGGCATCTCGCTAGAGGTGAACGCCGGTGAAATCGTCGCGCTGATCGGCAGCAACGGAGCCGGCAAGACGACCACGCTGGCGACGCTCTCGGGGCTGCTGCGGCCGCGCGAAGGCCACATCTACTTTGAAGGCCGAGATCTGACACGCCTGCCCGCGCACCAGATCGTGCGGCTGGGAGTCGTGCATTGCCCGGAGGGCCGCCAGGTGTTCGCCCGCTTGACCGTCACCGAGAACCTGCGGTTAGCAGCGGCGCATCGCACCGACCGCAAGAATGTGGCGCGTGATCTCGAATACGTACATCAGCTCTTTCCGATCCTCGCCGAACGACGCAACCAGCACGCCGGCACGCTGAGCGGCGGCGAGCAACAAATGCTTGCCATCGGACGCGCTATCATGAGCCGTCCACGCCTACTCCTGCTCGATGAACCCTCGCTCGGATTGGCGCCGATGGTCGTCGAGACGATCTTCCGCGTCATTGGGTCGCTGCGCCAACATGGCGTCACCATCCTGCTCGTCGAACAAAATGCGTACCGCGCTTTACAGCTGGCCGACCGCGCTTACGTGATGGAGACTGGCTACATCAAAGCCAGTGGTCTGTCGCAAGTGTTGGCCGACGATCCGGCAGTGAAGGCCGCTTATCTAGGAGGTTGAAGGTTGCTCACCCCATCGTATGTCGCTCAACAGGTTATCAACGCGCTGAACATCGGCAGCATCTACGCCTTGGTCGCCATTGGTCTGACGGTGGTGTACGGAATCCTCCGGCTGATCAACTTCGCCCACGGCGACATGATGACCGTAGGCGCGTATGTGGCGCTAGCGGCGTTAACGGCACTGGCGATGCCGGCGGTAGCTGCGCTGCTCATCGCTATGCTGGTCGTCAGCGCACTCGGCATCGTGATCGAGCGGTTGGCATATCGTCCGTTGCGCGGCGCGCCGGAGGTAGCCATGCTGATCACCTCGCTTGCGATTAGCTCGCTGATCCAGAACGGCGCGACGATGACGCTCACCGCGCAACCGCGACCAGTGCGCTTGCCGGCTGAACTGACCCAGCGCATCAGCGCGCTGGGGCTTAGCTTCGCAGTCATGGACGTCATCATCATCGCTTTAGCCATCGCGCTGATGGTCGCGCTCACGTTGTTCGTGCAGCGCACGACGCTTGGCATCGCCATGCGAGCGTGCAGCGAGAACGTGCGCGTCACCCAGCTCATGGGCATAGACGTCAATCGGGTCATCGCCGTCGCGTTCGCCATCAGCGCCGGTCTCGCGGCAGCCGCAGGCGTGCTCTGGACGGGCAAATTCGGCATCGTAGATCCGTTTACGGGCTTCCTGCCTGGGCTGAAAGCGTTCGTCGCCGCGGTCATCGGCGGCATCGGCAATATCCCCGGCGCAATGCTGGGCGGCTACTTGCTCGGCTTCGCCGAAGTATTCTTCGTCGCATTCATGCCGCCGGAGGTGTCCGGCTATCGCGACGCTTTCGTGTTCGTGCTGCTTCTCATCGTGCTCCTGGTGCGTCCATCCGGCTTGCTGGGTGCCCGCGAGGTGAACCGAGCATGAAACGCCTCGTGCCGCTCATTCCGATCGCCGTCGTGATGGGGCTGGCCGGCTTGGCGCAGTCGGCGTTGAACGATTACTACCAGCGCATCCTGGCCGTCATCGCCATCAACGTCATTCTGGCCGTCAGCCTGAACCTGACCAACGGCTACAGCGGAGATTTCTCGTTAGGGCATGCCGCGTTCATGGCCATCGGTGCGTATACCTCAGCCATCCTCACCTTGCCGGTGCGCATGAAGGCGGTCGTGCTGCCGGACTTGCCGCCGTGGCTCGGCCAAGTCGAGCTGCCGTTCGCCGTCGCCGTGGTCATCGGCAGCGGGTTGGCCGCACTGGTCGCGTTCATCGTTGGCATACCGGTGCTGCGGCTGCGAGGACATTACCTAGCCGTGGCCACGCTAGGGCTGATGGTGATCGTCCAGGTCATCGCTCTCAACTGGCAGCCGTTCACGCGCGGCGCGCGCGGCATCAACGGCCTACCGCCCTTTACGACGCTGCTATGGGCATACGGTTGGATGCTGGTCACCATCGCGGTGATCTGGCGGATTGTGCATTCGTCCTTCGGTCGAGCGATGATGGCCGTGCGCGAAGATGAGCTGGCGGCGGCGTGTCGCGGCGTGCCGATCTTCCGCACGCGGCTGCTGGCATTCGTGTGCGGCGCACTGTTCGCCAGCATCGCCGGGGCGCTATGGGCGCACCTGATCACGGCCATCACTCCTTCGTCCTTCTCATTCCTGATCACCTTTAACGTGGTAGCGATGGTGGTCATCGGCGGTTCGGGCAGCATTACCGGATCGGTGATCGGCGCGGTGCTCATGACGCTGCTTCCCGAGCTGCTGCGCCGGTTTGAGACGGCGTTGGCGATCGGCGGTCAGCCGCTCTACGGCCTCAGCCAAATTGTCGTCGCGCTCATGATGCTCGGGGTGATGCTGTTCCGGCCGCAAGGGTTGATGGGACGACGAGAACTCCCCGAAGTCCTGGCCGCGATGGGCATAGGCGTCCCCACACGTCCCTCGCGCGTCGAAGCAGCCGGCGAAAAGACGGCCCAGGCACAAACGCCCGGCTGAAGGCGCGCTGGCGCGCAGCCCCGGCCAGGCCGCTTCGCCCGTCCTTGGATCGCTCGACCACGGTTGCGGTCTGTAGAGAGGTTTCTATAATCGAGTCGCTGGACGCGCTCTTCATCCGCGATGCTTAAGAGACGGCCAAAGTCTTGAACATATCTCAAGGAGAAAGCAGTATGTCCCGCATTTCCGGTTTTCGTTTGCTCACAGTCTCAATCACCTTCGCCGCTCTGGCGGCTGCCTGCGCGGCACCACCGCCGGCTGCACGCCCTCCGGCTCAACCCCAAGAGCAACCTACGGCGCCTGCCGCAGAGACGATCAAGATCGGCGCGCTCTACGGCGTGACCGGCGGCATGTCTTCGATTGACGCACCTGGCTTGAACGGGATGAAGCTGGCCGCCAAACAAATCAACGCCGCTGGCGGCGTGCTGGGCAGGCAGATCGAGCTGATCGCCATTGACGGCAAGACCGATCAGACCGCCACGACAAACGCTGCCTCAGAGATGATCAACGTCCACAAGGTTGTGGCCATCGGCGGACTGAACGACTCCACGTTCGCCTTGGCTGCCGGGCCGATCGCGCAGCAGGCCGGCATCCCCTTCGTCACCGCCGGCGCGACACTGCCGACGCTGCCGGAGCAGATCGGCGACTTCTTCTTTATGGCGCCCTTCGGCGACGACGCCCAAGCCTACGCGATCGCCGACTATGCCATAGATGACCTCGGCGCTAAGACGGCATATATGCTGGTGGATCAGGCCTATGACTTCACCACGGCGCTAGCCAAGTTCTTCAAGGAACGCTTCACCGGGCGCGGCGGCACGATCGTGCTCGAAGACATCTACAAGTCCGGCGACACTGACTTCTCAGCGCAAATTGCCAAGGTGAAGGCCCTCAACCCACAGCCCGACGTGCTGTTCATCTCGGCCGTGCCCAGCGAGGCCGGGCTGACGACCAAACAGTTCCGCGATGCCGGCCTCACCCAACCAATCATCTCCGGCGACGGCTTTGATACGCCTCTGATTGCCGAAGTGGCCGGCGAGGTTGCCGACGAGGTGTACTACTCCACGCACGCCGCGCTGGACAACCCCGACCCAAAGGTACAGAACTTCGTCAAGGCCTACACCGAGGAGTATGGCCGCGGCCCGGAGAACGCCTTTGCCGCGCTTGGCTACGACACGCTGAACTTGATCGCCGATGCAATCAAGCGGGCCGGTTCGGCCGATCCGAAGGCCATCCGAGACGCGCTAGCGGCCACCCAAGGCTTCAACGCCGTCACCGGTGAGATTACCTATCAAGAGGGCAAGCGCAAGCCCAATAAGTCGGTCACCATCATCAAGGTGCAGGATGGCAAGTACTCCTTCGTCAAAGAGATCAAACCCTAGACCCTTGCGCCGATCGTTGTAGACCCGTAAGCGTTCGCGGGCGTGCGCGATCACGCCCGCGAACGTTTTGTGCCTCACTGCTCGATGACTTCCGCCAACGACATCCTCAACCTGATTCAAGAGCACGACGTGCGCTTCGTGCGCTTCATCTGGTGCGACAACGCAAACGTCATCCGCGCCAAAGCCGTGCGCACGACTTTCATTCGCGACTACCTGGACGGCGAAGGCGTAGGCATCGCCGCCGCGCAGCAAGCGCTGCCGGTGATGTACGACGCGCTGGCGCCGGGCAGCGGCCTCACGCCTGCCGGCGAAGCCCACATGCGCGCCGATTGGCGCACCTTCGCCGTGTTGCCGTATGCCCGCGGCCACGCTCGCGTGCTGACCGACATCTACGCCGGCGAGCAACCTTGGGCGCACTGTCCGCGCAGCTTCCTGCGCCGGATGATCGCTCGAGCCGCCGAACGCGGCTTACAGGTCTTCGCCGCGTTCGAGAACGAGTTTTCGCTGCTGCGGCCATCCGATCGCGGCCCGCAGCCGTTCGATACGACCGTCTTCTGCCAGACGTGGGCGCTCGACCAGGCCACGCCGATCATCAATGCCATCACCGAAGCGTTGGAGGCGCAGGGGATACAGGTCGAGATGACCTATCCGGAGTCTGGGCCGGGCCAGTTCGAGCTGCCAGTGCGTTACGCTGATGCTCTGCGCGCTGCCGACAACCAAATTATCTTCCGCGAGACGGTGAAGGCCGTAGCGCACCAGCATGGCGCGCTCGCCTCATTCGTCCCCAAGATTTACCCCGACAAAGCCGGCAACGGCGCGCATCTGCACTTCAGCTTGCAACGCGACGGCCACAGCATCGTCGTCGAGCCCGGTCAGCCGCATCAGCTCACCGCCGAGATGCGCGCCTTCATGGCCGGCGTGTTGCATCACCTTCCGGCGCTGATGGCACTGACGACGCCCAGCGTCAACAGCTTCAAGCGCATCCGCCCGCGCTTCTGGAGCGGGGCTTACACCTGTTGGGGCATCGGCAACCGCGAGGCAGCTTTGCGCGCGCCGCAACCTTCCGCCGGCCGCCCGATCACCAACATTGAGTTGAAGACCTCTGACGCAACCGCCAACCCCTACCTCGCGCTAGGCGCCGTCATCGCCGCCGGCATGGACGGCATCGCGAGAGACATGCGCTTGGGCGAGCCGGTGACCGGCGATCCGGCCGACCTTTCGGACGAGGAGCGCGCCGCACGCGGCATTCGCCAACTGCCCGCCTCGCTCGGAGAAGCCATCGCCGCTTTGGAGGGCGACGAGGTTCTGCTCGATGCGCTGGGCGATGACCTCGCGCGCTCGTATCTAGCCGTGCGCCGAGCGGAATGGGAGGCGATGAAGCACATGCCGCACGAGGAAGAGGTGAGGCTGTTGCTGGAGCGCTACTGATTGCGCCTTCGCGCTGAACGCAGCGAGGCCGCGTCAAATACTTCCCATGAATCTAAGCCACATCCCCATCCTCGATCATCACGCGCATAACCTGCTGAGGCCGGAGGCCATGGCCAATTTCACGCTGACGGCGGCGTTTACCGAAGGCTATGCGCAGGAGATCGTCTCGCGACATGTGTACGAGACGCTTTTCTTCAAGCGCAGCTTGCGCCAGTTGGCCGAGGTGCTGGGTTGCGCCCCTACGCTGGAGGGGTTGCTCGACGCACGCGCGCGGCTAGGCTACGAGCAGACGGCACAGGTGCTGTTCGACGCGGGCGGCTTCGCGGCGCTGTTGCTGGACGACGGGTTCATGCCAGATCGCATCATGCCCACGGCATGGCACAACCGGTTCGCGCCGACTTATCGTTTCATCCGCATCGAGCATCTGGCAGCCCAGTTGATCGCGCAGCACGCCACCTGGCCGCGTTTTTGCGAAGCCTTTCGGGCCGCCCTAGAGGCGCGCGGCCCGGATGTTATCGGCTTCAAGAGCATCGTGGCCTATCGCACCGGCCTGGATGTTCAACCCATGGATGCGCAGGGCGCAGAACGTGCATTCATCGCGCTGCGCGCCCGGGCCGAGCGCGGCGAGCCGGTGCGCGTCGCAGATAAGCCGCTCAACGATTGGTTGGTCTGGACGATGCTCGAGATCGCCGCGCGCGACCGTGTGCCGGTGCAGTTCCACACCGGCTTCGGCGACCCCGACCTGGATCTGCGCACGGCCAATCCGTTGCACCTTCGCCCGATCTTTGAAAATGCCGCGCTGCGCGGCGCGCCGATCGTGCTGTTGCACGCCTGCTATCCCTTCACGCGCGAGGGTGGCTACTTGGCAGCGGTCTATCCAAACGCCTATCTCGACTTGGGGCTGGCGTTGCCTTACCTGAGCCGTCCGGGGATGCGCTTCGCCGTGAGCGCAGCGCTAGAGCTGGCGCCGGTCAGCAAGGTCATGTTCTCCACCGATGCCCACCTCATCCCGGAGACGTTCTACTTAGGCGCGCGTTGCGGTCGCGAGATCATCGCCGAGGTGTTGTCGCATGCCGTCGCGGATGGTGACCTGTCGTCCGCAGAAGCGGACGCGGCCGCGCTCGACATCCTGCACCGCAACGCGGCGCGCCTGTATTTCGGCAAAGAGCGCTTCGAGCCAACCTAGCACAGATTCAGCTGGGTGGATGCTGACCTGCTCGGTTAGCCAACGCACCGGCTGCGCTCGGCATCTCAACACGCTTAAAAACCTCGCCGAAAGCGCAGTCCGGCCACTGCCGAGATTCCGCTCGCGCCGGCCAAAGCCACGCTTGGCGCGCGCCGACGCGCGTCTCACATCTGTAGCTTCACCACGGTGTCGAACGGATCGCGGGTCTCCTCCGGCAGCACCAGCCGGATGCCGCCCTTGGCCGGCTTGACGCGCACCGATGCGCCACTGCGCAGCAGGGTTGCCTGCGCCGTCGGGGGGACGCCCGGCACGTAAACCTCGTCGCTGACGTAGTCCAGCACGTGGAGATAGTGCACGTCTCCCCGGCGCGTGCTCACGACCTCAGGCGTCGCGGGAATCGCCCCTTTGCGCGTAGCGTAGATGGATTCACCGTTGACGGCCAGCCATGCGCCCATGGCGCGCAAGCGCTGTACGTGTATCGGCAAGATCACCCCTTCCGCCGTCGGCCCGACGTTGAGCAGGTAATTCCCACCATGCGCCGCGCTGCGCACCAATTTGTGGATCAGCGTGCGCGTGCTTTTGTGGTTGTCATCCTCGGCATGGTAGCCCCAGTGGTCGTTGATCGTCATGCACACCTCGATCGGCAGATCGAAGATGCGCGTCTCGTTAAAACCGGCAGTGTTTTCGCCGGGCAGATCTTGCTCGAAGCCTTGCACGTCCTCGCCGGGCAGCGGCCGGTCGTGCCGGTTGTTGTGGATGACGGCGTCGGGCTGCAGGGTGTGGATCATGTCATACAGCTTGTCATACTCGAACGAGCCGCCGGGAGCGAAATAGGCGTTAGTCTCGTCGAGCTTGTGATTCGGCCAGTCCCCATCGAACCAGATGCAGGCGATCGGCCCGAAATTGGTGCAAAGCTCGCGCACCTGTCCATGCAGGAATTCGAGATAGTCGCTCCAGGCCAAGCCGCTCTCTTCGCGGAAGCGATAGGCCGGGTGATGCCAGTCCAGCAGCGACACGTAAAAGCCGAGCTTGACATCGCCGCGCTTTGCGCAGGCGTTCGCCAATTCGGCGAGCGGATCGCGCTTGAACGGCGTGTTGGTGACCTTGTAATCGCTCAGCGCGGTGTCATACATCGAGAAGCCATCGTGATGCCGGCTGGTAATCACGATGTATTTCTGCCCGGCCTGGGCGGCGATGCTCACCCACGTGTCGGCGTCGAACGCCGTGGGGTTGAATCGCTGCATCAGCTTCTCATATTCCGCTACCGGGATGCGCTCGATGTGCATGACCCATTCCTGGCGGCCCAGGATGGAATACAACCCCCAATGGATGAACATCCCGAAGCGCGCGTCCTGAAACCAGGTGATGCCCTGAGGTGAGGCCTGTTTGATCGTCATGCCGGCGATTATGCAGGATCTTCGGCTGTTAGCCGGCGCGGGCCTTCATGCCCTGGCCAGCCATGCCGTCAATGCGCCGATCAACGGCGGACCGAGCACCAACAGGCCAACGATCACGGCGCACAGGGCAGTCAAGAAGACTGCGCCGGCCGCACAGTCCTTCGCCGCCTTCGCCAGCGCGTGAAATTCGGGCGAGACGCGGTCCACGACCGCCTCCAACGCCGTATTCATCAGCTCGGCCTGAAAGACCAAGCCCGACGCCAACGCCAGGATCGCCCACTGCTCCGGCGAAAGCCTCAGCACGAAGCCCACAACTACCACGGCCAGCATGACGCCGAGATGAACCCTTAGGTTGCGCTGGGTGCGAAAGGCATAGGCGATGCCGGCGAAGGCAAAGCGAAATGAGGCGATCAGGCTGGGCGACTTCATTCGATCCGACAGATTAGTCCTTTCAAGTATTCCGCCTCCGGGAAGCTGAGCAACACGGGGTGATCGCTGGCTTGCGTCAACCGCTCGATGATCCTTGCCTCGCGCCCGGCCTCCAGCGCCGCGCTGAAGATGATTTTCTGAAACAACGCCGCGTCCACGACGCCGCTACAGGAGAACGTCGCAAGAATCCCCCCACGGTTAACGATGCCCATGCCAACGCGATTGAGGTCTTTGTATGCGCGCGCCGCGCGCTCGATCTGACCGGGGTGATGCGCAAACTTGGGCGGATCGAGGATGACGACGTCGAAGCGCTCGTCGCGGGCGCGCAAGTCGCGCAGATAGTCAAACACGTCGGCTTCGACACATTCGTAGCGTCGTCCGGCCTGCAGGTCGTCGTTGAGGAGCAGGTTGCGTTCGGCTAACGCCAGCGCCTCGCGGCTGGAGTCCACGTTGACGACGCGCACTGCGCCGCCGGCCAACGCATGCAGGCCAAACGCGCCTGTATAGGAGAACCCGTTGAGCACCGTGGCTTCGGCACAGTAAGCCGCCAGCCGCGCGCGGTTATCACGCTGATCCAAGTAGAAGCCGGTCTTCTGTCCCCTGCAGAGGTTGACCCAGAAGCGCAACCCACGCTCATGAATCTCGATCGGATCGCTCGGCGCTTCGTCATTCAAAGCCTCGCGCACGGTGCGCGGCACCGCGCCGCCGAATTCATGCGCCAAGCGCTCTTCGTCTGTGCGCTGCACGATCCCCCGCGGCGCAAGCGCCTCATTCAAGGCATCCGTCAGAATCGGCAGGGCGCGCCAGGCAGCGAGGGTCGAGATTTCGGCGACGAGCCAGCCGGCATAGCCGTCAACGATTAGGCCCGGCAAGCCATCGCTCTCACCGAAGACCCAGCGAATCGCATCGGTGTGCTTGAGGGCCGGGTCGCACTTGCGCCGCGCAATGGCCGCATGCACGCGCCGTCGCCAGAAGGCCTCATCTACCGTCTCATCGCGGTCCCAGGTGAGCAAGCGCACCGCGATTTGCGCCTGCCGGTTAATCACGCCGCGCGCCAGCCACTCGCCTTTGTTGTCGGTGACGTCAACGACGTCGCCATCCCTGGGCTTGCCGGAGACTTCCTTAATGGCGCTGGCGAACAGGCGCGGGTGGCGCTGACGGACGGAGCGGTCACGCCCAGATTTGAGGACGACGACGGCAGACGACATGAGGCAGTACGCCAGCGCACTGTGCGCCGATCATGGGTTAGCGAACGACGAACGACAGCACAACCATGACGGCGACGATCGCGAGAAAGATCAGCGAGGTCAGCCGCAGATCATCGAGCACTTCGCCGTACTCGCGACGCAGGTTCGCCACCGCGGGCATGGAGGAGGGCGCTGCGGCATCCGCCTTGGCCGGCCCGGCTTTTGCATCCGGTGATGCCGGCGCAGACGCGCGCACGGGCACGTTGAACGCCTCCGGGGGCAGGTTGGGTCTTCTTTCGCGACGTGATTTCTTGGACATACTCGGTTCGTATCAAGGGGTTGTCGGTATCGGCAGCTAGGAGCAAGTCAGTCCGCAAGCTTGGCGCCCACGGCGAAGACTTCGCGCTGGAAGAACCAGGCGAACGGCACCCAGTTGAACGCGACGTAGCGCAGCATGCTCATCACGGCGCCTTCGCTGCGATTCTGCGGCGGTGTGTCTAACCACACTCGCACGCGCTTGAAACCGGCGCGCACCAGGTAGCGGCGCAGGCGCAGCATATCTTGCTCGTTGACGTGTACCTCGGTGTTGATCGCCACGTTGAGCGCGCGTGGGTTCTTCGGATATTTATGCCCCTGCCCCATCATCGTGCGAATGGTGCGCACGACCGGATACGCATAGGCGTCGTACCAGCGATTCGGCGCAGTATGCACGACGATCTGTCCGGCCGGCTTGAGGACGCGCCACACTTCGCGCAAACAGGTCTCCAGCTCCCACGGCTGCAGATGCTCGACTACGTCGAACATCAGCACGCGGTCGAACGCTGCATCGGTAAAGGGCAGGTTTTTCGCATCGGCACGCGCGATGCCATAGGTGCCGGTCTCGTTCTGCATAATGCGCTGGGTCAGCCGGACGGCAGCGCGCGCGTAGTCAATGCCGAAGGATTTGGCGCCGATTCGCGCGACGCGCCGAACGATCTCACCGCGCCCGCAGCCCAGGTCGAGCACGCTCATGCCCGGCGACACCGAAGCGAACTCGAAAGCTTGGCGCAGCCGCCGCGAGAGATGCTCGCCCTCGGTCTTGAGGAACTCATCGTAGCCCTCGCAGGCCGTGAGGAAGTAGTTTTCGTCGTATAAGTCGGACGGCAGCGGCGCCTCGTGCGCGTTGGGTCGCGGATCGCTCATCGTCGGCCGCATCAAAGTATATCAATCGGCCGGCGACCGATTCGCGATTCGCTCGAAAAGTTTGGCCGCTTGGTCGGCAATGGCGTCCCATTGAAAGCGCTTGCTCAGTGCTGCCGCGCCGGCCCGCAACCGATACCGCAGCGCGTCATCGGCAATCACGCGAGCGATCGCCTGCGCCAGCGCCGAGGCGTCGTCGGGCGGCGTGAGCAGCACGTTTAGCTCGTCCACCAACTCCGGCAGCGCCACGCGCGGCCTGGTAGTAACGATTGGACAACCATGCGCCAGCGCTGCCATCAGCGTGCCGCGACGGAAGGATGCGCCATCGCGATACGGCAGGGCAACGCATGCGCAGGCTGCGAACGCTTCGCTCACGCCGCGCTCGTCGAGGAAGCCGGTGAGATAAATCTGCCGATCCACATCGAGCTCGACGGCGAGACGCTGCAAGCGCGCGGCATACGCGATGTTGGTAGGATCGCTGTCGCCGACCTGTCCGCCGATGTGCAACAGCCCCACGTTCAAGCCGCGCCGGCGCAGCTCACTCAAGGCGCGGATCAGCGTTTCGCCGCCCTTGCTCTCGTTCATGAAGCCGAAGTAACCGATCAGGACTGTGCCATCCGGAATATCCCGCGCGCGCATCCACGCGGCGCGGTCGAAGCCGTCCAGGGCGACCGGCGTGATGTTGCTGCCGATCGGGATCATCGCCACGTCGCGCACGCCCTCTCGCAAGAGGGTATCGCGATCTTCGACGTTCGTCGTGATGCAGGCCGAAGCGCCCTTCGCCATCATGACGATGGACTTCCAGCGCAGAAAGCCGGCTTTGGGGAAGAGATACGGCGCGCGGAGATCGTGGAAGGTGACCACGATGGGGGTGCGCTTGGCCAGGGCAGCGGGCAACAAGTTGATCGCCGGATGCATTTGATACGCAGCCGCCTGATATTGCAAATTCAACACGTCGGGGTGGAACAAGCGATTGAAGCCCTCGATGCGTCGGCGCGTCTCCCAGTTCCACGCCGTGACCAGACGATGCACGGTCACGCCGCCCTCCTGTTCGATGGTCGGCGCGCCGGCGACGAATTTGGTCAACACGTGCGGCTCGTGGCCAAGCTCGGCCAGCGCCAAGGCCAGCCGGCGCGTGTAGTCGCCTAGGCCACCTTGCAGCGGCGGGTATTCGCCGGCGATCAAAGCGATGCGCATGGCTGCCCTAATGTTAAGCGAGGCGCCGATCGTGCCGGCGGATGCTAGGGGGTGTGCCATTCCGTGGCGCCCTTCGCCGCGCGCGCCGACGCGAGATCGGTAGAATGGTTGCGCATGAGCATCCCCTTTGCCACACCGGAGTGGGTCGCAGCCTTCAAAGATGCGATCAACGCCAGCGCGGCATATCGCGAAGCGGCCAAGACGTGGGAAGGCGACTTCTGGTTCATCGTTGAGCCGGAGGCCGGCCAACCCGACAGCGAACGCAAGCTGATGTATCTCGACCTATGGCACGGCGAATGTCGCGAGGCCTTCTTGGCTCAGGACGAAAGCGAACGCAACCCCGAATTCCGCATCTGGGCGCCGGCCAAGAACTGGCGTCGCGTCATCAACCGCGAGATTGACCCGATCAAGGCCTTGATGACCAACCAGCTCAAGCTCAAGGGCAACTTCGCCAAGATCATGCGCAGCGTGCGCGCCGCGCAGGAGCTGGTGCTATGCGCCGCCAGCGTGCCGACGCAGTTCGACTGACTAGCCCAGGGCGTCTTCGCCCTCCGCCAATGCATCGCGGTTGCGCGCAGCCTGCAACGAAGCGGTATAGCGCCGCCACTTGCGCCGTGCGTAGACCACGATCAACAACGTCACCGGCAGCACCACCGCGAAGCCGAGGAACGGCCCGGTTGCGATGAGCGGCAAGTCGCGCGCGCGATCTAGATTGAGCAGCAGCAACGTGAGCGACAGCCAAACCGTCACGAGGTTAGGGATGGCGTCGCCGGAGTGCAACAGTTTCATGCCCTCGAAGCGTCGGCGCGTGAACGGCCAGAACAGGTTCGAGCCGAGGTAGCCGAGCTGGTCTTCCAACACATGCACGGCATAGCCTAACCCGCCCACCAAACCAGCAGTCGGACTGATGAGTAACGCCAGCGCCGCGCCCACTACGGCCGCCAGCGTCAACGAATGTGACCACTGGCGATGCCAGGGCAGGAACTCGACCTGATAGCCGTTTGCGCCTTGTGACAGCCTGAGCGAAGGCCCACCCAGCTCGATGACCTCCAGCGCGCCTTCGTATTGGTAGTCTAGTTTGCCCACGTGGGCGCGCGCCTCAACGCCGTCCATCGTCACCACGACGTCGCCGCGATCCACGTCGAAGCGCAGCGCATAGGTCACCCAGTCCACCGCGGTGAGGCGCAGAGGGTGAAGCTGCACGGTGCGCGGACGCCCCGGCGCGACCAGGGCGAACTCACGCGCCAGCGCATCGGCCAGAGCCTGCGGATCAGGACGCTCGCGGCTGGGAACGATGTCCGCGTCGCGCCGCTCAATGAACTTGGCGAAGCGAAAGTCGAGCGTGTCGGGCAGCATCGCGCATGCCCCACCCAGCGCTATCAACAGGCTGCCCTGCGCAGCTTGTTCGGCCACGCCCGGCACAAACGAAGCGACGCACAGGCCAGAGGCGAAGTGCGCGATGCCTTTCACGCAGGGGATTGTATGCACTCTTCGCGTCGAATAGGCGATCAGATCGTTCGACCGGCGCATTGCCCGCGCACCTCCGCCCGGCCACTCGCGACGGCGCGAGCTTGAGATGCGCCCTCGCCGCATCCTCTCAGGCGCGTATAATCTAAGCTTGTCCGGGACTAGGAGTCCTGGGCAAGCGCTATTAGCCCGATCGCGCGCTCTTATCCAGAGAGGCGGAGGGACCGGCCCGACGAAGCCTCGGCAACCTTCGCGATCCTAGATTCGCGGGTAGAACCGGAATCCGGATGCGAAACGGTGCCAATTCCGGCAGGATAACTGGAAGATGAGAGGCGGACGCGCATGAAACCTTCACGCCCTCTTGTCTCCCAGCGAGCGCAAGAGGGCGATGTTTTTACGCAGATGACCGATTGAGTGCAGATGAATCACAAACCGCCTGGAGCATAAAAGCAAGCGAGAGAGAGCACAACGTGAACAGCTTCATGAACTCCCCCCGGCTCTTCTTCACCTCCGAATCGGTGACCGAAGGGCATCCCGACAAAATGTGCGACCAGATTTCGGACGCCGTGCTTGACGCTTGTCTGGCGCAGGACCCGTTCAGCCGCGTCGCTTGCGAAACGGCCGTCAAAACCGGATTCGTGCTGTGCCTCGGCGAGATCACTACGCGCGCCGTGATTAACTTCGACCAACTGGTGCGCCAAGTCGTCAAGGAGATTGGCTTCGACTGCTCCGATAAGGGCTTCGACGGCAACACCTGCGGCGTGCAGGTCGCCATCGCCAGCCAGTCGCCGGACATCGCCCAGGGCGTAGACACGGCGCTCGAGGTGCGCAACGGCGGCAGCGAAGACGAGATCGAACGCATCGGAGCCGGCGACCAAGGGATGATGTTTGGGTTCGCCTGCAACGAAACGCCGGAACTGATGCCGATGCCGATCGCGCTTGCCCACCGCCTGGCGCGGCGGCTGAGCGAGGCGCGCAAGAGCGGCGAGTTGCCCTGGCTGCGGCCCGACGGCAAGACCCAGGTGACCATCGAGTATCGCTTCGGCAAGCCGGCGCGCGTTGACACCGTGCTGATCAGCACGCAGCACGCGCCAGAGGTCAGCCAAGAGGAGATCAACCGCGCACTCACCGAGCATATCATCATGCCGACGTTGCCGCCGGAGATGCTGAACGGCAAGCTCAAGATCTACACCAATCCGACCGGCCGCTTCGTCGTCGGCGGGCCGATGGGCGACGCCGGCTTGACCGGCCGCAAGATCATCGTGGACACCTACGGCGGCATGGGCCGACACGGCGGCGGCGCGTTCAGCGGCAAAGACCCAACGAAAGTGGACCGCTCGGCAGCGTATGCGTGCCGCTGGGTCGCCAAGAACGTCGTCGCGGCCGGCCTGGCCGACCGCTGCGAGGTGCAAGTCGCCTACGCCATCGGCATGGCGCGCCCGCTCTCGATTAACGTCGAGACGTTCGGCACCGGCAAAGTGAGCGACGAGAAGATTACCAAAGCGATTCAGGAAGTCTTCGACTTGCGCCCCGGCGCGATCATCCGCGACCTCAACCTGCGCCGGCCGATCTACCGCCAGACGGCGGCCTACGGCCACTTTGGGCGCACCGACATTGATCTGCCATGGGAACACACCGACCGCGCCGAGGCACTGCGCGCGGCGGCAACCTAGATGGAAAGCGCTATGACCCACACCCCATATCCCACACTCGCACGCAGGCTGCTCCCACAAGTCGGGATGCAGTATGACCTTGCGCTCATCGTAGCCGGGAGCTGGCTGGTTGCGTTGATGTCGCAGCTTTCCATCCCGCTCCAGCCCGTCCCGATCACCGGGCAGACGTTCGGCGTATTGCTGGTCGGCGCTGCGCTCGGCTGGCGCCGAGGCGCGTTGGCCCTACTGCTCTATTTATTGCAAGGCATTGCCGGCTTGCCCTTCTTCGCAGGGGGCACGGCCGGCATCGCGCGCTTGTTCGGCCCAACCGGAGGCTACTTGATCGGCTTTGTGTTCGCCGCTGCCCTCACCGGTTGGCTGAGCGAGCGCGGCTGGGATCGGCGACTGCCGAGCACGCTGCTGGCCATGGCGCTCGGCAACGCGGTCATTTACCTATTCGGCTTGCCGTGGCTCGCCCGAACGGTGGGCTGGGAGCAGGCCATCGCCCTCGGGTTGCTGCCGTTCATCCCCGGCGACATCCTCAAGGCGCTGCTGGCCGCGTTCGCCCTGCCGGGCGCGTGGCGGATCGTCGAGCGCAACCGGCCGCGAGACGATGCATCTGCCCACGCTAGACGCTGAGCGGTGCCAAGCCCGGCCACCGGCTCGCCACCTCACGCGCGACGCGATCCAACTCGGCATCGAGTCGCGCGTGCCAGTCTTGCGCCTCGCCCTGCCAGCCTAACCGTCCTAGCCACCAGCAGCGGTAGGCCGTGTGCTTGAACAAGTCGTGGAGATAGACGCCGATGACGTTGTCCTGCTGCCACCCCAGGCCGTCGCTCAAGTGCGGGCGGGCCTGAGGGCCGGCCATGGTTATGCCGTGGTGAATTTCATAGCCCTCCACGGCGCCGACTTCGACGCAGTGCGCGGCGCGCTGGCGGGTCACCTTGGTCGAGGCCAGCTCGGTCGTCACGTCCAGCAGCCCCAGCCCGGCGATGTCGCCCCCTTCTATGCCATGCGGATCGCGCAAGGCGTGGCCGAGCATTTGCATGCCGCCACACACGCCATGGATCAGCACTCCGTGCCGCGCCGCGCGCGACACCTCCGCGGCCAGGCCGACGCTCCGCAGGTAGCGCAAACTGGCCGCCGTGTGCTTGCTGCCCGGCAAGATCACGGCGTCGAACTCGTCCAGCGAACGGCGCTCGCGCACCACGCTCACGCTGACGCCCGGCTCATCCAGCAGCGGATCGAACTCGTCGAAGTTGCTGGCGTAGGGATAAGCGATGATCGCGACGCGCACGGAGCGACTATTCTGCCGATCGGTAAGCAGGGCGCGGTCTGCCAACACGGCAATGTCGTCCTCCTCGGGCAGGCGATGATCGAGCATCGGCACGATGGCCACGGTTGGCACTCCGGTGCGCTGATGCAGCCAATCCATGGCGTTGCCCAACAACGCCGGGTCGCCCCGAAATTTGTTCAGCACGAAGCCCTTGACCACGGCTTGCTCGTGCGGTTCTAGGCACAGGAATGTGCCGAGCAGATGGGCAAACGCACCGCCGCGGTCAATATCGGCGGCCAAATACACGTCTGCGCCGGCCTCTAGCGCCACGCGCATGTTGACGATGTCGCCGCTGCGCAGGTTGATCTCCGCCGGGCTGCCGGCGCCCTCGATCACAACCAGCTCGAAATCGCGCAGCAGCGAACGCAGGCTTTCGCGCACCGTGTCCCAGAGCAACGGCTTGCGCGCCGGCCAAGGCGTCGCGGTGATGACCGGATCGTAGCGGCCCAGCACGACCACCTGCGAATGCGTGTCGCCTTGGGGCTTGAGCAGCACCGGCTGCATGCGCGCTTCGGGGGTCACCCGCGCGGCCAGCGCCTGCACATATTGAGCGCGGCCGATCTCCAACCCCTCGGGCGTCACGGCAGCGTTGTTGCTCATATTCTGCGCCTTGAACGGCGCGACGCGGATGCCCTGGTTGGCGAAGTGGCGACACAGGGCGGTGACCAGGAAGGACTTGCCGGCGCCGCTCGTGCAACCCATGATCATGATCGGCTTGTAGCGCCGGATGGGGAGAGGTTGAGAGTCCGCCATGCCTCGATCAATATCCGGTTATCGGAAGGGGTGCGCGTGGCGATGCGCACGAGGTTCGGGTGTCCGAAAGAAGCGCAGTCGCGCACGCGAATGCCTTGCCCCCGCAGCGCATCTGCCACGGCGCCTGCGTCACCGACATCCACGGTGAAGAAGTGGAGACCGCTGGGCTGCGCGCCCAGCGCCTCGGCAAGCTCCCGCGCCCACGCGCGCACGGTCGGCACAGTGCGCGCGATGAACGGCTCCTGATCAGGCAACCTTTCCAGCACCGCCGCCAGCGACGCCGGGATCGCCCATGCTGGCTGGAGCGCGGTCAGCCGACGTGCCAGCAGCGGCGTCGTTAACGCATAGGCCAGGCGCATCCCCAGCACCCCATGCGCCTTGCCGGGCGAAAGCACGCGGATCAGATCGGGGCGCATCGGTAGGCTAACCGGCTGCTCGGCGAACGGCAGGTACGCTTCGTCCACGACGAGAATGCCCGGCCATGCGTGCAGATCACACAATTCGATCCAATGAGCGGTTGGGTTGTGCGGGTTAGACAAGTAGATCAGCCGAACCGACTCGGGCACACGGCGCGACCATCCTTCGCGCGGCAAGACGTCTAGCACGCCGCCTTGCAGCGCTACGCCGCGCGCAAACTCGCCGAACGGCGCGCCCAGCGAGCAGGCTAAGTCGCCGGCGCGCATGAAAGCGCGCGCGATGCGATGCAACAGCTCGCTGGCGCCCACGCCCAACACCACGCCGTCCGCATCCCAGCCGTGGTACTCGGCCAGCGCGCGCCGCGCCCGGGTGTAGTGCGGGTCGGGGTAGCCATCGAGCGGCGCATCGCGCCACACCTGCACCAAATCGGGATTGGGACCCAGCGGGTTGGTGTTCACGCTGAAGTCGAGCAGTGCGTCGTCCGGACCTTGCGGGCCGCCATGGACGAACGCATGGAGTGAGCTTAGAGCATCCATCGCGCGTATTCTGCTGCCTGCGCCAGAAGCACGACGGCAAATGCCGTGATCGTCGCCCAGCGCAGTGCCTGGGCTACGGACGAATCGTCGGGCAAGGGGAACTCGCCACCGAGCGAGTAGAGCCCGCGCTTGGTGAGATTGACGCGCAGCGCGCCGGCGGCTACGCTCATCGGTTGGCCGGCGTTGGGTGAGGGCGTGCTGCGTCCATCGCGCCGCCAGACGCGCCAAGCCGCGCGCGCATCTAAGCCCAACAGCCAGGCCGTCGCCAGCAGCGCCAGCGCCGTCAAGCGCGCCGGCACAAAGTTCAAGGCATCATCGGCTCGCGCGGCCCACTTGCCGAACCACTCCAGCTCGGGCGTGCGGTAGCCCCACATGGCATCGGCGGTGTTGGCAAAACGATAGAGCGCGGCCAGCGGCAGCCCGCCGACGACGAACCAGAAGAGAGGCGCAACAAGGCTATCGCTCAGATTCTCGGCCAGCGATTCGATCGTTGCGCCGTTGACTTCCCCGGCGCTGAGATCGCGCGTGTCTCGGCTCACCAAATGCCAACTCAGCAGGCGCCGCCTTTCGTCCAGCGTCGGCGCGTTCAGCACGTCGGCTACTGCCTCGCGGAGCGCCCGCCACGCGAACAGGGGCTTGAGCAAGACGGCTATAACCAAACCGGCTGCTAAGGACGGCAACAGGGCCGTGACCGCACTTTGCAACAACCAGGCGGCGCCGGCGAACAGCCCTGCCCCTAGCAACCAGGCGCCTGCCCCGGCGAGAAGCGTCCTCGGCAGGCGCGCCTGCGCGTATCGCAAGAAGCTGCCCATCCACACCACCGGATGAATCCGCGTCGGCGGCTCGCCGAACAGCGCATCGAGCACAAAAGCAACCAGGACCATCGCTTTTTGTCGCGCTCGTCGGCCTGGGGCGTCGCGCGCCGGCGCGCATTCCAGCCGACGAACTATCAATGATCATCTCGCTACACGCGCATGGGATTAATCGGGGCACTCCGGTCCGCTGAGCACCGTCTGCGGCTTGCCCTGGCGAAAGACGCGACCCGCATCCATCCAAATGGCGTAGTCCGCCCATTCGCGCGCCAAGCCCCAATCGTGGGTGGCTAGGATGACGGCACAGCCGGATGCAGATAGGCGCTCTAAGATGTGCAGCACCTGTCGGCGCATCCAAGGATCAAGGCCGTTGATCAGCTCGTCGGCGAATAGAAAGCGCGGGGACATGGCCAGCACGCCCGCTAAGGCGACGCGCACCTTTTCGCCTCCGCTTAGCGCGTGCGTGGGGCGTTCCAACAACTCGCCGAGGCCACACAGCTCGGCAGCCTGCAGAACGCGCGCCCGGGCCTCGGCTTGACTCAGCCCGAGGTTAAGCGGCCCTAGGCTGATGTCCTGATAGACACTGGCACTAAAGAGTTGGTCGTCGGGATTTTGGAACACCACACCCACCTGACGCCGTAACTCGGCAAGGCTGCGGCGGTCATAGCGGACAGACCGACCATCCAACAACAGCTCGCCCTGCTGCGGCCGTAAGATGCCGTTCGCCACCAGCATCAGCGTGGACTTGCCGCTGCCGTTGCGTCCTACCAGCGCCACGCGCTGACCGGCGGCAATCTCTGCGCTGACGCCGCGCAGGGCGAGCCTGTCCGAGCCGGGATAGGTCACGTGCACGTTCCTGAACGTCAGCGTCATCGTCGAAAGAGATGTTCATACTCGCGCGGCAAGACGCGCAAGCTGCCCGTCCAGGCACGGGCTTGCAACGCCGTCTCCAGCGCGCGACTGCGACGAAAGGCTTCGACGAACAGGTTCGTTCCGATCAACGCGGCGCTGCGCAGGCTGTTGCGCCAGTCGGCAAAACCCAGGCGAACCTCCTGTGCCATCGTCATCCGCTCCAGGCTGTCGAATAGGGCAAAGATAAAGCGATAGGTCAGCCCCATGATTTCGATCAGCGTGGCCGGCGCGCGCAGAGATCGCAAAAGCTCCAGCAAGTCTGCCGCCGGCGTCGTCAGCGCCAAGAAGTTCAGCGCGGCAGCGCCGCCCAGAGCGCGTAGAAACACGTGCAGTGCCTGCTGCACCGACTCGGCAGTGACGCCTATCTGCACCGGCCCTAGGCCACCGGCTTGGTCGAATGACAGGCGCACGCTGATCGCGATCCCCAGCACCCCGGTCAGCAAGAAGCCGCCCTCCGCCCCGAGCAACCTAAGCACGAATCGCCACGGCAAACCGGCCCAGCCGACGGTCAACGCGAGCATCAGCGCTGTGATGAGCAGGCTCACCGTCGGATGGTCGAGCGCAAGGCACAAAGTCAACGCCAGCAAACTGCACCCGGCCTTATAGGCAGGATGCAACCTGCTCAGCTTGTTGCTGTGCGCATACGAGTCAATCTGACGCATCTACTCGCTGCTTCTCCTGCTTCCCTTTCCTCAGCCCATGCTTGTAGCCGAAGAAATAGGCCAGGACGCTTGCGCCGAGGGCGGCCTGCGCAGCGAACAGGAGGCTCTCGATCTCGCCGCTAGGCGGTTCAAAGATCGGGCTGAACCAGGGCTTGTAGTCAGGCCGGATCTCGGTAATCGCATCTTCGGCTTGGGCATCGGCGCCGGGGAACTCAGCGTCCCGTACTACGACGAGCGGAAAGACGGTCAGCAGGATGACGAGCGCGATGAGGATCAGATTTGAGCCTTTCATGATTGTGCCCTTTGCACGCCCAGCGCTTGCAGCTCGGCGGCAGCATTTTGGCGCAGCGCCCTGAAGATCAGTACGGTCAGAATGCCTTCGCTGATCGCCAACGGCACCTGAGTGACGGCGAAGATGGCGCCGAATTTGGCGAAGGAGGCCGCGATGCCGCCCACCGGATCGGGATGGGCAACGGCGAGTTGTGCCGAGGTGAGCACGTAGGTCGCCAAGTTAGCCAGCGCAGCGGCCAAGAAGACCACCCATCCCTCGGCCAAGCGACCGCGCAGCCCCTTCCAGATGATCCAGGCCACCAGCGGGCCGAAGATGGCCATGCTGACGGCATTCGCGCCCAGCGTGGTCAGGCCACCATGCGCTACCAACAGTGCTTGAAAGAGTAGCACGATCGTGCCCAGGATGGACATCACGAAGGGTCCGAACAAGATAGCGCCTAGTCCCGTGCCCGTGGGATGGCTGCATGAGCCGGTGACGCTAGGCAGCTTAAGCGCGCTGAGCACAAATGCGAACGCCGCAGCCAGCCCCAGCATTAGGCGGCTCTCCGGCTTCTCCCGCACCATGCGCTGAATCTGTAAGAAGCCGACGACCCAGAACGGAACGGCGACGGCCAACCAGAGAATCGCCCATTCAGGAGGCAGAAAGCCCTCCATGATGTGCATCTCCGGCGACCTGGCCATCGCCGGCTGTGCAGCCAACAGAAGCAGAAGCGCTGCACCGAGTTTGAGAGAAACAACGCGTGACTTCACAGATACCTCCTTTCCAATTTGGATGCTTCGGTTAAGACTGCATGACGTTGCCCGATGCGAAGTGCCATTGAGCTATGCGCGAACGCGGCTTCCTTCGGCGCGTGCCGCTCCGTGCGACAGCCATGCCCGATCCATGAAGTCTTCCAGGTCGCCGCTCAGCTCGGCCAGCGCATCCAGCAAGCGCTGATGCATCGCCTCATCGGCTTGCCACAGCCCGCGCTCTATGGCCTCGAGCAAACGCTGAATGATCTCGCGCAGCGCCCACGGATTGCTGCGGCGCAGGAAGGCCTGCGCCTCATGATCGAGCGCGTAGCGCTCGGCCAACGTCTCATACATCCAATCCTCGATCACGTCAGATGTGGCGTCGTATCCGAACAAGTAGTCCACCGTGGCCGCCATCTCCAGGCCGCCTTTGTAGCCGTGCTTCATCATGGACTGAATCCACTTTGGGTTGACCACACGGCTGCGGAAGACGCGGGCAGCTTCTTCCTTCAGGCTGCGAGTCCGCACACGGCTGGGATCACTGGAGTCGCCAAAATAGGCGAGCGGAGGTTTGCCGCTCAAGGCGCGGATGGCGGCGATCATGCCGCCGTGATATTGCAGGTAGTCGTCATAGGTGAAAATGTCGTGTTCGCGATTGTCTTGATTCTTGGCCGCCACTTGCACTTTGGCCAGCGCTGCGCGAAAGTCCTCGCGCGCATCGGTGCCCTCTTCGCTCCGCGTGTAGGCATAACCGCCCCAGTTCACGTAGGCCAGCGCGAAGTCGCGCACATCTTGCCAGTTGCCGGCTTCGATCAGCGGCAGAATGCCGGCGCCGTAGGCGCCTGGCTTGCTGCCGAACACGCGGTAGCGCGACCGGCGATCGGCCTCCTGTGGCGCAATGCCGGCGTTGATCAACGACGCCAAGCGCTCGAAATAGAGCCGCCGGGGCGCGTTCTGCTCTAGTGGCTCGTCCAGGCTGATGACCATCTGCGCCGCTTCGTCCAACAGCGCGATGACGTGCGGCAGGGCATCGCGCAGAAAGCCGGTGATGCGCATGAGCACATCCACGCGCGGCCGGCCCAGCTCGCTTAATGGGATCACCTCCAAGCCGACGACACGACGATTCTCACGCTGCCATACCGGCCGCACACCCAGCAATGCCAACGCCTGCGCAATGTCATCGCCTTGGGTGCGGATGGCCGTAGTGCCCCAAATGCTGAGGCCGATGCGCTCCGGATAGCTGCCTTGTTCGGCGCGGTAGCGCTCGACCAAGGTTTCGGCCAGTTGCTTGCCCACCTGCCAGGACGTGGGGCTGGGCAAGGCGCGCGGATCCACGGTAAAGAAGTTGCGACCAGTAGGCAACACATGGGCCATGCCGCGCGTGGGCGCGCCGGCCGGCCCGGCCGGCACAGGCCGGCCCTCCAGCGCATCCAGTAGGTTGGTGATTTCATCGCTTGTGCGGGCCAGTGCCGGTGCTATATGCGCGCAGGCATAGCGCAGCGCTGCGGCAATCTCGGCAGCGTTTGGCGCGTCGGGCAGGTGCGCTTGGACGATGGCTTCGACCTGACGAGCGTCGAAATCACGGTCGGCCAGCGCGCGCAGGAGCGCCCGCGCGACCGCGTCCACTCGTTGATCGGCTTGGGTTTTGCCGCGCCGCCAGTCGTGATCCAGTCTGGCGTCCAGCGCCGCTGCCACGGCCGCGCGCAGCGAAGGAACATCCAAATTCGGCAGATGCAGCAATGCGTGCATAGTGTCTATTTGCATCTCGCCGCGCGGAGATTCCCCGAGGACATGCAGGCCACAGTGAATTTGCAAGCTCTGCAGCTCGCACAGATAGCCGTCTACGTCCTCCATCATGTGGGCGAACTCTTTGCCGCTGAACTCCACGATGCGCACCGGGATGCCTTCAGGGGTGAGCGTCGGATCCCAGCTGTGGCTATGTTTAGCGTTCTGGCGTTTCAAGATAGCCTCGATCTCCTTGTCCAGCTGGGCGCGGCAGATCAACGACCAGATCTGCGATTGCAGGATCGGCAGCTTATCCGGGCTGGTAGCCTCGCAGGCGTAGTATTCCGTCACGAGCTGAGCTAGCTCGGCCAACTCGCCGTAAAGCTCAGCCGTCGTTTGCGGCGGCATGAGGTGATCCAGGATGACGGCGTGGGCGCGGCGCTTGGCTTGGGCGCCTTCGCCTGGGTTGCTGACGATATAGGGATAGAAGAACGGCACATCACCGATCAAGCTATCCGGAAAACAGTCCGCCGAAGGGCCGACGCCTTTACCCGGCAGCCATTCGAGCGTGCCATGGGTGCCCATATGGACGATGGCATCGGCGCCCCAGCCGCCGGCTTCGCGCGGGGTTGTCAGCCAACGGTAGAAGGCGTGATACTGGTAGCTCGGCGGCAGGTCAGGCGAGTGATAGATGGCTTCTGGGTCATCGGCATAGCCGCGAGGGGGTTGCAGGGCCACTAGGACGTTGCCCAGTTCCAGTGCGCTGAAGAGTATCGCGCCGTCGTGCACGTAGGATGAACCTGGAGGACCGCCCCAGCGCTCGTCCAGATAGCGGCGCTGAAAGGGGGTCAGCTCGGCATTCCATTCGGCGTAGCGCTCGACCGGCACGCGAAAGGCATGTTGGCGCTGAAAGTCCAAGAGGAAATCCGTGTCGTAGCTGCCGCGAGAGATGATGGCATGCATCAAGGCGTCGCCGTCCTCCGGCACATCCTGAAGGGTGTATCCGCGCTCGCGCATACCGGCGAAGATGCGCAGCAACGAAGCCGGGCCGTCGAGCCCGACGGCGTTGCCGATCTTGCCGGCCTTGGCGCTGCTGTTGGTGAGCACGAAAGCGACCCGCTTTTCGGCATTAGGCTTGCGGCGCAGCCGGGCATAGCCCAGCGCCAGGCGCACCAGCCGGGCGACGCGCTCCAAGTCGGGCAGATAGGCCTGCTCATGCTTGAAGCTGGTCGGCACGGTGATCACGCGACCGTCGAACTCGGGTAGCACGACGTTCATCGCCGTGTCCAGCGGTCCCAAGCCGCGCTGCGCGGCCAGCCATTGCTCGCGCGTCGTGCCGGCGGTGATGGCCTGGAGGATGGGGAAGCGCGCCTGTGCGGCGACCTCCGGTGACATCGCGAAGCTCACCGTGCTGATCATCGCATCCATCGGTTGCGCATCGCCCAGGCCGAAGTCACGAATCAGAGTCGCCAGATCATTGCGGGTGCTGACGAAGAAAGGCAGCGCGTTGGCGCCCTGGGCCTCGATTTCGGCCACCAGCGCATCTACAAAAGCGGTGTTGCCGCTCAGCCAATGGGCACGATAGAACATTGCCCCGATGGTGGGACGGTCAGCGCGCGCATATGCCTGCCACGTGGCGAAGTCGCATAGCCTGCCTAATTTCGGATGATAGATGCCCAGCCGCGGCTGTAGCTGCGGAGGGGCAAAACCGTAGCCGGTGGCGAAGTAATGGTCGCTGAGGAACAACAGGAGCTGGGTGGCGTTTTCTATGCCGCCTTCCTGCAAATAGGCGTAGACCTCACGGGCGATGGTCGGGTCGGTAGAGAGGGCATCCAGCTGCGGGTCGGGCTGAATGGCCGAGACGCACAGGAACACGCGATCTGCCTGGCGGCAGAACTCGGCGATGTGCCGCAACTGCGGCGCATTCTCTAATCCGCCTTCGACGCGCGCCAAGACGAGCTGAGCATCGCGCAGCTCGCCTCGCTCAAAGCGCGCCAGAGCCTCTGGATGGCGCAACGGCTCCAGCGGCAGCGTAGCCACGGCCGGGAAGTCGTCCGGCAGCGCGCTGCGTGCTCGGCGCACCGCCAACAAGTCGGTGTCGGCATGAGAGAGCACGACGATGGGCGCGACGTATGCCTCCGCAGCCGCTGGGGCTTCGCCAATAGCACCCTCGCCGGCGGCCGCCGCGGCCTGCTGGCTTTGCCAAGCGTAGAAGTTGAAGACGAAAGGGCGCAGCGCCTCCGGCACGGGCAACAGCCGATTGGCCGCCAGCATCGCTTCGATGTAGTCATATAGCGCCAGCACTTGCCAATCGGTGTTGAACGACTGAAACCACAGGCTGGTGCCGGCGAAGTTCAACAGCACCACGTTCGACAGCGGACACGGGCCGAGGCAGCCCCCAATGGTTAGGTGAACGCGGTTGCGCAGCCTGCGGCGTTCCCATTCGTTGTGATACAGCGCTTCCGGCACCGGCGCATGTCCCCGCTCGACATGGCCACAGCAGCAACCCTTGCACACGAAAAGATGCCCGGTCTTTAAGACCAGGTTGATGTATTTGCCGTCGCTGCGTAAGACTCGGGTGTGAGGCTGAGACACGTTCATCAGAACTCGATGCCGGGCTGTGCGCGAATGCCTTGGTCGCGGTAAGGATGCTTCACCTCGCGCATTTCGGTCACTAGGTCGGCAAATTCGATGAGTGCCTCGGGCGCATCGCGCCCGGTGATGATCACATGCGTCATCGGCGGCTTATGCGCGCGCAGCCATGCGACGACCTCGCCAGCGTCCAACCAGCCGAAATGCATCACGTAGGTGAACTCGTCGAGCAAGAACACGTCGTATTCACCACCGGCAATTTTCTGTTTGGCCACCTCCCATCCGTGCAGGGCTTTCGCCTTAGTCTCGTCTATGTCCTTGCTGGTCCAAGTAAAGCCGTCGCCCATCGGCTTCAGCTCGATGCCCATCTTCTCCAGCGCCTTCAGCTCGCCATAGGACGACTTTTCATGCTTAAAGAATTGAATGCCCCCTACGCGCATGTTGCGCCCCCAGGCGCGCAGGAGGATGCCTATGGCTGCCGTGGTCTTGCCCTTGCCTTTGCCGGTGTTGACGATCACCAGCCCTTTCGGCCTGTGGCTTTCCCGCACCGCCTTGCGCTTCGCCTCACGGTCGGGATCGGTGCGGAGCGGCGTGTTGGCCAACTCGATGCCGAAGCGATCGGTGGTTCGGGATTCGGTCGTCTCAGATTCGGATAGGGTCATAGTCGCCGTCCTTGTTCGGGTTCACGCTCTAGGGAACAATCGGATCGGCCGCTGCCGCCTCGGCGGCCCGACGCGCGCGCCATACGCGCACAGCATTGAGCGTCGCCGTGCGCACGGCACGGCCGATCATCGCGCCGACGTGCGAGATCGGACCGCCGTATTCAAAGTGTTTGCCGCGCGCCGTTTGAGCGATGACGAGCGCATCGCTACCGGTGCCGCTGGCCAAATGGCCTTCCGCCGTGCGCACGTCGCACTCGGCCAGGACGAGGCTCTTGGCCTCAGTGGCCGTCATGAGCGCGTTGACCTGCGCAGCAGCGGACAGCTCGGCGTCCACCAGGACGATGGTGTTGATGGTGCCGGGATAAATGACCTGCGCGCACGGGCTAATCCCCGCCGCCGTGGGATGGCTTATCCCCAGCGTGACGACGGCAGCGACTGTTGCGGCCTCATCGCGCTCGACGACGAGCTGAGCATCGGCGATGCGTGCCGCAGTCATGAGGCCGACGAACGGCTCGGCGATGCCGAGTTGCAGCGCTGCTTGGCGAAGATCGGCCAGATGATTGCCACAACGGTAGTCGGGCGGCAGGCCCAGATTGAGGATATGGCGCGTCCGCAGCATGCCGCCGCCCAGCACCGCTGAGCTCAGGCAGATTAGATCGTAGGCGCTTTCAACGTGCAGCGCGTTCGGCAAGCGGCGTAGGCGCACGCCGGGCATCAGCTCGACGGTCAGCGCAGAGATTTGCGGGCTAAACGGTGTCATAGGTCGTCTCCGATTGCCAAAGGCTTAACCATTCGCCGGCTGCGCGCACCAGCCGCTCGGCCAGCTCCGGCTTGGCCAAAAAGTGCAGGTGCAGGTAGGAGGCGATGACGTTGCCGACCTGTGCGCCGTCGGGACGCGCGTCCTTTTGGTAGTGCATCGGCAACAGCGTATAGGCTGCTTCCGGCGCCGCGTTCGGTTTCTGCCAGGTTGAATAGTGAAATTCGTGGCCGCGGATCGTCTCGCCGGCCCGCCATAGCCAGTTGTCGCGCGGCGCGCGCGCCAAACGATAGCCGAGGGTCAGCCTTGGAGTCATGACCGAATGGCCGGGTAACACGCCACACATCGCATGGCGAAGGCCGGCCTGGTCCACCAGCGCCTCACACAGATACATGAAGCCACCGCATTCGGCATAGATGGGCATGCCGGCAGCGGCCGCATCGGCGATCGCCTTGCGCACGCCTGCGTTCGCTGCCAGCTGGGCGGCATAGAGTTCGGGGAAGCCACCGCACAGGATGAGCGCGCCACAGCCCTTCGGAAGATCCGGATCGCGCAGAGGACTGAAGAAGGCCAGCTCGGCGCCGGCCGCCTCCAGCAGTTCCAAATTGTCGGGATAGATGAAGCTGAACGCCTCGTCTCGCGCCACGGCAATGCGCGGACGTTGCGCCTGGCGAGATGACGGCCGCGCGCATTCGCCGTCGGCAGAGTTCAGGGGAAGCGTAATTTGCTGTCGGCGGGCGCGGGCGATGTGCACCAGCGCATCAACGTCTACGCCGCCCTCAACGGCCATGCGCGCCGCCTCAATCCAGCCGGCAGCGTCGCGTTCGGCCGCCGGCACGAGGCCGAGATGACGCTCCGGCAGCTTGAGCCGGTCGTCGCGGATCAGGCTGCCGAGCACCCGTACGCCGGTGTGGCGCTCCACCGCTTCGCGCAGCATAGTCGCGTGCGTCGAACTCCCCACGCGGTTGAAGATGACGCCGGCTACGTTCACCCGCGGGTCGAACGTGCTCAGACCGCGCACCACGGCCGCAGCGGTGCGCGCCATCGCCTGCGCGTCTAACACCAAGACTACCGGTGCATCCAGCAGGCGGGCGACGTGTGCCGCGCTGGCCGCGTCGTCTTCGCCGGACACGCCGTCGAACAGCCCCATCACGCCTTCGATGACAGCCAAATCTGCGCCTCGGCTGCGGCGGGCAAAGCTGGCCAGCGCACCGGCTTCGCCCAGCATCCAAACGTCCAAGTTGTGGCAGGCTTGTCCGGCAGCCTGTGCCAACAGCGAAGGGTCAATGTAGTCCGGGCCTACTTTGAAAGGCACGACCCGAAAGCCGCGGCCGACCAGGGCACAGATCAGGCCGGCCGTGACCGTGGTCTTGCCGCTGCCGCTTTGAGGCGCAGCGATGACAACGGCAGGGACAGGAGCGGAATTGTTCAACTCAGTGTAACTCCCAACGTTCTGAAGGATCCTTCCCAAAGACAACGCGGCGCAAGAACGAATCTGCGAGGATGCAATTCGGTGGAGCCATCATCGCCACTTCGTGCCCCGCCATCACCAAGAGCATGCTCGCCCAGTCGCACACGGCTGCAATGTCATGTGTGGAAAGCAAGACGAGGCCTCCACAGTTTGCGAAGGCATCCAACTGGTGCAACAACTCATTGCGCTCGAATCGGTCGAGGACGTCGAAGGCATGATCGAGGATCAAGATCGCGGCCTCAAGCCGCAGCGCGCTCTGCATCGCGGCGATCGCTTGTTCACCTAGGCTGAGCGCGTGGCGCGGGCGCAACAGGGCGTTGATCATGCGGCGCAGTTCATTCACCTGCTCGACGCGCTGACCAAGGGTTGCATCGCGCAGTCGCGTATGAGCCGCTGTGCTATCCCAGAGGTCCAGCGTGACGCCGCGCATGTTGGAGTGGGCGTCCATGATCTGGTCATCACAGCCGACTAGCACCGTTGCCACCAGCCGACGCAAGGCCAACGTACCTTGCAGGTCAAACGTGACCGGCTGACCGTTGATGAATATCTGGCCATGCGTCGGACGCAGCAAACCAGCGGCGACCATGAGCAAAGTGGACTTGCCACTCCCGTTGCGTCCTACGACGGCGACTTTGTGACCGCCGTCGAACTTAAGATTGATGTGGTTGATGGCCCAACCCGATTGTCCGGGGTAGGCATACGCCACATCGCGCATTTCCAAACCAATCGGCGCAATCCTTTTCATGGCGGAGACCTCCCCTCCCGGATCTTGCTCGATTCCCTTGGATCACACTCAGCCACCTATCTGTGAAACAGGATGTTTATCGTGCGATCCTTGCGTTTCGGCCTTAAGCCAATCTGCCGACAAATCCTTTGCTTGCCAGCGCTGATGCAGGTCCTGTAGGTAGCGCCGTACTTCGCGACCCTCGCCGGAGAAGACGCGCAGCAATTCGCCGCGCTGCAACAGCTCCATCGGCGTGCCTGTGACGAACGTGCCATCGCCGCCCATTAGCCACAGGCCATCGGCAAAGCGGAGAGCTAGTTCGAGGTCGTGTGTGCTGAGCAACAGGGCGCGGCCGGTGCGATGAGCTAGGTCGGCCAGCAGATGCATCATCTCGATGCGGCGCGGCAGGTCAAGAAAAGCCGTAGGTTCATCGAGAAAGATGATCGGCGTTTGCTGCGCTAAGGCGCGGGCGATCATCACCCTCTGGCGCTCGCCGTCGCTTAATTCGGCGACCATCCGCGCGGCAAGCCCCGCACAGCCCGCCGCGTGCATCGCCTCTTGGACGATCTGCTCGTCCTCAGGCGTCAGCCACCCATCCCAGCGAGTGTAGGGATGACGCCCGAGCGCGGCTAGGGCATACGCCGTCATGTAGCCGACATCTACGCGGTCGGTGAGCACGACGGCGAGCTTGCGCGCGATGGCTTGGGGCGAGAGCGTGCGCAACGGCACGCCGTCCACCCACACCGCGCCGGCCAGCGCCGGCTGGAGCCCAGAGAGCGTACGCATCAGCGTGCTTTTGCCGGCTCCATTCGGGCCAAGCAGCGCAGTGAGCTTTCCACGCGGCAAAGCAAGCCCAAGCCCGCGATGCACGACCCGCACGCGCGTACCTTGCCGATACCCCGTAGTCAGGTCACGCGCGTAGATGGCCGCCGTTGCGTCCGGCGAACGCTCCGCCGGTTCGGAATGCTCCGATGCGCGGCGCATTTGGCCCAACGCATACCCTGCCTGTTCCCACCGGTTCACCACTTAAATCCTCCCAAAACTTTGCCGGCGCATCACGATCCACAAGACGACGGGGGCGCCGACTGCCGAAGTGACTACGTTGAGCGGCAGGGCAGCACGCGTGCCGGGCATCTGGCTGATCAGATCGAAGATCAGCGCCAAGCCGCCGCCGAGCAGCAGCGAGGCAGGCATGAGCACGCGATGATCGCTGGTGGCAAACAGCGCTCGGCACAAGTGCGGCACGGCGATCCCGATGAACCCAATTGGGCCGCAGAAGGCCGTCACGGCGCCCGCCAGCAGCGAGGCGCTCGCCGTCACCCACCAACGCACCACGCGCACGTTGACGCCCATGCTGCGGGCGTAGTTTTCGCCCAGCAGCAGCGCATTGAGCGGTTTCACCGTGAGCAGTGCCGTCCCCAGGCCGACCAGCAGCGCAGGCGCGAAGGCACGCATCTGCTGCCAGGTCACCCCGCCAAAGCTGCCGAACGTCCAGTTGATGTAAGCGCTGACCTGTTCGGGAAGGCTGAAGTAGATCAGCACGCTGACGACGGCGCTGGCGAGGTAGCCGACCATCAAACCGAGCACCAGCAGCGTGATCACGCTCTGCACGCGGCGGGCGATGGCGAGCACCAGCGCAAACACGGCAGCCGCGCCGAGCGAAGCCGCGCCGACCAAGCCGAGTTCACCCAGGAATGCCGTGCGCCCGAAGACGCTGGCGCTGACGGCCGCGCCGCCGAGCACGACCAGCGCCACGCCCAAGCTTGCACCGCTGCTGATGCCGAGCACGAACGGATCGGCCAGCGGATTGCGGAAGAGCGTCTGCATCTGAAGGCCGGCGGCGCTCAGGGCTGCGCCGGCCAACAGCGCGGTGATCGCCTTCGGCAGGCGAAAGGTGAGGACGATCGTCTGCCAAGTGTCTTTGCTGGCTTGCCCGCCGAGCAGCACGCGCAGCACCTCATCGAGCGGAATGCTGACTGCGCCGATCGCCAAAGACAGCATGAATGCGGCGCCGGTGAACGCGATCAGCAGCAGCAGGATGCCGCGGCGCATGCGCAGCGGCGGGAATGGGCTGGCTGGAGCACGTGTCCAGCCAGCCTCTGCCGAGGAAAGTTGCACCTTCATTGAGTCGGTTCAGCGGTGAGCTGTCGCCAGAACACCGGCTCGTGATTGGGCAAAACGTTCGGGTGCAGGATTTTGACGAGATCGGCGAGCAGGAGGTCTGGGTTGGCGACGCCGGTCTCCCAGTAGTCGTTGCCGCCGTTCTCATTTAAGCGCTTGTCGTAGTTCCACACCTGCCCCTTCTTGACAGCACCTACGCCGCTATAGCGCGGTTCTGTGTCAACGAGCTGCTTGATGCTGTTGAAGCGCTGAAAGCTGGCGAGCAACCACACGTCGGCCTGCGTGGCGCGGAAGAAGACTTCTTCAAAAGTGAGCGAGAGGCTGCCGGCCTCGGTGTTGTCCGACCAGAGGTATTTGCCGCCGGCATCGGCAATCAGACGCGCAGCATAGCTGCCGCCGCCGGGCACGCGCCAGCGGTCTCGGCTGACGACGCCCTGCAGCACCACAGGCCGATTGGCGACGTTCTTCACTCGGTTTGCGACGGACAGATAGCGCCGCTTCATTTGGGCATATTCCCTCTGCGCCTCCGCCTCTTTGTTGAAGAACAGCGCGGTGAACTTGATCCATTCGGCGCGCCCAAGCGGTGTGCCTTCCATGTACTCAGCATTGATCACCGTGGGAATGCCGGCCTCGAGCAACTTGGGATGTGCATCGGACCTAGGATCACCAACGCCGAAGGTCATCACGATGTCCGGCTCGGCTGCGACGGTCTTTTCAATGCTCACTTGTGGACCGTCGCCGATCTCGACCATGCCGCCACGTTGGATCATCGCACGAACTTTGGGGTTGTTGACATACTTGAAGGTATCCATGCCGATCAGACGGTCGAGCAGCCCGAGCTTGTCGAGGTGCGGCAAGTGAGTCGTGCTCATCGCGATCACACGCCCAACGGGCACTTCGATCACGATTGCGTTTCGGATGCCCTGAGGTTGCGGGGTGCCGCATTGGACGAGCACGTATTTGAACTGTTCCTTTGCGCCGCGCCAGGGGTTGAGCACGGTGACCTCCTTGTAGTTCCTGAAGTACTTCACCGTGAACCCCGTAGCATCCTCCACCTTCACCTTCTGCGGGAAGTAGTCCACCGCAGGGCTGTAGGTTTGCACGCAGCCGTTGACCAGATTTGCCGCTTGGGCAGGTCGAGGTACTGCGCCGGCATGCGCAGGCGCAATGCTAAGGGTAAGCGCTGCTGCGAGCAGCAGGGCCAAAGTGTGAATGCGAACGTGTCGTGGGTTCTTGGAAGCGTGTGACATAGCTTTCTCCATCCCTAATCAAACGTGAACGATCTGTTTGCTGAGTTGATGCACAGGTGCTGTGCTAGGGCATAAGCACGCCATCAATGATGTGAATCACGCCGTTGGCTGCGGTGATATCCGTCCTGATCACGCGCGCCTCACCCACAAAGACATCTGAGCCTTCGGTTCGCACGATCAAGAGCTTGCCGTTGACCGTGCTTAAGCCCAGCGCTTTGGCAACCTGATCGGCCTTGAACAGGCCGGGGACGACGTGATAGGTAAGCACTGCACGCAGGCGCGACCGATCCGCGCGCAACGCCTCAAGCTCTTCCTCGGTGAACTGGGCGAATGCCAGGTCGGTCGGCGCGAACACGGTGAACGGCCCGCGACCGCTCAGAGTTTCAAATAGGCCGGCTTGATCAATCAGGCGCGTCAACGTCGTCAGCCCGGCGCCGTTCGCGCTCTCGACGACGCCCATCGGCACGCGCGCCGTTCGCTTGGGTTGATATGCGCCGCAGTTCTCTGCGACGGCCAGCGGGTTCGAGCCAAAAGGCAAATCTGCCTCGGCAGACTTACCGGCCTCGACGGTCACTCGGATCACGGGCACGGTCGGATACTCGCCGGGACCGGCAATTGGCATCACGAAGTATGTGCCCGGGCGGACGGGAACTTGGAACGGCGTCTCGCCGAACACCGCGCCGCAGCGCCAGAAGTTGCCGCCGTTGGTGATCTTAAAGCGGGCAACGTCGAGCGCCCGCTCGCCGATGTCGCGTTTGCCGTTGCCATTGGCATCCGCAAAAGCGATGCCGCGAATGTATCCGAGCCCCTGCGCTGAAACTGTCGGGGCATAGCTGGACATGGCAGCACCGATCGCGCTTGCGATCACAAGTAAGGCAAATGATCTGCGAAGGTTAGTCTTCATTGCTTTTCATCCTTGTTGACGAGATGGGTTGCATAGGCGTCGAACGCCTTAGGCCAGAGCCAACTGCACAAAACAAGAGTTGGCTTTGGTGAGAGATCGAGCCACTACTGCGTCGGCTAGGTCGGAATTTGACGCCAGAAGACCAGCTCGTGGCCAGCCATCAATTCGGGATGCAGAATCTTGGCCAGGTCGGCCAGTAGGATGTCGGGATTGCCGACGCCGGTCTCCTAGTAGTCATTGCCGCCGTTCTCGTTGATGCGCTTGTCGTAGTTCCAGACGTTGCCTTTCTTCACGGCGGCCAGTTCGGCGTAGCGCGGCTCTTCATCCAAGATCGCCTTGATGCTGTCGTAGCGCTGGAAGCTGGTCAACAGCCATACTTCCGCTTTGACAGCTTTGTCGTACACCTCCTCGAAAGTCAGCGAGAGGCTGCCGGCACTGGTGTCATCGGCGAAGAGGTAAGCGCCGCCGGCATCAGCGATGAGCCGCGCAGCATAGCTGCCGCCGCCCGGCACGCGCCACTTGTCCTTGCTGGCCATGCCGGAGATGACGGTGGGCTTGGTCGTTGCAGCCTTGACCTTTTCGGCCACGGCTTGGTAGCGCTGCTTCATGCCGGCATATTCCTCCTGTGCCTTGGCCTCCTTGTTGAAGAACAGCGCGGTGAACTTGATCCACTCGGCGCGGCCCAGAGGTGTGCCCTCCATGTACTCGGCGTTCAGCACAGTGGGGATCTTGGCCTCCAGCAACTTGGGATGAGCGTCGTATTGTGGGTCACCCACCCCGTAGGTCATCACGAGATCGGGCTGGGCGGCGATGGTTTTCTCGATGTTGACCTCGGCTCCACCGCCGATCTCGACCAGCGCGCCGGCCTCGATCAGCGTGCGCACCTTAGGGTTGTTCACATACAGGAAGCTGTCCAGGCCCAGCAGGCGGTCGAGCACGTCCAGTTTCTCCAAGTGTGGTAAGTGCGTAGTGCTCATCGCAATCAAGTCCTTGACCGGCGCCTGGATCACCAAGGCGTCACCGACGTCGGTTGGTGCAGGCGTGCCGCACTGCACGATGACGTACTTGAACTGCTGCTCGGCCCCACTCCAGGGCTTGAGCACGGTGACGACTTTGTAGTTCTTGAAGTACTCCACCGTGAAACCGGTGGCGTCCTCGACGGTGACCTTCTCCGGGAAGTAGTCAACGTCGGGGCTGTAGGTCTCGGCACAGCCATCGGTGATGTTGGCAGTCGGAGCCTCGACGGCCGGCGCAGGCGTGCTGGTCGGCTGAGGCGTAGCAGTAGCCTCCAGCGTTGCCGTAGGTGCGGCTTGAGTCGGCTCTTGCGGCTGTGCAGGCGTGACAGTCGGCACAGGCACGGCGCAGGCAGTCAGCGCCGCTGCCAATAGAGTCGTAGCTAGCAGACGATGAAAGGTTGAGAATTTGTTTACGGTGTGTGACATGGTTAAATCGCAGACGGCTATGAACGCGCGCCCGAACGGGCACGCCGGCGGATCGAGCAGTCATGGCGAACGAAAAACCCCGCCTTCTCAAGCGGGGTTTGGAAACGAGTCAACCAAGACACACACCGCGTTCACGGTGCATTGGCCATGCTCCACCTCCTTGTTCCCGAGAAGGTAACGCAAGTCTCATCGAGGCAAGCATCCTGGCTCGCGCGCTCAGCGGCGCGCTTACAGTTGCGGCACAGCGCCGGACTTTCACCGGCTTCCACCTTTAAGCCCTAGCTTCCGAGCTTTTCAGCCTGCGCAACTGCGCAGACATCGGGTCACCTCGACGTATTCAGTTGTCGTCCGTGAGTATAGCACAGCGCGTCTGTTCCGCCGCTATACCAGCGACGCCAGCGGAGAAAGCAACCATCAACGAGCTAAGAGTCTCGGTTACAAGCACTCCGAGCGATCATACTCATCCACTCTACTATGCCCATTAAGCCATTCGCCGCGGGCTTTCCCCCATGATTTCGCCCACACCCACGCCGCATATTTCTGGGCTATCCTTCGACTCAGGAGGTCTGAATCATGTGCGAACGTGCAGTGCCGTCGTGGGGGATGGGGCGTATAGCTGTCCTAACTGAGGTAAAACGATGGGGGATGGCATGCAGCTTGGTGCTGGCTGCATGCGCGCCGGCTACCCCGCAGCGCACCCCAAATGTCACCGTCACGCCTGCGCCGCCGGTCACCGTCCTGCCGGCCATCCGTATCCCCGAGCAGGCGATCACGCTCGATACTATGGCGCGCGTCGCGCCGCTGGCGCGGCTAGGTAGCGGCAGTATCCGCCAGCTTCTCCCCTCGCCCGACGAGCGGCTTCTCGCCATCGTCGCCGCCACCGGCGTGCACGTCTACGATGCAGCGCAGCTAAGCCCACAGTACGCGATGGCCGACTTCTTGGACGACGCGAACGTGACCGACGTGGCGTTCTCGCCAACCGGAGAAACGCTAGCCATCGTGCGCAGCAGCGGGACGTATGTTGACGGGCGCACGGACTTCATTCTGCTCGACGCGATGAGCGGCCGGGAACTGCGCCGCTGGGACAACCCGGCCGAAGGTTACGCCGAACACATTGCGCTCGCGCCGCGAGGGGAGCGCTTCGCCACGACCCTGTTCGACAGCGGGCAGACGGGACAAATTGCGATCATCAACACGCAGCGCGGGCAGATCGAGCGCACGCTTTCGATCACGCGCCCTAATCGCCATCCGTTCGCGCTCCACTTCCTGGCAAACGGACGGCTGCTTTTCTCGCAGGGCGAAGGGCTGGCGACGCTCGATCCGGACAGCGGCGCAGTGAATGCGCTGCGCTATCCCGCCGACGTAGAGCATGTCGCGGTCTCCGCGAACGGCCGACAACTGGCCATCCTGCTGCAGGATGGGACGATCCAGCTCGCCTCGGCCGGTCAGGGCGACGTGGCGTCGACAGGTGTGATCGAGACCTATCGTGGCAACTACCAAGCAGTGCGCGAGATGGCGCTTTCACCAGCCGGAGACCGGCTGGCCATCGGACTAACCGGGGGCGTGGTCGAAATCCGCAACCTGCGCGACGGCTCGCAGGTTCAGCATCGCGTCGCTACCGGTATGCCAGAGTGGCGTGAAATCTGGCTCGGGGGGCTGGCGATCGGCGAACAGGCGCTCTTCCTGGAGTGGATGGATAACTACGTGGAGCGCTGGACGCCAGTCAGAACGGAGGAGGCTTGGCGCGTCCAAAGCCTCGACCACCTACCGCTATACATTGACGCAGCCTTCGCAACATCGGCGGATCTCCTTGGGCTCGGCGAAAGCTCCGGCCTCGTCCGCCTCTGGCGCATGAGTGAAGGGCGCATCGTACGAACGATCGGCGAGCGCCTCGTGCCGAGCAACGAAATCCGCTCGGCGGAGCTCATAGCGATTTCCCCAGACGGGGCGCGAGTGGCTATCGGATTCCACATTGCCCCGCCGAACTCTGCTTTGAGTACCAACTGCATCGTCAGCATCTGGGATGCCAACAGCAGCCAGAAGTTGGCCGAGTTCAGCGAGCCGGGCAGCCTCTTAGCCGGACTAGCGTTCTCACCGGACGGCGCGACGTTAGCCCTTGGTCTGCGCGAGCACAACCAGGAACGCGGCACAATCAAGCTGTGGCGTGCCGCCGAGCCGCGTCGCCTGCAAGTGCTGGAACGACTCGATGGGCAAGTCGCCGGGCCAACCTTCACGCCAGACGGGCGCGCGCTCGTTGCTGCGCACGGGCGAGCAGTGACCTTCTGGGATGCCGTCGATGGCCGGCGGCTGGATTCGTGGACGGAAATCGGCCAACATTCGAGCAAACCGGTGAGCCTCGCACTTTCCCCCGACGGTACCACCCTAGTCGTCGCCGCTGAGAACCGTCGGAGCGAGTTGGCCGTGCTGGATGTCACACGGCGCGAAGTGCGACGTTATATCGAGAGCGGGAATCGCTACTTCGACCTAGCGCTCTCACCTATTAGTGGCTTGCCGCTGGCCGCAGTCGGCACAGACTATCCGCTGTTGCTGTTCGACCTGGCCGACGAAAACCGTGGCTGGGTTGTGACCAACCCACTGGACCACAGCCTGCGTCATGTTGCTTTTGCGCCCGACGGGAAGACACTCGTGTCCGTTGCAAGCGACAACACCCTCATCGTGTGGGGCGTGCCATCGCCCTGAGCCTCGTGCGCGCAACCCAGCGAAAGCGCTCAAGCGCAGGGATAGCTCACCCTTCGCCGACGTCTTCTCACGCTCATCGCTGGCTTCGATAGATTGCCATCTAGCCGAAAGCCGCGAGCGAGCGTCCGAAAGGGAGCGGTCCTGGCCGCTGAGGGCGAAGACGCTGCCTACCTATTAGTTAGTGCAGCCGCCCAGTTAGGGCTTACAATGTCAGGGCGATTAGGGCGCATTGAGCTGCATTGGAACAAGAATGACACCCTGTCAGGAGGACCGACATGTCGGCTTCTCGCCTGTCTATTAAGTCAACCGCATGTCGTCGGCTTCTGCCGATCACAGTCGCGTTGGCGCTTTGCGCGGCCATTCTTCAACCCCTGCGCACTGCCCAGGCACTCGGCTACGCAAGTGCACGGTCGTCAACTATCGTTCCACCTAACTCAATCATCGTAAGCATCGGCTTCGAGCCGGTAGCGAGCGGTTTCAATTCGCCCGTTTTCGTTACCCACGCTGGGGATTCGCGGTTGTTCGTCGTCGAGCAGAGAGGAGTGATCAAGATCATTAAAAACGGCAGCGTGCTCGGCACGCCTTTCCTGAACTTGACGGCGCTGGTGCTGTGCTGCGGCGAAGACGGCCTGCTCGGCCTAGCCTTCGAGCCGGACTATCCGACGACCGGCCGCTTCTACGTGTATTACACCAACAAGTCAGGCGATCAGGTAATCGCGCGTTACCGCGTCTCCAGCGACCCGGATGTCGCCGACCCCAGCAGTGGGCAGATTCTATTGACCATCCCCCACCCCATCTATGGCAACCACAACGCGGGTTGGATCGGCTTCGGCCCCGACGGCCATCTCTACGCGGCCGTCGGCGACGGCGGCGGTGGGGGCGACCCATTCTGCGCAGCCCAGGACCCCGGCGACCTGCGCGGGAAGATCCTGCGCCTGAACGTCGTTGGGCAGATCACTTACACCATCCCTGCCGGTAATATCTTCACCACTACGCAGCGTCCGGAAGTATGGGCCATCGGACTGCGCAACCCATGGCGTAATTCATTCGACCGACAAACCGGCGACCTATATATCGCCGACGTCGGACAAGGCGCACGAGAGGAAATCAACTTTGTGCCGGCCGGCGCATCGGCCGGCCTCAACTTCGGCTGGAGCCAGTACGAGGGCAGCATTCCCTACAGCGACGGGTCGAGCATCGGCGGATCGTTCGATTGCCCGCCCAGCGGCATCGCGCCCACGATGCCGATCACAGACTACGGCCGCAGCTTAGGCGGCTCAGTGACCGGTGGCTACGTATATCGCGGCTCGGACTTCCCCTGGTTAAACGGGGTCTACTTCTACGGCGACTATGTCTCGGGCAAACTATTCGCCGCCTGGAGACCGTCGCCCGGCGCACCGTTCACAAGCGCTTTCATCCGTGACACTGGCTACAACATCTCGTCGTTCGGCGAAGACGTCAACGGAGAACTCTACCTGGTGAGCTACAGCGGCACGATCTATCGGCTGCGCTCGGAGATCCGTGACAAGCCAGCCTACTTACCCTTTGTGCTTCAAGAATAACGGCAACTTAGGCTCGTGACGGGTAGCTCAAGGTTTGCGCGTGGGAAAGTCTCCGGCGATCCGCCGCAGGCGCAACCGCGCCACGCGCAGCTTGTCCATCTCCTCGACGGAAAGCACCACCCCCTGCGACTTAAGCTCGACTGAGTCGCCCACGACGGGGATGCGACCGAGCTGGCCCATGACGAACCCGCCGATCGTGTCGTAATTGGGATCTTCCAGGCTCAGCCCAAAGGCATCGTTCACGTCGCCGATGGTCATGAGGCCATTGATCAGCACGCTGCCGTCGCCGGTTTGCTGAATATCCGGAAGGGTTGACGCAACGGCATCTCCGACCTCGCCGACGATGCGCGCGACCAAGTCGTTCAGCGTGACCAGCCCGGCCGTGCCGCCGTATTCATCCAGGACGACCGCCATGTATTCACGCCGGGCGCGGAACTGCTGCAGTAATTCGTCGGCGCGCTGCGTATCCGGCACGAAGAACGGCTCGCGCATGAGCTGGCGAATGGACGGCACGCGCGTGGATGACAGCAGCGCCCGCAACAGGTCTTTGATATGCAGGACGCCGATAATGTGGTCGAGCGATTCTTCGTATACCGGCAGCCGGTTGTAGGCATGCGTGGAGAAGATGTGCCCGACCTCCTGCAACGACGCCTCGACGTTGACGCAGATCATCTCCGTGCGTGGGATCATCACCTCACGCACGGTCGTGTCGCCAAACGTAAAGACTTTGCTGAGCATCTCACCCTGCTCCGACTCGATCGCGCCGCCGCGCTCGCTGGCCTCGATGAGCATGCGCAATTCCTCAATGGTGTGCAGCCGCTCGGCCTCCGCATCCGCCCGAAAACCCAGCGCGCGCAACACCCAGCGCGATGAACCTTTGAGCAGTCCGACGAACGGGCGAAAGAGCATCGCCAACGCGTTCATCGGCGGGACGACGATCAGCGCAACGCGCTCCGCTGCGCGCAGGGTGATCGAACGAGGCACAAGCTCAGCGAACACAATTTGGAAATACGAGGCGATCAACAGGCCACTGACCGTGCCGAGAAAGGCGGCGATGCCGCGGACGAACGGCACAGCCCCCTCGAACGTCGCAAACAGGCCACTTAGTAAGCGGCTAAAAGCTGGCTCGCTCAGCGCGCCGACGGCCAGTGACGTGATGGTGACCCCCACTTGTGTTGCGGCGAAGAAGCGGTCCGGGTCTTGCATCACATTGAGAATCAACTTCGCTCGCGCGTTGCCTTTATCCGCAAGCTCGGCAATGCGCGTTTTGCGCGAGACTGCTACGCTATACTCCGCAAAGACGAAGAAAGCGTTGATCAGGATCAACGCGAACAGGCTGACGATGCCAACGGTGATATCCACATCCATCTATAATGCGCCGCGTGCCGCGTGCATATTCTAGCCTTCGTCGCGCGACCGAATGCGACTCACATCACTGCGCATGGGCCATCCTGTGCTGAGCACCAATCGCAAAGGCATCTACCAGACCTTCGCGCCGTCCGGCGACGTGATCGCAGACGAACGATGGCAAGCCATCCGCATGCCCGACGCCTCGATCCGCGTAGACAACGAGACCGTGCGCGTGGCGCCATTCGATGAGCCGCGCAGCGACGCCATGACGATCGTGCTCGACCCGCAGCTCCGACTGATCGAGTTCACCATCCACGGTCTCTTCGGTAAGCGCGAAAGCCGCATCTGCGTGTCAGGCGAGCATCGCGACCAGGCGACGATCTGCTGGCGACACCAAGCTGAAATCCATGAAAAGCGCATCGCCTGGCGCGAAGACATCGAGATCGGCTGGACGACGCCACTGTGCGTCATGGTCACTGTCTGGCGCAGCCGGCTACAGCCGGGTCAATCGCGAGCGTTCGACGCCTTCTTACTCGACGCAATTACGTTCAAACCGACTGCGGTTCGGCAAATCTACCGTCGCCGGCCGGATGAAAGCCATTCCACGCGCTTCGGGGAGATGATGTTGCAACATTACGAGATCGCGACCCAAGCCAACGGACAAGCGCACGCCACGGCGCAATTCTGGTGCGATGACGACGGCGTGCTCTACGATTTCATCGCCGCTGATGGCCTGCGCTTTCAGCTGACGGCGAAAAATGTATGACCCCCTCATGCGCTCTCGACGTCCGAGCGCCTTCCTGAACGAAGAAGGCGCTACAATTCGCTCTGTTGTCAACACTACACTATGTCCGCTAACGATCTGATCGCAGTTCTTCCCTTCCTTGTCGTCACCGTCGGCGGCATCGCGCTGCTGCTGATTGACCTAGCGCTGCCGGCCGAGCGAAAGTCCGTGACGGCTTGGCTATCCGTCGGCACGCTCGTCGTGGCTGGCCTGGTCGCGCTCCTCCTGATGAGCGCTGCGCCATTCAACGCGTTCCGCGATATGGTGCGCGCTGACGGCTATGCCTTCTTCCTGGACGCGCTGCTGGCTGCCATCGGCGTCCTCGCGGTGCTCATGGCGCTGCGCTACAACGAGGTGCGCGGCATTTTGCGCGGCGAGTTCTACGCGCTCATGCTGTTCTCCGTCGGAGGCATGATGCTGATGGGCCACGCGATGAACCTGCTGACAGCATTCCTGGCCGTTGAGCTGCTCTCGATCCCCCTCTACATCTTGTGCGGTATTGCCCGACCGCGGTTGGAGAGCGAGGAATCGGCGATGAAGTACTTCCTGACGGGCGCGTTTGCTTCAGGGTTCTTGGTATACGGCATCGCACTGGTATACGGCGCCACCGGCACCACCTCGCTGCCGGCGCTATCGGCCATCCTCAGCACGAATGGCGCGCCTGCGTATGACTCAGCGCTGCTCTTCGCTGGGGCCGCGCTGATCTTAGTCGGGCTGGGCTTCAAAGTCGCCGCAGCGCCGTTCCACATGTGGACGCCCGACGTATACGAAGGCGCGCCGACGACCGTGACCGCGTTCATGGCCACCGCGACCAAGGCAGCCGGCTTCGCAGCTTTACTGCGCGTGTTCATGTTCGGCTTTCAACCTTTGTTGCCGGAGTGGCAACCGATCGTGGCCGCGATCGCCGCGCTGACCATGATTGTGGGCAACGTCGCTGCGCTGGTGCAGAACAACATCAAACGCATGCTAGCCTACTCCAGCATCGCGCATGCAGGCTACGCGCTGGCCGGCGTCGCAGCAGGGAGCGAGTCAGGCGTGGTAGGCGTGCTCTTCTACTTGGCCGCATATGCCTTCACCACGTTGGCCGCCTTCGCCGTGATGACTGCCGTAGGCAGCGGCGCGGAGGAGAACCAGACCTTCGACGCCTACACCGGCCTTAGCCGCCGCAAGCCACTGCTGGGCATCGTAATGGCCATCGCGATGTTCTCACTCATCGGCATCCCGCCGACGGCCGGCTTTGTCGGCAAATACTTCCTATTCAGCGCAACAGTCGCTGCCGGGCTGACCTGGTTGGCCGTGGTCGGCGTGCTAACTAGCGTGGTGTCGGCGTATTTCTACTTGCGGCTGGTGATGACGATGTTCATGCGCGAGCCGCAAACCGAAGGCGAGCCGATCCCGGCCAATGCGCCGCGTTCGCTGGCTGCCGCCATCAGCGTCGCCGCAGTGTTCATCTTTGGCTTGTTGCCGGCGCCTTTGCTCGGCATCATCACCGCTGGCGTGCAAAGCATCACCCGATGATCACGCGCCGTTCGCTTCCACTCCAGGATGCCTCGGTGGCGGACACACGGGCGGCAGGCGTGGCGCCGGGCTGCGTGGGTGGTAGTTGATGGCAACGCCATCAGCTACTCCATCGGCTGCCTTCTGTCCGTCGTGCCCAGCGCTGTCCTCTACTCTCCTAATTTGTCATCGGCTGCTGGCGCTTCTTCAGAGGCAGGCGATGGGCCGAGCAAAGGCGAGTTGATTTAAACCTTCTCGCCGATCCAGCGATAGTTCACCAGCTCACACCCGTGCGTCTCTTTCCCAAGCAAGACATCCTGCTTGATGATCACGCCGTATGGGTCGGCCCATAGCGTGGTAAATGGCATGTGATCCTTGTCTTTGCCCGCGACGTGTTCCTCGATGGTATAGCGCCGCGCGATCATGAATGGCTCGACTGGGGATGTGATCTGCTCGTCGCGCACGTAGCAGTAAGTCTGTGATAGGCTCAGAGGCTCGAGCAAAGGTTGAGTTACGACGACGGTCTCAATTTGTGCCTGAGACCCCGGCTTCAAATGCCTTAAACGCTGCAGATGGGCAAAGTTGAGCAGCGTTGAGCCGTAGTCAAGGAAGATGTGCGGTCCATAGCTTGCTCTGGCAGCATAGACGCGCCTGGCTCTCGTCATCACCGAAAGTTGCAGCTGCTGTTCGTGCGGCATGCGACCGAGATCAGCATGGCGCAGCGGCTCCTCATAGATGGTGATCTCCAGCTCGGCATTGTCCGGCATATAGCGCGCAACGCGCCGCCGCCCTTCCAGGTCTAGCTGCACCCATAGCTTGCGCGCCGACCAAGACGAATCCAGGTCTAGCTGCGCTCGTTGCTGGTTGGGCACCGGCCATCTCAGATCAATCTCGGTCATCAGCCGGTAGCCACCGCTGAGCAGGCCGAAGATTCCCCACAACTCTTCGCCCACGACCCTGCGGTTGTGCAGAATGCGATAGATGCCATGGGCGATCCTGCAGGTAATGCGATCGGATTTATCGAGCTCGAACCTATCGAGGTCGAAGTCTTCCATCGCCTAAAGCGCAACTATGCGATGTCCTTCGTTAGCGAGGCAAGAAACTCTTCGTTATTCTTAGTCTTAGAGAAGCGCTGCAGAAAGGCTTCCATCGCCGTCGTAATGTCGTAGCCGGCGCCTTGGGGCTGCGGAGCCATCAACTGGCTGAGCATGCGGCGCATGAGGTAGGTGCGCTGCGCGGTCTTCTCGCCCAGCAACAGCTCTTCGCGGCGCGTGCCGCTGGCCAGGATATCGAAC
>JANWVF010000082.1 GCA_025056965.1 Thermoflexales bacterium | reverse complement strand
CAGCAGCACACCCGTGGATGTCTACGGGCTCTCCGGCTGGATGATCGGCATCGCTGCTGGCGGCGCGCACACCTGCGCGCGGACCAGCGGCGGCGGGGTCAAGTGCTGGGGCCTGAACAACCACGGCCAGCTGGGCGACGGAACGACGACGATTCGCCCCGCGCCCGCAGATGTCTTCGGGCTCTCCAGCGGGGTAATCGCCATCGCTGCTGGAGAACATCACACCTGCGCGCGAACCAGCGTCGGGGTCAAGTGCTGGGGGAGTAACAACTATGGCCAGCTGGGCGACGGTCGGCCTCTCCAGCACAGCACGCCAGTGAATGTGGTGGATGTAGCGAGGGTCTATCTGCCGCTTGTGAGGCGCTCGCCTTGAGCCGAGCTAGGGGGCGGGCTCTCGCCCAGCGACGAGCCCGCCCCTTGATATAGCCACTCTCTCTTCTTCACGATGAGGTTTGTTACGCTACAGTGCTGTGCTGATGCTGAGCGACCAACTGCTGCGCGATTTCGAGTCGCTGTCTCCTGCGGCTTAGCAACTCGTTGCCGACCTGGTTGCGTTCCTGCGCGAGCGGGACAAGTCAGATCAAGCTGCAGATGAGGCGATGCCGGCGCCGTTGGCAGACGCCATCGCCTTCCTCCAAGAGCGCTCCCTGTCTGAGCAGCCAAGCGCAACGATTCCCTTGCATGACCCCTTTCGGCGGGTGTTCATCTTGTTGTGCCCGGCGGCTTTTGAGCGCTGCTTCATGCGCTGGGCGCAGGCGATCGCACGCCTGATGAGCGCCGGCGGCGGCGAGCGTGTATCCTTAGCGCAGGAGGAAGCATGATTCAACTCAACCGCCTGCGTGAAGAAGCCGAAGCGATGCGCGACAGGCTGATCGCCGTGCGTCGCGACCTGCATCAACACCCGGAGCTGGCCTTTCAGGAAGTGCGCACCGCCGGCATCGTCGCCGAGCGGCTCGCCCAACTCGGTTATGAGGTGCAGACCGGCGTCGGCCAAACCGGCGTGGTCGGCGTGCTCGAAGGCGGGCAGACGACTGCTCGGTCGCACACGCTGCTGCTGCGCTTCGACATGGATGCGCTGCCGATCCAAGAGGCCGTGGACACGCCGTTCAAGTCGCGTTACGACGGCAAGATGCACGCCTGCGGCCACGATGCCCACACGGCGATTGGGCTGGGCGTCGCGGAACTGCTGGCCCGGCATCGCGGGGCGTGGGGCGGTGTGGCCAAATTCGTCTTTCAGCCTGCTGAGGAGATCGTCAGCGGCGCCTTGGCGATGATCCGTGATGGCGTGCTCGAGAATCCGAAGCCGGACCGCGTGCTCTCCATGCACGTCTGGGCGACCGAGGAGGTGGGCACCATCGGGATGACCGACGGGCCGACGATGGCGGCCAGCGGCGCATATCGCATCGCGGTGCGCGGGCGCGGCGCGCATGGCGCAGCACCGCACCTGGGCGCCGACCCGGTCGTCGCCGCGGCGCACATCGTCACCGCGCTACAGACCATCGTCGCCCGCAACCTAGACCCGTTGGATCAAGGCGTCGTGACGGTCGGCAGCATCCACGGCGGCACGGCGCCCAACATCATCCCCGACCTAGTCGAGATGCAGGGCACCATCCGCGCCTTCAAGGACGAAACGCTGCAGTTGTTGCGCGCGCGCATCCGGCAGATCGCCGAGAGTGTCGCCCTCGCGCTGGGCGTAGAGGCGAACGTCACCTTCTCGGAGGCCGGCACCCCGGCCCTGGTGAACGATCCGGCCATGGCGCAGATCGTGCGACAGACGGCCACCGAGCTTTTCGGCGCCGCGCGCGTGCGCAGCGATTACCGTTTGATGGGCGCCGAGGATTGTGCGTTCTTCCTGCAAGCCGCGCCCGGCGCCTACGTGTTCGTCGGCGCCGGCAACCGGGCTAAAGGCATGACCGAGCCGCACCATAGCCCGCGCTTCCAGATAGATGAAGACGCGCTGCCGATCGCCGTGGCCTTGCTCACGGCCAGCGCCATCCGGATGCTGGGCGCGGAGGCACAGGCTTAACCCCCCGCCGCGCGCGTCACGAGCGCGGCGCGGTCATCACATCGTTCGATCCCCATGGCAACCATCATTGACGGTGCAGCGATCGCCGCAACGATTCGGGCGGAGATCAAGGACGAGGTGGCGCGCCTGAAGGCCGAGCACGGCGTGACGCCCGGCTTGGCGACAGTGCTGGTCGGCGACAATCCGGCTTCGGCGACTTACGTGCGCAACAAGCGCAAGGCGTGCGCCGAAGTCGGCATTGCCTCGTTCGGATACGAATTGCCCGCCCACACGACGCAAGATGAGCTGATGCGCCTGGTGCATGAATTAGGCGCGCGCGATGACGTGCACGGCATCCTGGTTCAGTTACCGCTGCCGGCACATCTGGACGAGCAAGCAATCTTGTCGGCTGTGCCGCTGCACAAGGACGTGGACGGGTTCAACCCGGTCAATCTTGGGCTGCTCGGCGTCAAAGGCCGTCGGCCGCCTTTCGCGCCCTGCACGCCGCAGGGTTGCATCGAGCTGCTCGACCGCAGCGGGATTCGCATCGCCGGCCGGCGCGCCGTGGTGCTGGGTCGCAGCGCGATCGTCGGCTTGCCCGTCGCGCTGATGCTCCTGGCGCGCGATGCGACGGTGACGATCTGCCACAGCCAGACGCCCAACCTCGCCAGCATCACGCGCACCGCCGACATCCTGATCGCGGCGATCGGCAAGCCGCGCTTTGTCACCGGCGACATGGTCAAGGCCGGTGTGGTGGTGATTGACGTCGGCATCAACCGCGTGACGGACGCCGGCGATCCGCGCCGCGCGCGCTTAGTGGGCGACGTGGACTTCGACGAGGTGAGTGAGTCGGCTGCAGCGATCACCCCCGTGCCGGGAGGCGTCGGCCCGATGACGATCGCGATGTTGCTGAGGAATACCTTGGTCGCCGCCCGGCGCCGCGCGGCGGAACAAAAAACTTCCGAAGCCGCGTAAGCTTCGGAAGCCTCGATCTAGCTCCTCGAACAGGACTCGAACCTGTAGCCTACCGGTTAACAGCCGGTTGCTCTACCCATTGAGCTATCGAGGAATGCACCCTAATTATACACAAGTCGCCAAGACCTAGAATAGGCGCATGTCGAAAAACGAGACGCCTACCGCAGTCCCGCCGGATGTCGCCGCGCGCGCGGCCCGACTGCGCGCCGAGATCAACGAGCACAATTATCGCTACCATGTCCTCGACGCGCCGGTGATCAGCGACGCGGAGTTCGACGCGCTCTTGAACGAGCTGCGTGCGATCGAGTCGCAGTACCCCGAGCTGATCACCCCGGATTCACCGACACAGCGGGTGGGCGCACCGCCGGCCGAGGGGTTCGCCAAGGTGCGTCATGCGCAGCCCATCCTCAGCTTGGGCAATGCGTTCGATGTGGCCGATGTGCGCGCCTGGCGCGATCGGCTGGTCAGATATGTGCAGCAAAACCTGGACGGCGAGGACGACCTGCGCAAGCTGGATGATTACGTGGTCGAGCCGAAAATTGACGGCCTGACCGTCGTGCTCACCTACGCCGACGGCATCTTCGTTCAGGGGGCGACCCGAGGCGATGGGTTAGTAGGCGAGGACATTACGGCTAACTTGCGCGCCGTGAGGAGTGTGCCGCTTGCCCTTAGGCGCACCGACGTCTCGGCCGTGCCGGCTCGGCTGAGCGTGCGCGGCGAGGCGTTCATGCCCATCGCCGATTTCGAGCAGCTGAACGAGGCGCAGCGCGCGGCCGGCGAACGGACGTTCGCCAACCCGCGCAACGCTGCCGCCGGTTCGCTGCGCCAGCTTGATCCCAACCTGACGGCCAGGCGCCCCTTGCGCCTGTTGTGTTACGCCATCGTGGACTTCGCCCCCGGAGTCGCCGGAGAGGCGATGCCCCGCACGCAGTGGGAGACGCTCGGCTATCTTCGACGGCTAGGCTTCCCGGTCAGCGACATTGCCCAACGCTTCGACGACCTAGAGGCGGCCATCGCCTACTGCACGTCCTACATTGAGAAGCGCGACGCCTTGCCCTTCGAGATTGACGGCATGGTCATTAAGCTGAATGACCTCGACCTGGCACAACGGCTGGGCTACGTCGGCAAGGATCCGCGCGGTGCGATTGCCTTTAAATTCCCGGCCCGCGAGGCGACGACGATCCTCAAGGACGTCAACATCACGATCGGCCGGACGGGCAACATCGTGCCGAACGCCGTGCTGGAGCCGGTGCACATCGGCGGGATCACGGTCGCCAACGCCACGCTGCACAACTACGATGACATTGCCCGCAAAGACATTCGCATCGGTGACCGCGTCATCGTCAAGCGCGCCGGCGATGTCATCCCTTACGTCGCCGGTCCGGTGGTCGCCGCGCGCACCGGACGGGAGCGCGTCATCACGCCGCCGACCGAATGCCCATTTTGCGGGATGTCGCTGGTGCGCCGCGAGGGTGAAGTGGCGCTCTACTGCCCGAACGCCGACTGCCCCGGCCGGCTTGACCGGGCCATCAGCCATTTCGTCAGCAGCGGCGCGATGGACATCGAGGGCCTGGGCGAGAAGATCGTCGCCCAGTTGATTGAGGCCGGGCTGGTCGCCGACGTTGCTGATTTGTATGCGCTCAAGAAGGAGGATCTGCTCGGGCTGGAGAGGTTCGCCGAGCGCAAGGCGCAGAAGTTGCTGGATGCGATCGAGGCCTCGAAGCGGCAGCCGCTGGAGCGTCTGATCGTCGGCCTGGGCATCCGTCACGTCGGCGAGGTTGCGGCGCGCGCCTTGGCCGATCGCTTCGGCAGCCTGGACGCCTTGATCGAGGCGGCGGCCGAATCGCCGGAGGCGCTCCAAGCCATCGAGGGCGTCGGCCCGGTGATCGCCCAGAGCGTGAGCGAATGGGCCAAGCGCGAGAGCACTCGCGCGCTCATCGCCAAGCTCAAGCGCGCCGGCGTAGATCCGCGACAGGCTCCCCGCAGCGCCGCGGGACAAGCGGATGGGCCGCTTGCCGGGCGCACGTTCGTCATCACCGGCACGCTGTCGCAACCGCGCGAAGCCATCGTCGCGTGGATCGAGGCGCAGGGCGGCAAGGTGACCGACAGCGTCAGCAAGAACACGTCCTACTTGATCGTGGGCGACGCGCCGGGCGCAAGTAAAATCAATAAGGCGCGGCAGCTGAATGTGCCGATGATCGGCGAAGAAGAGTTGCGCAATCTCGCGCGCTGAGTTGATGTACGACGTCTCGTTCTCCTCCATCAACGTCGTCAACGGCGAAGAGCTAGGTGAGACGCCGCAGGTTTCGCTGCAAGCAGCCGACAGACGCACAGGGCGTGCGGGTGAGAAATTGGTGATCTTCCTCGACCTGCCTACGGCGTCGCCCTCAACCTGCGCCGATATCGCCCGCATACTGAGCGATGCTTTCATGCGCGCGCCCGGGGGCATCACCTCCGCGCTGCGCCTGGCGATCAACTTGGCTAACGATCGCGTCGCGCAGTTGAACAGGGGCGCGCCTCCCAGCCAGCGCTTGGAGGGTTCGATTAGTTGCGCGCTGGTCACAGGCGACAACCTGATCATCGCCCAGGCCGGCCCGGCGATCGCCTATGCGCGCTCCGATGCCGGCGCGTTCGAGGTGATCTTGCCCTACACGACCACTTCGGCTCAGGTGGTCGGCGTCAGCCCCGTAGTGGACGTGCAGTTCAGCAACTTCGCCCTACAGCCCGGCGATGTATTCGTGTTGACCGGCACGCGCTCTACCTTAGGGGTGAGCGATGAGCTGGTTCGCGTGTGTATGGGCAAAGGCGATGCCCGCATGGTGGCCGGCTACCTGAACGCGAACGTCAAGCGCGGTCGCATGATCGGCGTCGCGCTATCGGTGGACGTGGCCACCGGCGCACACCCGTCAGCCCCGACGTCACCCGCAGCTCAAGCCGCTCAACCGACCGGCGCAACCGCTGCGGCGCACGCCCCCGAAGCCCCCCGGCAAAGTGCTGCGCCTGCGCCATCGGCGATGGCAGCAGTCGCCGCTTCGATCGGCCGAGCGGCGCGTTCAGTGCAGCGCGGCCTGACCGCCTTTGGCGCGCGCCTGCTACCCGAGGCGGCGCCGAGTGAAACGAAGCAGGACCCTCGCGTGGTGACCTTTCTGCTCGCTGCGATCGCCGTGCTGATCCCGATCGTCGTCTCCACCGCGGTTGCCACGCTGTACTTGCAGTTCAGCGGCGAGGCAGAGCGGCTGCGCTTGCGCAACGATGCGCAAGCACAGATCGAGGCGGCCAGGGCTGTGACCGACCCTGCTCAAGCCAAAGCCGGTTGGATGCGCGCGTTGGAGATGATCGCCGAATATGAGGCGAGAAATCCCGAAGACCGCGCCACGTTTGACGCAGCAAAGGCGCAGGCGCGCGCCCGCCTCGATGAGCTCGGCCAGATAACCCGCGTGCAACCGATTCTGCTGGCCGAATTGGAGGGTAGCGCCAGGCGGCGCATCGCCGCCTCAGCGTTGGGCGTGTATGTCCTAAATATGGACGCGAACAGCGCTGACTACTACGTGCTGAACGCCGAACGCACCGGCACGACCGGCAAGAAGGTGAGCATCGTCTTCGGCGAGGGGCTAACGACCACGAATGCTGCCTTGGCCGATATCGCCTGGGCAAGCACGACCGACAATCGCTGGCGGACGGAGGGCGCGGTGTTGTTCAACGCTGGCCAGATTTTTGAGTACAGCTCGGCGACCGGCCGCGCCTCGCCGATGCCGATCCCCGCCGATGCCGATGCGACGCCGGTTCGCGTGCAGGCCGGTGAGCTTTACAACAACACGGTCTATTTGCTCGACAGCGGCGTCGGCCAAATCTGGCGTTACCGGCTGGCCGGCGACCAGTTGGCCTCGGGCGATTCGTACTTTCGGTCTCCCTACAATGCGTTGAAGGAGAGCCTAGACTTGGCCATTGACGGGGCAATCTACATGCTGCAGCGCAACGGCGCCATCCTGAAATATTTCAGCCGCCAGCCGATGCAGTTCACGCTCACCGGCTTGCCCGATCAGCGATGGCAGCGCGTGGCGGCGATCGCGCTCAGTGGCGATGATCCCAATCGCGGCAGCCTGTTCGTGCTCGACGCCGGCAGCGGCTCGATCGTGGAGTTGACCAAAACCGGTCAGTTCGTGCGCCAGTATCGCGGCGCACAAGACGAGTTCATGGATGCCGAGGACATGGCCTTGGATGCAACCGGCAACACGTTCTACGTCGCCACGCGTGACCGCCTGTATAGCTTCACGGTGCGTCCTGCGCCGTCGCAGCCCTGAGGAGGGTGAAGGGGCTCTCGCCAGCGTGAACCTTTCCGGCGCAGCGCGCTAGAGCGGCGCCTTGAAATCGTAGAAGTTGCCCTTCGCTCGCCAACGCGTGCCGTCGGCGTCGCACACCAGCAAGTCGCCTTCGCGCCGCAGCGGCTGCCCGGAGCGCGGACTGCGGAAGATCGCCTCGCCGACGAGCGACGCCTCCCGAGTTGCGTCTTCCGCTCCTGAGCCGGCGGCCAACGCCTGCACGAAGACGCTGGGCGAGAGCAGTGCCCAACGTGCCGTCGGCTGTAGCAGCGCATCTATGCGCACCATCGTCCTGAGCGGCAGGACGCGCTTGAGGAAGCCAACGCGCAGATAGGAGGCGCTGCGCTTGGCGCGGACGTCGAAGCCGGCTTCGCGCAGCACCTGCATCATCCAGCGGGGATGGAAATTGAAGTTGAGCTTCACGAACTCGATCGGCTCTGGCGCGTGGGGGCTCCAAGACTGGCGTCGCACTAAGTAGCGCATCATCGCTTTCAGGTTGCGCTTGTTTGCGAATTCGAGCACGAATGTGCCGCCGGGCGCGATGGCGCGGCGGATTTGGGCGAATGCCGCCGGCACGTCGGCGATGTGGTGGACGACGCGGATCATCGTTGCAGCGCTGAGCACGCCCGACGCGAACGGCAGGTGATAGATGTCGGCGGCGACGAACTTAAAGCGCGGGTCTTGCCCCCAGCGCTGCCTCGCTTCTTCCAACAACGATCGCGAGTAGTCCAGCAGGATCACCTCGTCATACCCTGCGTAGAGGTCGGCAAGGCGGCCGAAGCCCGCGCCGAACTCGGCGATGCGCCGCCCGCGCGGCGGCAGCAAATGCGCAATGGCGATGCGCTCGACGGCGTCTTCGTAAGCGCGGTCGGCGTTCTCCCAGAAGCGCGTGCGGTAGTCCGATCCTTCGTAGTCGCAAATCATCGCGATTCAAAGTGTGCCAGCGCGGCTGCCAATACAGGATCATTCTCCTCGGTGTATTCGTCCCAGCCGATCGGAATCAACACGTCGGGAGTTAGCCCGTCGTTCTCCCAAGTCACCCCGTTGGGCAGCCGAAAGGTTTCCTCGGCCAACCAAAGCCGTGAGCCATCTTCAAAGTTGTGCGCGAACAGAATCTCGATGTTGCCGGCTGTGCGCTGGCCGATCAGCGTGGCGCGCCCGGCCGCTTGCAGCGCGCCGGCCAGCACCTCTGCGAAGGACTCCGTCTCCGCGCCGATCAGCACCACCAAATCTACCTGCTGCGAGTTGCCGATGCCGGCTGCCCGAATCCGCAGCGGCGTTGACCTGCCGCGGCGCGTGACGAACTCGCCCAGATTGCCGCCGGTGAAGATGGCGAGGAGGCCGCGCAGATTGCTGGAGAAGCCGCCGCCGTTCGTGCGCAAGTCGAGGATGAAGCCGTCCAGCGGGCCGTCCTGCATCAAGCTGCGGATGGCCGCGCGAGAACGCGCAAGCACGTCCGACTCGAACAGCGACGGCACGTTGAGATAGCCGATGCGCAGGGCGCCGACGGTGAACAAGCGGTGCTCGATGCGCTCGTTGTTGGTCACCTCGTCGCGCTGCAGCTCAACCAGGCGAGGCGCTTGTCCGGGCGTGCGCACGCGCAGAGTGACCGTCGTCCCGCGTTCGCCGCGCAACCGCCAGGATTGCAACTCGCCGGAGGCGTCCACCGAAGGCTGGCCGTCTATCTCCAGGATGTGATCGTGAGGGCGAATGCCGACGCGCTCGGCAGGGCTGTCGGGCATCACGTTCAGCACATAGATGTAGCCGCGCTCGACATTCGCGGCGCTCACGATGCCGATGCCGACGTAGGTGCCGTCGCCGGCGTATTCTTTGTCTTCGTCTCTGGCCTCGTCAGGTGATAGGAAGTGCGAGTGATCGTCGTTCAGGTTGTCAATCAGGCCGCGCATGGCTTCGTAGAACGCTTCGTCGGTCATGCCGGCGTTGATGCGCCGGTTGATCTCGATGCGCGCGGCCTGCCAATCGAAGCCGTTGAAGTGCGGATAGATGTAGCGCTCGTTGACGATGCGCCAGAGCCTCTGGAAGATGCGCCGCTGCCGCGCGGTGGCCTCGCCATCCGGCGTGGGCGTCTGATGAAGCGATGCGGTCGGCAGCGCAGCCCGACCGAGCGCGGGCGAAGGCCTGCACACGCCGAGGCCAGCGAGGGCAAGCACCAAGGCGAGTCCGGCGAACGCGCAGCGTGGGAAGCAGCGTGGCCGCATGTTCATTCAAATCGCAGGGCGCGCGCCTCGATCAGACTGAGTACCTCGCCCAAACGCTTGACGCGCGTGGTGTAATAGCGCTCGAATACGTCGCGGGGGTCAACCAGGATTGCGTCCATGCCGACGTTCAACGCGCCGACCACGTCGGCAAAGAAGTTGTCGCCGATGTAGACCGCTTCGGCAGGGGCCACGTCGCCGGCCATCTCCAGGGCGCGATAGAAGATGCGCGGATCCGGCTTGTAGCAACCGGCCTGGCCGGCCGAGAGTGTGAACGCGAAGAACTCACGAATGCCATATGGCTCGATGAATGGGTCGAGCGGCTCCTCGCGGTTCGACACCAAGCCGAGCGTATAGCCTGCGTCGCGCAGCGTCTGAAGCACCGGGCGCGTGTCGGCGAACACGACGTCCTGTGGGGCGTATTCGTCGAATAGGTCCTGGATGCGGTGTGCGCAGTCCGCGCAGTCACGCGCCACGTTCATCGCATTGAGCAGAATCTGGTTGTAGTTCACCCAGAAGCTGCGCTGGTCGTAGCGCGCCATGTCGGCGTCCACGCGATCGCTGGCCCAGTAGCGGTGGGCTTCGCGCTCGCAGATCTTGATCTGCTCGTCGGTAAGGACGATGCCGACCCGCCCGGCATACTCGACGAATGCTTCAAAGCCCTCGGGCTGGTTGGTGCGCAGGGTGCCGTCGAGATCGAAAAGCACAGCCTTATATCTATGCATGGCGGAGTGTCCCCCGAAGCGGACTTGCCGAGATGTTACCATGTAGCTTGGCAGAGGATGTTTTGTCGCAGCCGGCGTAAGCTGCCGCATCGCGGATGAATCCGCGCGACCCCCTCAGGCTTTCGCACGCTTACGACGATCGGTCGCCGTCGGTCGAACAAAGCCCAAACGCAGGTTTGCGCCTCAGTCTTCGCGCGGGACGGTGAAGTAGAAGACCGTGCCCTTGCCCAGCGTGCTCTCGGCCCAAATGCGCCCGCCATGCGCTTCGACGATATGTTTGGCGATGGCCAGGCCCAAGCCGGTGCCACCTTGGCCTCGCGCCCGATCTACTTTATAGAAGCGCTCGAAGATGCGCGGCAATTCCTCTCGTGGAATGCCCACGCCGGTATCGCGCACCCCGACGATGAGCACATCTTCTACAGACAAGTCTATGCCGTTCGGGTCGGCGCGCAGTTTCTGGAGCTGCTTTTCGGCTTCTTCGTCTGGCAGGACGAACACGGTAATCTCCCCGTGCGGCGTGAACTTGATCGCGTTGTGCAGCAGGTTGGAGAGCACCCGCCGAATCTGGTCGGGATCGAATAGGCCGCGCAGCCCGTCGGGGACGGTGTTGACCATGCGCAGTCCGGCGCGCTCGGCCTGAGGCAGCAAGCGCGTGATGGCGGTGCTGACGACCTCGTGCAACGAGGCGCGCACCATGCGCATCGGCATTTGGCCCGATTCAATCTGCGTCAGCTCCGAAAGTTCTTGAACCAGCTGGGTGAGCGACTCGGTCTGGTCTTGCATCTGCCCGAGCAGCCGCTGTGGGGCGGGCGTGTTGTTCGCCGACTCGGCGCGAACGGTAGCGACCCGCAGATTCATCGCTGGGAGCGGGGTGCGCAGCTCGGGCGATTTGGTGGCGACGAAGTCGCGCCGCGCGCGCCCCAGGCGTTGCA
>JANWVF010000041.1 GCA_025056965.1 Thermoflexales bacterium | reverse complement strand
ATGGTATGGCGAAGACGTGCTGCTGGCGAGCAACCGCGGCATCCTCTACGTGAGCAGCGTAACCGGCGCGCATCGGCCGATCGGGGAAACGCTGGTAGACGTGCCTGTAGTCGCGCTGTTTGTCGAACGCGACGGGATATGGGCCGTCACACTCGGCGGCGAAGTCTGGCGTTATCCCGTAGCCTGAAGGGCAACATGACTCAATTCATCAACATCCGATGGCAGAGACGCAGATCGAATCCATCCTTGCGCACGAGGTCATCGTCCCTGGCAAGGCCGGCGCAGTAGATAGCCCAACGCTTGGGCGGTTCGCCGACGCATGGGACGAGAAGCCGATCGTGATTTTGGAGTTTCGCTTGAGCGATGGCATCATCGCGCTAGGGGAAGTCGGGCGCGGCCCGACGATCGCGGAGTTGAGACCTTGGCTGGAGCAGCTCATCGGCCTGCGCCTGCGCGGGCTGGACTTGGGCGTGCTGCCGGCGACCTTCCGAACCGGCTACCGATGGGGCCTGTTGACCAGCCATCCACCCGCGCTCTACGATTCCCCCTCGCCGGTGACCTATGCCTTTGAGATGGCGCTTTACGACTGGCTGGGCAAGCGCCACGGATGCCGCATGGTTGATCTACTCGGCGGCGCCGTCCGCGAGCGAGTGCCGGTAGATGCCTGGTGCGGTCGGCAAACGCCGGATGACCTATACCGCATCGTGTCGCAGGCACGCGCGCGCGGCTTCCGGGGCATCAAGATGAAGTCGAAGCTAGGCGATCCGACCATTGCGCAGGTGCGTGCCATCAAAGAGGCCGGCGGCAGTGACTTCGGTGTGACGATTGACCCGATGTGGCAGTGGCTTAGCCCGCACGACGCGCTGTATATGCTGAAACAGCTCGAGGCGTTCCCCAACCTGCGCATTGAAGATCCATTCCCCTGGGAACAGCCGGAGATGTGGCAGCGCGTTCGACAAGCGACGGCCGTGCCGCTAGTCTTGCATGCGCGCAGCATGAACGTGCTGAAACACGGGCTGCAACATGGTTACGCCGACAACTTCAACTGCAGCGGTTACGTGGCCGAGTTCATGGCGATGGCACATGCGGTCGAAGTGGCCGGCTACTGTTGCTGGCACGGTTCATCGCTGGAGCTAGGCGTAGGGCAGGCTGCCGTCTTGCATGCCGCCGCTGCGGCACGGGCCTGCACCATGCCTTCGGACCTACAGAGCGCCTACATCCGCGAGCACACGCTGGTCACCTGGGATTGGCCGTACGAGCACGGCACGCTGCCGATCCCGCCCGGTCCGGGTTTGGGTGTGGAACTCGACTACGACGCCGTGCAGCACTATCGCCGCGCCTTTGCGGAGTTCAAGTAGGGCGTGCCCTCGCGCCTCGCGACGGGCGCCGGCGTCATTTGTTCTTTGCGCCGCTGATACAGTAGTCTCAACCCTAGTTACGCCATGCAATACGGAGAACTCACCTGGCCGGAGCTGCGCGCACAGGCGCAGGCCGGCAAAGTCGTCGTCTTCCCCACGGGATCACTGGAACAGCACGGGCATCATCTACCGCTGCTGACCGACAGCATGATCGGCGGCGAGATTGCCCGCCGGGCCGAAGCCGAGCTGGGCGATGCAGCCCTCTTCCTGCCGATGTTGTGGGTCGGCGCATCGCACCACCACCTGCCCTTTGCCGCCGTCAGCCTCAGCGCGCCGCTCTATGTCGAAGTGCTCAAAGAGATGCTGGGGTGCATCATCGCAGCCGGCTTCCGGCGCATCTTCATGCTGAACGCTCACGGCGGCAACGAAGTACCGGCCATGATGGCCATCCAACAACTTCAACTTCAGCGCTACAAAGAGCATCCCGATCTGTTCATCGCCTTCTCAAGCTGGTTCGGCGGAATCGCCCGCGATCAGATCGCGCAGATTGAGGCCCTGGAGCAGAAGTTTGTGACACACGCTTGCGAGCTGGAGACCAGCGTCATCTTGCGCATCCGACCGACGCTGGTTCACATGGATTTAGCGCGCGGCGCACACTACAGCTATCCATCAGAATTTTGGACGCCGGACGCAGCCGGGCCAAGTCGGGTGACGGTCGGCGTATCCTTCGATCAGATCACCCAGACTGGTGCGCTCGGTCATCCTGAGCTGGCAACAGCGGACAAAGGCGAACGCATTCTGGCCGCGGCGACGCGCGAGGTTGTGCGCTTCGTGCGCGAGTTCGCCACCTGGCAACCGGTGCGACCAAACTGAGCTGGGCAGCAGTCAGATGCAGGCGGTAGCTAAACGCATCCTCATCGCCGGGCTGTCGCACGAGACGCACACTTTCGTGCCGGGCAAGACCACTCTCGCTCAATTCCGCACGTTGCGCGGTGATGAGCTGTGGCAGGCCGACGGCGACGCTTCATGCCTAGCCGGTGGGTTAGCCGCGGCGAGAGCGCACGGCTGGCAAGTGTTGCCGGCGATTCATATGTCGGCGCAACCTTCGGGGATGGTCGCCGATGAGGTCATCGAGCAGTGGTGGGAGGCGTTCGCAGAGACGGCGACGCGCGAGTCCGTCGGCGGCATAGACGGCGTCTGGCTGGATATGCACGGCGCGATGGTCAGCGAGTCATGCCCTGATGTGGAGGGCGAACTGCTGCGCCGGATTCGCACTTTGCCCGGGTGTAAAGACGCGCTCATCGGCGGCGTGCTCGACTTGCACGGCAACATCACAGCGCAGATGGCTGCGCACAGCAACGCTTTCGTCGCTTATCGCCGAAACCCGCACACCGACGGCAAGGCAATGGCCGAGTTCTCGGTGCATTTGCTAGACGACCTGCTCACCGGCGGCCGGACTGCAGTGACCGTCTGGGAACGACCGCCGTTGATCCTGCCGCCCACAGCTACCGGCACGGCCTCCGCGCCAATGGCGTTGTTAGAAGCGCGGGCGAGAGAGATCGAAGCAGCGCACCCGGAAATCCTCGCGGTCAACGTCTTCGCAGGATTCGCTTATGCCGACGTGCCCGACGCCGGCATGAGCTTCACCGCCGTGACGACCGGTGATCCGGAGGCTGCGCGGCGCGAGCTGCAGGGATTAAGCGAGATCGCCATGGCGCACAAGCAGCATGCCCTGCCGACCGGCCTCTCGCTCGATGAGGCGCTAGATCGAGTACAACGGCACACCGAGGGGCCGGTGCTCATCGTCGAGCCAGCCGATAACATCGGCGGCGGCGCGCCGGGCGACCTGACCGTTGTGTTGAAAGGGCTGTTGGAGCGTGGCATCCGGAATGTGGGGGCGGCCATCGCCGACCCGGAGGCCGTGCGCGAGTTGTGGCCACTGCATCCCGGCGAGCGCAAGCGCGTGCGCATTGGGGGCAAGAGCGGCGTGGTCGGCGCGCAGCCGCTCGAGCTGGAGGTCGAGATGATCTCCAAGAGCGACGGCAAGTTCACGCTTGAAGACCCGCATAGCCACATGGCCGTGGGCGGCCTGCATCATGACATGGGGCCTACGGCCGTGGTGCGCGCGACATCTCCTCAAGGCGGCAGCGCGACGATCCTGTTGAACAGCATCAAGACCGCGCCGATGGATCTGGCGCAGTGGCGCAGCCAGGGCATCAACCCGGAGGACTTCTTCGTCATTAATATTAAGGCGGCTGTGGCGCATCGGCAGGCATACGACCCGATTGCCAAAGCCAGCTACGTCGTCAATACGCCCGGACCGTGCGCGAACGATCTCCGCGCACTACCGTTTAGGCACGTGAGGCGGCCGGTATATCCGTTGGACGAGTTGTGATTCCGGCTCGCGAGCTACGGGTTGTAAGTGGCAGAACGATAGCCCAAGCGAGCAGAGATGTCGCGCGCGGCGCGCATAACGGCTTCGGCCACCTCGCCCTCGTGAGCAGGGCCGATGCGCGTGGCCGGCGCCGACAAGCTGAGGGCTGCGACAACCTCGCCATCCTGATCGAAGATCGGTGCGCCGATGCACAGTGCACCCGGCTCATTCTCCTCGCGCTCGATCGCGTAGCCGCGCTTGCGAGTCGCGATCAGCTCGGCATACAGGGACTCATGTGAGGTGATCGTATGCGGGGTGCGTGGCTGCAGGCGCCGCGGAATATGCTTCGCCCATCGTTCGCGCGGCAGGAACGCGATCATCGCCCGGCCCAGCGATGTGCTGTAGGCTGGGTCATGTCCGCCGATGGTGGCTTGCAGACGAAGCGCTTGACGGCTGACCGCCATTTCTAAGTACACCACCTCATCGCCATGCAATACGCCAAGATTGATCGTCTCGCCGAAGCGATCGCACAGGTGCTGCATGATCGGGCGGGCGACCTCACGCACGCGCAGGCTCGGGTTCACCGTGCGCCCCAACGACCATGCGTTCGGACCCAACCAGTAGCACTCAAGCTCCGAGTCGTAGAGCACGAAACCGGCTTCCCGCAGGGTCTGCAAATACTTATATACCGTTGGTTTGGGCAAGCCAACAAGGCGACAGACTTCAACCAGCGACAGCTCACGACCTGCATCGCCTAGGCATTTGAGCACACGCAGCGCCTTGAGCACCGGCTTGACCACATAAGCCGAAGGCACACCTTGCGATCTGCGCTTCATAAGCCGAAGTTTAAACGTTTCCTCGAGCGACACAAGCGCTTCTTTGCGCACTTGGGATATTCGTGTTAGCGTGTTATGCGCATGTTGAACCACGATAGATCACGGGCTTTGTTCGAGCGTGCCCAGCGTGCGCTAGCCGGCGGCGTGTCCAGCGAATTCCGCAAGAGCAACACGCCCCACCCGCTGGTCTACGTGCGCGCGCATGGCGCACGCCTAGTGGACGCGGACGAGAACGAGTATCTCGACTTTGCACTGAGCCAGGGACCGATGGTGCTCGGTCATAGCCATCCCGAAGTCTTAGCGGCCGTGGAACGCGCCAGCCGAGATGGCCAACTCTACGCCGCGCTGCACCTAGCCGAGATCGAGCTGGCCGAGAAGTTGCAGGAGATCATCCCCTGCGCTGAGCTGGTGCGTTTCAGTGTCAGCGGCTCGGAAGCTGATCACATTGCTCTGCGCGTCGCGCGCGCGGTCACCGGCCGGCAGAAGTTCATCCGCTTTGAGGGCCATTACCACGGCTGGTTCGACAACGTGGCTTTTGGCATCAACGGCGCATCGCTTGAAGCGCTTGGCCCGCGCGATGCGCCGGTGGCTATGCCATGGACGCAGGGACTGCCGACCCACGCACGCGACGAGTTCATCCTATTGCCGTGGAACGATCTATCGCTCGTCGAACGCACGGTCGCGCGACACCACGACGAGATCGCAGCCATCATCACCGAGCCGATCATGTGCAACACCGGCTGCATCGAGCCGGAGACGGGCTACTTAGAAGGCCTACGCGCGCTGTGTGACCACTACGGCATCGCGCTGATCTTCGACGAGGTGATCACCGGCTTTCGCGTGCACCTGGGTGGAGCGCAGGCGTTCTACGGCGTGACGCCGGATCTAGCCGTTTTCGCCAAGGCCATGGCCAACGGTTATCCGATCAGTGCGATCGTGGGCAAACGCCGATGGATGCAACCGATCGCCGAAGGCCGAGTGATCCACGCCGGCACGGCCAACGGCAGCAATGCCTGCGTCGCCGCAGCCAAGGCGACCATCGAGGTGATGCAGCGCGAACGGGTGCATGACAAGCTGCACCGATTAGGCAGACGGTTACAGGCCGGCCTGCGCGAGGCAGCGCGCGAGATCGGCCACGACGTGCTGGTGCAAGGGCCGGGGCCAGTGCTGAACTTGGCGTTCACATCGCTGCCTCGCGCCCGCGACATGCGCGACACGTTCGCCTTCGACAGAAGCAAGCTCGGCCGGTTCGTGCATGGGTTGCAAGAGGAAGGGTTGCGCATCCTCAGCCGCGGCACGTGGTATCTCTGCGCCGCGCACACCGAGGCCGACGTTGACTTTGCCGTGTGCGCCGCACGAAAGGTGCTGGCGACGATGCCCCAATAGGTCAATGCTCATCGCCGACGCTCACCTTGACCTTGCCTGGAATGCGCTTACGTTTGAGCGCGATTTACAACTGCCCGTGCACGTCATCCGCCAGCTCGAAGCGCCGATGACCGGCAAGAGCCGGGCGATGAATACGGTCGCGCTGCCCGACGTGCGGCGCGGGCGTATCTTCCTTTGCTTTGCCACACTACTGGCGCGCGCGTCAGGTCGGCCCTCATCGGGCATCGAGTACGGTTCGGTGGCTCAGGCGCACGCCATAGCCAAAGGCCAGCTGGCTTACTATCGCGCGCTTGAGAAGCAAGGCGACATACGCATAATCGAGACCGCCGAGCAGCTTGAGCGGCATGTGATGGAATGGTCGGCTTACGATTCAGCCGCCGGATCCACCGGAGAGGGCCAAGCAGGGCAGTTGCCGCCGCTGGGCTTCGTGCTCTCAATGGAGGGCGCCGATCCGATCACCACGCCGGATGAGCTGGTGGAATGGCGCGAGTTGGGGTTGCGCCTGCTCGGCCCGGCGCACTATGGGCCGAACCGATATGCGGGCGGCACCGGCACGACGCGCGGCTTGACCGAAGGCATCGGCCCGGCGCTGTTGCGTGAGATGCGCCGACTGGGCATCGCACTCGACTGTACGCACCTGAGCGACGAGGCATTCTGGGAAGCCGTGCGCATTTATGATGGACCGCTGCTCGCCAGCCATCAGAATTGTCGTGCCATTGCCCGCATGCAGCGCCAATTCAGCGATGAACAGATCAAGCTGATCATCGCGCGCGGCGGGGTGATCGGCGCCTCGCTGGACGTCGTCATGGTGCGCGACGGTTGGCAATGGGGCGCGATGAACAACCTGACCGAAGCGAACCCGGTGATGATGCGCGAGGTCATAGACCACATTGACCACGTGTGCCAATTGGCCGGCAACGCCGACCACGCCGGCATCGGCTCCGACCTGGACGGCGGCTTCGGGCGCGAGCAATCGCCGCGCGACCTGGACACCATCGCCGATCTGCAAAAGCTGGCCGACCTATTGGCGGAGCGCGGCTATCGCCAAGACGACATCGAGAAGATCATGTTTCGCAACTGGGTGCGCTTCCTGCGCGATGCATGGAGCACGTGAGCGTCAGACCTGCGGCTGAGTTGGCAGGCCATCAGCAGCCATGAAGTCCTACGCGTTTGCCGGCGCTAGCAGCCGCGCCATTAGCATGTTCGCGATCCCCATCGCTCGACGCTTTCACGACACGGCGCGCATTGCCGGCGTGTTCGATGTAAACCCGCATCGCGCGCGTCTGCTTAGCGAGCAGACGACGCATCCGCCAATCTTCGACGATTTCGACGCGATGCTGCGCCAGACCAAGCCGGATTGCGTGATCGTGACCACGGTAGATCGCTACCACCACGAGTACATCATCCGCGCGCTGGAAGCCGGCTGCGACGCGATTACCGAGAAGCCGATGACGATTGACGCAGAGAAGTGCCGCGCCATCTTAGAGGCCGAGCGACGCAGCGGTCGCACCGTCATCGTCACCTTCAACTACCGCTTCATGCCGTATGTCACGCTGGCCAAAGAGATCATCCGCTCCGGCGCGCTGGGCAGCATACTCAACGTAGACTTCGAGTGGGTGCTGGATCGCCGGCACGGCGCGGACTACTTCCGGCGCTGGCATCGGCGCATGGAAAATAGCGGGGGCTTGTTGGTGCACAAGAGCACGCATCACTTTGACCTGGTGAACTGGTGGCTGGACGACGATCCGGAGCGCGTGTTCGCGTGTGGCGCGCGCCGGTTTTACGGGCCAACGCGCGCCGAGCGCGGCGAGCGTTGCAGCACATGCGACTATGCCCGTGCCTGTGAGTTCTATGTGGATTACGCGGGTGACCCGACAATGAAGGCGTTGTATTTCGACGCGGAACACTACGACGGTTACTTCCGCGACCGCTGCGTCTTCAGCGATGAGATTGACATCTACGACACGATGAGCGTGTGCGTGCGCTACGCCGGCGGCGCACAACTCGCTTACTCGCTCGTGGCTTACTCACCTTATGAGGGCTGGCGCATCAGCTTCACCGGCACGCGCGGGCGCATGGAGCTGGAAGAAATCGAGAGCGGGCCGCTGGCCGGTCGGCAGCCCAAGACGATCAAGTGCTTCGATGCGCAAGGTAAACTGACCGTGCACGAAGTGACCGTAACAGAAGACGGGCACGGCGGCGGAGACTCGCGGCTGCTGGAGCGCCTATTCGGCGGCAAGCCGATGCCGGATCCCCTCGGCCACATGGCCGGCTCACGCGCTGGCGCGATGAGCATCCTGATCGGCATCGGCGCAAATCAAAGCATTGCATCCGGCCAAGCGGTCAATATCGCAGACCTGTTGGGCGGATAGATTACGGAGGCACAGGTATGGCAGACGATCTCTACGTAGCAACTGAGTTCACGCCACGCGGCGGCTTCACCGACGGCATCGAAGGGCCGGCCTGCGACCGCGAGGGCAACATCTATGCCGTGAACTTCGCGCGCCAAGGCACCATCGGCAAGGTCACGCCCGAGGGCGAGTGCAGCATCTTCGTCGAGCTGCCAAACGGGAGCATCGGCAACGGCATCCGTTTCACATCGCGGGGCGATATGCTGATCGCCGACTACACCAACCACAATATCCTAAAGGTGGACATGGTCACGCGCGCGATCAGCGTGTACGCGCACGAGCCGACGGCCAATCAGCCTAACGACATTTGCATTACTGACGACGACATCGTGTTCGCCAGCGACCCGAGCTGGGCGCGCGGCGACGGTCAGATCTGGCGCATCGGCCACGACCGTCGGTTCGTTCTGCTCGAGCGTGGCATGGGCACGACCAACGGCATCGAAGTTTCGCCGGATGGACGCACGCTCTACGTCAACGAGACCCTGCAGCGCAACGTGTGGGCCTATGATCTTTCGCCACAGGGAGAGATCAGCAATAAGCGCTTGCTCATCCAGTTCCCCGACTACGCAATGGACGGGATGCGCTGCGACGTGGAGGGCAATCTCTACATCACGCGCTGGGGTAAAGGGACCGTCGCCAAAGTATCGCCGCGTGGCGAACTCCTGCTAGAAGTTCAACTGCACGGCGCGCACTGCACCAACATCACGTTTGGCGGTCCGGACGGTCGAACGGCATACGTCACGGTCGCCGACAACGGCAACATTGAGCGTTTCCGCGTCGAGGCGCCGGGGCGGCACACGTGGGGCTCATGATGCCGCCTGGCGCACGACGATTCAGCCGGCATCTAAACTTTCGACAAGGGCCTGCAGGATACCCTGATCGCCATCCGTATTGATATAGAGATGACGACCGGCGTCTGCGTTGAGCGCTGCTAGCACCTCCGGCAAAAGCATGCGCCGGCAGCCATCGCGTGGATTAATGATCCTCACTGGGCAGGGCAACACGCGCACGAGATCGGGCAGATCGTAATGCAAAAGCACATTAGGGAAGAAGGCATCTGCCGGCCATGCATAGTCCGGCTCTTCTAGCAACGCTCGAAAACTGGCCAAGCTGTCCCAGATGATCACGGCGGCTAGCTGTTCACCCACGATTGCGGCCACGTAAAGTGCGACTACACCACCGAGGCCGCATCCGGTGACCACGATGCGGTCACGACGAACTTCCGGGCGCGTCTGCAGGTAACTTAAGGCGCTGAGCGCATCCCGCACACGCATCGCGAGCAAGGGATCACCCAGAGCCGCACTGCTATATGCCAAGTAACGATCTAGGCCTGCCCACGCGGCTACCTCATATGGATACATGGCCGGGGCTGAATCACCCCAACCGCGCAGATCCACGGTAAACACCGCATGGTGTGCTTTGTCGCGCGCTAGAAACCGCGCGGCATGAGCCAATATGCCATGACGGTAGAGCAAGCGATTGCGCCCCCCATCATCGAAATGGATGATGGTCGCCGTCGGTTGATCTGAGAGATGGTAGGGGTAGAAGAATGTCGCCGGCAGTTCAATATCTTCCTCCGGATACAGCGAAATGTGCTGCCAGCGATGCGTCCAGACGCGAAACGGCGGCCTCGCGCATGCTTCGGGAGGTCGAATCGGTTGGGTCACATGGACAAGGGTAGCGGCGGCCGAACGGATATGCGCGGCGTCTCGGCTTCGCTCGGCCTCTAGTGCCTTTGCGCGATCTAGGGTTAGGGTCTGCATGTTGACCCCTTGATTAGGGAAGCAACGCAATTCGTCGTATGGGTCCAAGGCAAATGTATCGTCAGGCCAATCGGTTTCTGCTCGATTTGGCCGACCAAGCAGCCAGACGTTCATAAAACGCACGAAAGCCCGCGCTTGGGCGAGCGTATAACTATGGCCTCCCTGATCCTCGAAGAATGCGAAGCGCTCCCCTCGCCCGCCGCTCTCATAGAACAGCTTCACTTCCTGAGCGACCCAGCGCACATCTGCGATCTGAAACACTTCGTCATCCACTCCGGCCATCAGCAAGATAGGGCAAGGGAATGCCGCGCAGAGCAAATCAATATCGTCAATGCCATCGGCATAACGCTGCCACATGTGTGTCTCAGGACAGCCGGGGTAGCAATATGTGATGTCCAGCGTAGCCAGCGGTGTGGTGCAGCACGAAGGCCCGATGACGGTGATGCGGTCGTCAAGCATGGTGGCCAGAAGCGTGGTCGTGCCTCCGCCGGAGACGCCGGTCATAGCAACGCCGCGGCTCATGTCCACATCAGGCCGCGTTTCTAGATAGTCTATGCAGCGCAGCGCATCGGCGACGAAATAGCGGCTGGACGTTTCACCGACCACATAGCAGCGAACGCCATCTATAAAGTGGTCGTTGCCTCGTTGTTTCTCACCCGCTTGACCGGGTGGATCGAAGAGCACGGCGAGGTAGCCACATCGCGCGAAATATTGTGCCGGGAGTTGATAACTGGCAAACTGTTTGCCGGAGTGTCCTACCGGGATCACGACGCCGGGAAAGGGCGGCTGATATTCGAGGGGGACGTAAACGGTAGCGTTGACTTGCCATCCAGGAAAGGACTCGAACAAGACATTCTCTATGCAGTAGCCGCGTTTGATGAAGCGGCTCACCCGCTCTGCATGCACCGGACGCCCGCTCCTACCGACCGGCAAATCTCCATAGAAGCGTTGGACAATATGGCGAATCTCCGCGCAGTAGTGCGATAACCCACCCTGCTGAACTGCTGCATGACGGCGCTCACGCGCTCTTTCCATGCATGCCAGGCCGCGCCGGATTAGGTGTTGGCGCAGCATATTACGCAAATCCAATCTTGGGGCTTGCGATGCAGGATCCATACTGACCGACAACCGGGCGACTAGCTGCCAGCGGGCGACAGTAAGCGTCTGGTGAATTGGGCTGCCACAGGATTCCCGGCAACGCGATTAGCCAGCTCCACCTGGCAGATACGTACGAGCCCATGGCCGAAACGCTTCTCGGCTGCTGCTAATGCCGGCTTCCAACTACCCTGCCAGCTCCCATTCCCCGAAGCCAAGATCGGCATCCAATCGGGAGCGTCGAAGACCGTTGTTAGCAAGGGTGTGACGTAACCCGCCTCATCGTTATACCAAAAGCGGAAGTCGTATGGTTTGAAACCGGCAACCAATGGATGACCGGTAGCGCGCGAGACGAAATGACGCGGATTCATCCCGCAGGCAGAGACCTCCACCTGATCGCCGAATATTTCGTGTTGACCGATTGGCAGATTCAGGAAGACGGCGGTCGCACCCCGCAAGACGGCTTCGGTAACTTCGTCTTTGCGCAACGCATATGTCCCTAGATCGCCGATCAAAATCGTAGGAGGGCAGTTCAGGTTCGATTCGGCAGCGTTCAGTTCAAGCGCGCGGGCAAGCCTGCCGGCCTCATCGTGTGCGGAGCCGATGACCCATACCCTACCCTGCATCTTGGTCAAACGAGGGAATATCTCGACGCTCATTGCCGTGTCATGCACCACTTGACCTTGCGCGGTCAACAGCCCTAGGCGAATCACAGCAGTCGTGCGCTGCTCGACGTAAGGCGCGGGCAAGCGCAGGAATCCTTGGAAGGCACTATCACAAGCTGGCACATCAGCCTGCGTGCGCTGACTGAAGACCACTTGACCTGCGATTTCCACCTGATAATGAAGCCAGAGCCCGTTGAGCGCGTCGGGCCGATCGTTGCATACCCAAACTTCAATGCACATCGGTTCTTCGGCCCAAAATGCCCAACGATCCGTGCGCAGGTTGACCATGAGTGGAGTGAGTGCTTCGCGATAGGCAAAGTAAGCGGGCTTAGGGCGCCGCTCGGTGTCCATGATCGTCTTCATCCAGCTTGCCGGGAAGGCGTCTATGAAGAGATGGATGGCGAACGAGACCATCCGACGATCGCGTCGAAAGGCCTCGGTCATCAGACGAGTAACCCAAGCTTGATGCTCCTGACTGGCCGCGCACCAACTGTCCACGCTGTGTTGGGTATCGAACCAGAGGTAATGGAAGCGGCCTGTTTGCGCACCGGGGATGCGATCGGGAGTCCAACTGCGCTCTTCGTCGGGCGTCTGTGGCAGCCACGCGGGAGGATAGCGCCGGCGCATCAAATCCGCTGGATCAAGCCCTTCGGCACCGAACTCTCCACAACCATAGAACCAGCCGGGCTTCACAGCTTGCCAATAGCCTCTGTGAAGCTTGCCGAGGTCTATGCCATGCCCGTTATACCAGCCACAATAGCAGTGATTATCGGGCAAGCCGGGACCAGGAGGATCATAGTCCCCGTCCACTGCTTTGATGACGCGATCCGGGTTAGCCAAGTGCACCACCTGATCGGCGGTCAGGAAGAAGCTCTCCAACTCGGGGCGCGAGAGATGACGATGCAGTTTGTTCCAACCTCGAGGGAAGGGTTCGTTGATGTAAGTAACTAGGATGTTGCAAGGGTGGTTGCGCACCAAGCGTTCCATCTCGCCCGCCTGGCGCACGGCTTCCACAAACTGATTGCGACGCAAGACGGCGAAGAGTGGCAAATCGGTCTGCGTCATCATCCCCAGCTTGTCGCACATGTCGTAGACTTCCGGCTGCACCGGACGCTGGGTAAGTCGCAGGAAGTTGATATGACCAATCTTAGCGAGCAGGATGTCGTCGCGAAGCTGGTCGAGATCGCCCCGCATCACATCCTGTTGCTCGAATCCCATCGTATTTGCACCGCGCAGCCGAATCGGCCGTCCGTTCAGGTAGAAGCGCCCTTTCGGTTCTCCGTCGGTATCCATGCGAAAAGAGCGCATGCCGAAATGCGCTTTTTGCGCATCCAGCATTCGCCCCTCGGCATCCAGTAGGCGTACCTGAAGCTGATAGAGCCAAGGGGTCTCCGGATCCCAGATGCGTGGATTAGGCACCGAGAAAGGCAAACGGTACTGGTTAGTCGTCGGCCCAGCTGGACCGGCAAGTTCGTAGCGTTCGCCGACGAAGACCGCTTCTTCAAAATTCTGACCGAAGAGCGAGATTTCGATGGCGATGGGGCAACGAATCGGCTTGGTGTTATAGACTTCCACCCAGGCTTCTGCTGCAGCTTGGTCGAGCAGCGGACGAACGAAAATGTCGGAGATGAAAATCGCCGACCTGGCCTCGACGCAGACCTGTTGATAGATACCCATGCCGGGTGGGCAATGCTGCCATCCTATTTCCGGATCATCGTAGCCGGGGCCGGTAGCAGCGTATAGCTTATCGCCCTCGTACAGATGCCCATCTGCGCCCCACGAGTCGTTGCCCATACATATAGCGTCGTTCTCCACCCGAATGACCAGTGTGTTCTCGCCCGCTCGCGCAGCTGCGCGAGCGTCAAACTCGAACGGCGCAAAGAACCCTTCATGCGAGCCCAGATACACACCGTTGAGGAAAACATGCGCGCGATAGTCCACGCCGCCGAAGGAGACGAAGAGCGCATCTCGCGCGAGCATTTCTTCACTTAGCACAAAGCAGGTGCGGTAGAAGGTCGTCGCCCGACCAAGCGGTCCGCCATAGTGAGGGATGCGTATGCGCTGCCAGGTTCCGCGGCCCTCAAGTACGCCGACGAAATCCGATGCGTCCTCTGCCGTTGCGATGCGCCAGTCGAATTCATATATCGGCAGGCGAATGCGCGTCGTCTCCAGCTCCGGCGCCAAATTCGCAAGAAAAGGGGCATAGCGACGCCGGTATTCGTCCAAGGCTTGGGCTAGGAGCTCGGGCGTATCGAGCTTCGGGGTCGGCGCGAAAGCGGCACTCGGATCGTTTGACTCAGCGGGCAGAAAGCGAGCCGGCAAATCGAGCGGTTGCGGCTCAACCAGGGTGGCGCGCGCAGGCGTGCGCGGCTGCGCATCGTTGTTGAGCTCTGCAGCGATCTCGGCAAATAGATCGCGTCGCATTGCAGTCATCGGTGCGCCTGCTTCACTCTTTGATCGAGCCGAGAGTTAAGCCTGTGACGAAGTAGCGCTGCAACAACGGGTAGACGATCAGGATCGGAATCGTCGCGATTAGGATCATCGCGGTCGCCAAGCCTTCGGGTGTAGCTTCTTGGAAGGTCTGGCCGGCAACCTCGGCCGATACGGCCGTCTGCCATTGCAACATGCGCGTCGTCACTTTGGAGTAGAGATAACTCTGCAGCGGCCACTGCACCGCTTCTTTGAGAAAGATCACGCCATCGAACCACGAGTTCCAATGCATCACCGACGAGAACAGCGTGATGGTCGCTAAAACAGGCTTTGAAATCGGAATGAAGACCTGAAAGAGCACCTGCAGATGACTGGCGCCGTCCAGAACAGCAGCCTCCCACAACTCTTGAGGGATGCCACGGAAGAAGTTGATCACCAGAATGACGTTGAAGATGTTAAGAGCAAGCGGGATGATCAGCACCCAGAACGTGTTCAACAAGCCAAGATCACGCAGCGCCAGAAAGTAAGGGATCAAGCCGCCGCTGAACATCATGCCAAACAGCATGAGCAATTTAAAGATCGTGCGGCCGGGCATATAAAGATGGTCGCGCGACAGAGGATACGCCGTGATTACCGTAACCAGCAATCCCAAGCTCACGCCGACGACCACGCGCAGTAGGGAGATGCCGAAGGAATTAATGAACAGCCTATCCGCCATGATGAATAGATAGTTCTGGAAGTGCATTCCTACCGGCCACAGCCCGACCTGACGCGCGGCTACCGCGGCCTGATTACTGAGCGATAGCGCGGCGACATGAATGAAAGGCGCAACACAGGCCAGCGCCAAAATTAGCAGGATGGTATAGAGGATCGCATCTACGATTCGGTCAGAAAGGCTCGCTTTACCTGCCATCGCGTCTCGCACCTCGGAAAACTAACGCCCTAGTTCACAGGGCTAGAAAATGCGGTAGTTCGCAAAACGATCGGCCAACCAATACGAGAGCAGGATGAGAAAGAACCCAATGCCCGACTTGAGCAACCCTACGGCAGCGCCCAAGCCGTAATCCGGCATTCCCCCCTGCCCCACAAGACCAACGCGAAAGACAAAGGTATCAATAATGTCGCCCGTCCTATACACAACTGGGTTGTATAAGACCAGCACCTGCTCGAAGCCGGCATTAAGCACGCTGCCCAAGCTGAGACAAGCCATCAAGACAATCGTAGGCCGGATGCCCGGCAGCGTGATGTGAAATAAGCGGCCAAAGCGGCCCGCGCCATCTACCGCGGCAGCCTCATATAACTCGGGGTTGATTGCCGTGAGCGCCGCAAGGTAGATCACGGCCGCAAAGCCGAACTCCTTCCATACTTCCGAAAAGATGAGCGTCCAGGGGAAGATGTCCGGACGGCCGAGGAAGCGAATCGGCGCGATGCCTAAAAGGCCGATCACTCGGTTCACCACACCCGTCGTAGACAAAATCTGAACCATGATCCCGCCGATGATCACCCATGAGAGGAAGTGGGGCAGCGTTGTTGCGGTCTGTATGGCGCGCTTGAAGATGCGAATGCGCACTTCGTTTAACATGAGCGCAAAGACGAGCGCGGCGAGCTGAACAAAGAAGATCTTGCCGATCGCGATGAATAGGGTGTTACGAATGATAGGCCAAGCGTTTTGGCTCTCGAAGAAGCGTCGAAAATTATCCAAGCCCACCCAGGGCGAATCTAGGATGCCCTTCACCGGGCTGTAATCTTTGAACGCAATCAGCACTCCCCAAATCGGATAAAAATGGAAAAGCGCTAACAGGATCAGCGCCGGCAGCAACATGGCATACAACATCCAGTGCTGCTTGAGGATCACTCGGAATGGTGGCCGGCGTGTCGTCGTCGCTCGCGCGGTCTTCTCAGCGAGAAGCACGCTCGGGGATGTGCGGATGAGCTCTGTCATACTTGCTTTTCAATATAACGATATAGCGAGATCACGAGCCGAATAACGAGCCGAGCGGACTCGGGCTCATAGCCAGCCCAGATCCGCTCGGCAAAGTGAACCGACTCACGCCGATTAGCCGCCAAAGGTAGCCTTATACCAGGCATTCACATCGCGCGTCACGTCTTCACCGCCTTTGGCCTTCCATTCCTCTACGAAGCTGTCAAACCGATCCAGCGGCTCGTTGCCGATGACGATGTTGGTGAATACCTCGGATTCGAGGCTGGAAAGATCCGGCAGATACTGCTTCATCGCGTCTGTTGGGTTGCCAAAGTACTCATTGACGATCTGCGTATCCAGCGTGTCGAAAACTTTAGAGTAGTAGTCGGCTTCGCGCAACACGATCGGGTTATTGAGCAGGAAGCGTTGCGCTTTGTTGAGCTTGGACGGGTCTTGCTTGGACCATTCAAGGATATCCCTGAAGGGATCGGCCTGGTAGGTGGGGTAGACTACGTACGGAAAGCCGAAGTCAATCGTATTCATCCATTCGTAGGTCTTCGGCATCGCCAGTGGCCCATCTTTCAGCTCGCAGTTCTCTCCCCACACCCACTCTAGGCCTTCGACGAAGGCATGGCTGTTGCGCCATTCGCCATACTGCTGATACTTCTGCCAGTTTACATGCATCTCAATATGCCAGTTCAAGTTATTGATGCATGCCTCGATCTTAAGCGGATCCAAGCCCTTCCTAAACACCACGCTGGGTCCTACCTCGCTGGAGGCCTTGCGTCCCTGCTTGCCCTGCGGACCTTTCGGGTAAGGAATTGGAGCCAGTTTCATCCCTGGATTCTCCTGCTCCAGCTTAACTTGCATGCCTCCGTGCCACCAAGGCGCGGTGAACAAGCCCACCTTCGAGGCTGCGATGTGGCCGGCTGCGTCTCCTTCCCCATAGGTGTAGAAGTCCGGGTCAAGCAATCCCTCCTCATACCACTGTCGGATGACGGCCAACGCGTCCTTAACTGCTGGAGAGAGGCTGTCGTATTTCAACGTGCCGCCTTCAGCTTTCACCCAGAATCCAGGCATGACGCCAAACGCGCCAAAGATGGGATCGAGGCTCTGATACCATGTGACCAACCTCTTGCATGCGTTGATCCCGAACTGACACAAGCCGGCATCTCGGAACGCACGGGCTACCTCTCCCCACTGCTCAACCGTCTCCGGTGGTTGCAACCCGAGTTTATCCAGCCAGTCCTGGCGGACGAAACAGAGATTATCTACGTTGTAAGCAGGGCCCCAGGTGTAGGGAATACCGTAGAGCTTATCGCCGCGTCGGACAGGTTTCCACCACTTGTAATCCGGGTACATCTTCTTCTCTTTAGTGAGCGGCGAAGCAGTAGTCTCCCAGATTGACTTGATGTCTTCAATGGCATTGTTATCAATCAGTTGCTCCAGGAAGAGACCAGCTGCATAGAAGACGTCGGGGAGTGTCCCGGCAGCCAAGTCTGCCGCCAGCTTTTGCTCCAACAAATCGCCAGAAGCCTCCCAGTGGATGGTGAACTTGATACCTGTGTACTCGACCGTGCGGTTGTACATCGGATTGTTGTTCCAACTCATCCCTTCTGGGAAAGTCATCCCCGGCGGCCAGATCACTGCCACTTCCAAAGGAGGATCATATACCTTAAAGGGTTGAGGGAAGGTGGGATTCCAGTCCATCTGACAGCTCGAGGTCGCGGCTACCGGAGCTGCGGTTGCTGCCGGTGCAGCCGTAGCCTCGGTCACAGCCGGCGGCTCAGTTGCTGCAGGGGCAGTCGTCGGTGCGGCTGCCTGTGGCGCGCATGCAGCCAGGGCCAATGTGCCGGCCGAAGCAGCCGACACGCGCAGGAATTTGCGACGGTTCATTTTCTTGCTCATCTATTTACCCTCCTTTAAGTTATGTATGCCTCGCGTATGAAAGACTACGCGACGGTTTTAGGATCAAAGCTTTTCTGGTGCACGGATGGGGAGACGGCAGCTACACTGTGGCGAAAGCTAATGCGGCATCAACATGCATCCGCGCAACAATGGCACTTTAAGGAACGCTGACCGCGCTGTTAAGCTGTCGGGTCAACTTCTTAAACTTCTTTTCAGTATATACTCAGGTTGTGCCTTTAGAAGGCCTTTCCGGACATTAAGCGGACATCCACAGGACATGACCTGTAACAGTAGCAAGGACTACTTCTTGGGAGAGCTGCGCAAGTTATTACAGCAGCTATACGATCCCGCTGCTTTGCGCCATAGCCCATTCATTGCCCTGTTTGGCCTGAAGTCCCAAGCCAGCCCACACACTGCATTAAGGCGTATCCTGGTCGAAGCCATCCAGGCACTCAAGCCTACCGGGGACGTTCCGCCCTACGCAAATAGCTGGCGGATTTATTACATCCTGCAAAACCGTTATGTCGAGCATTTCAGCCAGCAAACTCTAGCGGCTAACCTAGGGCTAAGTATCCGACAACTGCGCCGGCAAGAGCGGCTCGCCGAGAAGACCTTGGCGGACTACTTGTGGCATAAATACAATCTGGAAGTAGGAATCCAACCCTTCAACGCAGAGGACTGGGGTGACCAATCCGGCGACTATTCCCAGAAAGGTGAAGAACTAGACTGGCTACGCCAGTCTTTGCCTCATGAAGTCATCCGTGTGGGCGAAGTCATTACCTGTGTGCTACGGATTACCAACCCGCTGATCCGCAGCTTACATGTCACGGTGGAATGCTCGCTTCCTGAAGGCCTTCCACCGTTGACTGGCCAGATCCACATTGTGAAGCAGGGTCTGCTCAACCTTGTTAGCGCCGCAGTGCAGACGGCCGCATGTGGCAAGATGCGCTTAGCGGTCACATCGGTTTCTGAAGGACTGCAGATCGCGCTGCAAGCGACAACAAATGGCTCGCCCACCTCGACATGCGGTCATGCGATCGCGGCACAAATCGAGATGGCAGCTAAGCTGATCGAGATGTTCGGGGGCCGGTTTGAGGTTACAAGGGATGAAGGGCACTATGCGCTCACAGCCAACGTATTTCTGCCTGTCGCCACGGATGTGCCGGTGCTGGTGATTGACGACAATGCCGACACGCTTCGCTTATTCGAGCGCTATCTCTCAGGAAGCCGCTACCACTTCGTAGGTGTGCGTGAACCCGAGCAGGCATTGGCGCTCGTCGAGAAATCCCCGCCCCGCATTATCCTTTTAGATATTATGCTGCCTCACATAGACGGCTGGGATGCACTCGGACGACTTAGGGAGCACCCACGCACTCAACGTGTGCCGATCATCGTCTGCACCATCATGCCTCAAGAACAGCTCGCCTTAATGCTCGGCGCAGCAGCCTTCCTTCGCAAACCGGTCACTCGCGAACAGTTACTGGCCGCGCTTGATCAGCAGCTAGCGGAATCTGACCAAGTATGGAAATGAGAGCTTCTATCGCAGCAAGCAGGCGCTGCACGGAAAGGCCGCTTCTGTATGTGACGGCCAGCCCAGCGCTGACTACCGGATGCCCCATCGGATCCCGCGCAGAGATCAGGATCACAGGGATTTGCTGCAAGTCTCGCTCAGACCGTATCGCCGATAGAAGCTGAAAGCCACTCATTTCGGGCATCACGAGGTCAAGCAAGATCACATCTGGGCGCTCGTGGTTCAAGATCTGGAGTGCTTGCCGACTGCTCTCCGCCCTAATGACGCGATACCCCCGATCTGCTTCCAAGAGCATCCGGCTGAACAGCTGCAAAGCATCTGGCTCATCATCCACAACAAGCACTTTCTTGTTGCTCCCGACGACGCGATCCAGGGCTGCCAATAACACCTCTCGCTTGACGGGCTTGACTAAATATTCCGAAGCCCCTAGCGCGCCGAGTGTCTGCTCTATTTCAGGCACAGCGCACATCAATATAGGTAGGTCGTAGGGCAAGTCCTTCAAGTGGTTCACCTGCTCGAGCGCATTGGCAAGGGTCGTGGCATTGATCAGCAAGGCCTGGGCCGGCGTGCGCTGGAGTTCCCGACTCGCCTGATCGAGGTCAGTCGCTGAGATGATCTCTAATTGATCTACGTAGCGGCTGAGCAGGCGCTGCAAACTGCGGCCTTGCTCTAACACGACCAAGCGAGGCCGCACAGGCGGCAGTCCGGTAGGCAGAGGATGTCGGAGGTCTTCATATGGCTGATGCGGATTAAACCAGCGCGTCACGCCAGAGACGAGCGGCGGTGGAGGATTGATGGGTAAGCGGATGTAAAACGTCGAACCTTGACCTAGTTCACTCTCGACCCACATTTTGCCGCCATGTAACTCGACGAATCCCTTGCTAATTGTTAAGCCGAGCCCGGTACCGCCGTAGCGTCGCCTGATTGAACCGTCCAACTGCTCAAAAGGCTTGAAGATACGCTTTAGATCGGATGTCAAAATGCCCGGCCCGGTGTCCGCCACGCTAATCACGACATCGCCTTGATCCTGCCACGCGCGCACGCGCACTCCGCCTCGCTCGGTGAATCGTCCGGCATTGCTCAATAAATTCAGAATGACCTCGCGTATGCGCGTGCGATCGCAGAACACCTCAGGCAGATCGTTTGAGACTTCGATTTCGAGCGACAGCCCTTTAGAGACGATCAGGGGGCGCACGGCAACGGTGGCTGCGTGGATCAGCTCGGCGAGCGACACGCGTTCTTTGGTCAACGCCATTCGATTTGCCTCGATCTGGCTTAGGTCGAGCACATCGTCAATCAATTCCGAAAGATGTCTGCTGTTGCGCAGCACGACTTCCAAGTCGGCTAACAGTGCCTGGGGGACGTTACTGCCATAGGTCTCCGGTGCATCAGTAATCATCTCACAGAAACCAATGATCATGTTCAACGGCGTGCGCAACTCATGGCTGACATTAGCTACAAATTGCTCTTTGGCGCGACGCTCTTCTTCGGCAGCCTGACGCAGCCCTTGTGCGAGATGGTTGAGCCGTGTGAGTTGAGCGTTGGCCTCGGCAAGATCTTCCATCGTTTTACATAGCTTGGCCTGCTGCTCACGTGACCTTTCTAGAGCGCGACGCCCCTCCTCGTAATTCGACCAGGCCCAGCGGGCCATGACCAACAACGAGTCCATAGCTAACCAGATCAGCGCACAAAGTCCCCAAATGCTCGCAAGCGTCGCCACACACAACACTAACGGGAGTTGAAAGAAAAGCACCGACCCAACAACCACCAGCACCGTGCAGGCAGCTGCGAGAATCAGCCCGGCGCGAAAGCTGATCGCCAGCATAGCAAAGCCCACCGGCAGAGCTAATAACACCGCGACCGGCGCTAATCCCCCCCACCCGATTACCAGCAGGACGACCACCAGGCTGCCGATTGTCGCCAACCAGGCGGCCCATAACGGACGCCAGTGCCGCACGACCAGAATTAGCCCCGCCAGCGCGAAGGCAGACAAAGCAAGCGGTATGTGCTGACCGGAGTCCATAAACAGGCTCGAGCTACCGGATAATGCTATTCCGGCGATGTATAGCCCTGCTATCCCCAACCCGATCGCCCGATGGCGCAGGTCCTCTTGCCAGATTTGCCACTGCGCTCTGGTTGCGTCATTCTGACGGCCTGTCTCGCCTCTTTCACCTTCCATATCAACCTCCCGGCGACGATCCACGCAAATCTGCTCACACTCAGGGCAATTGCGAGATAATACCTAAAGCTGTATGCGAGCCTCAATGATTCACCGACCCGAAGGCAACTTCTCTTACCTGGAAGGCAGCGGCACATATTGCCGCGGCGTGATCGCCGATGAGGGATTTGTGTTGATTCACGCCACCTTTCGCCACGTGATGCCCGTGGCGCAAGGGTTAGAAGCCATCGAACGCCATCTGACCAGCGTCGGCCGGCCGATGGCTGCGCTATGCGGCGCGGAGGTGCGCGTGCCGCAGCCGTTGACGTTCGAGGAATTCGGCGCGTTCAACCAGGCCTACGTCGCCCTGCTCGACCGATACGGCCTGCGGCAGGATGGGCGCGCGACGATGACGCGCACCAACGTTGCGCCACTCCCGGCGGCCGTTGCGCCGAGCGAGCCGGGTCTATTCGCCTTCACCTACACCGCACCGCGTACGCGCCCCGACGACCGCAAAGCGTTTATTGTCTCCGGCGCCGGCGAATTGAAGGACGGTCCACCGACTCGCGAATCCATCGTGCGGGTCGGCGAGACTACGCCGGACGCGATGCGCGAGAAGGCAGCGTTCGTGATGGACGCGATCGAGCGGACGCTGAAGGCGCTAGGGGTGACCTGGGACGACGCTACGCAAGTTAATCTTTACACGGCCCACGTGGAAGGCGGATACCTGGACGAGGCAGTGTTTGCGCGCATCGGCTCGGCAGCGCGTTACGGCCTGCACTGGATGTATAGCAAGCCGCCGATTCAGGAGATCGAGTTCGAGCTGGACGCGCGCGGGACAAGCGAGGAACTCTTCCTGTAGCGCGCCGTTGAACATCTCCTCAGGGCGGGTTAAACTCAGCGTGTGTTCGGCGGACGAAGGTTCGATCAATTTCGCCTGCGCCTAGGCTGGCAAGCGAGTTGGAGCGCATTCGGCAGCGCGGTTGGTGCTGCCGTCTTCCCGGCCGGTCCGCATCCGGACGCGCGCGCCGCGTTGAACTCGCCGCGCGGGCTGCTGATGGCGATCGCCGATGTCCAAGGCGAACCATCGGCCGGCCAGCGCTTGATAGAGCAGATCACCAAGGCCTACGAGGAGGTTCCACCTGACGTGGATCGGCTGATCGCCCTGCGCGCTGCGCTTGACAAGGCAAGCCGCCCAATCCAGAGCCGAGCGCAGACCGATGAGGCGACGGTGCGTCCATCCGTCGTGATCGCCGCAATAGTCGGCAACCAGTGGTACGGCATTGCCGCGGGCGCGGTGCGCTGCTACTGCATCCAGGCCAGCGGGCGCATTGATGCGATCCGCATGGAGCCCACCGCTCAGCGCAAGCTAGAACCAGAGGATAGCATGCTGATTTGCACCTCGTCGTTGAGCGAAAAGCTAGATGAGTACGACATTGCGCTGAGCGTGTATTCACGTGCGCCGCAGAGCGCCGCGCAGCACTTGCTGAAGATGGCAAAGGAGAAGGGTGCGCGCGAGGCCTTGGGGGCCGTCGTCTTCGGGCCGCAACGCTCATTGGTCACGAGCATCTTCGGTAGATCATTTAACCGATGAGCACTCCCGTTGCATCACCCGAAACGTTTACGGCCTGCGCCGACGTCATCCTGCTAGGTGCGGGGGGCTTGGCCGGTCTGTTCGGGTTGTTTTCGCGTCGTCGCACGCCGAAGCCACCGGCAGCATATCTGGTGATCGGCAGCAAGCGCCTTCCGTTGACCGAGCCAATTCGCCTGGGTCGTACGTCTTGGTATCGCATCACCGGCAAGTCGGTGGACGACTTGGTCGAAGACCATGCTGAGATCGTCCGTACGCCGGACGGCATGGGATGGGAGGCGCGCTTGATCAAAGGCGAACACATGTTTGTGGACGGCCGACGCTCGCGGCATAATCGTTTGCGCTCGGGGGTGACGATCTCGCTAGGTAAATCGCAGCAGGCCGTCTTCCAGTTTGTGGTGCAAAATTAAAGGTGGATGCGTCCTAAATGACCCTTTCGACTGCTACGCTCTCCACGGCTTCGGATCCGCTGCCGATCGGCGAATATGTAACCGATGCGACGCGCAACACGTCATACATCATTACTGCCTTCGACGAAGGCCTGCACGCAAACAGCCGCTCGCGCAGCTATGAGGCTGTCGCCGCCGATGGCTCGGCGTGCTTCTTGTTGCACGAGGGGTTGGCACTGCTGGATCTGGCCGGCACGCTCACGCTGAGCGAACGGCTCGAACAAAAGCCGTCCCCTTACTTGGCACGCCTGCTGCCGATGTTCGAGATGGGCTGGTTCGACCGGGTCATCCGGTATTACGTGCCCGAGGTCGTTGCGCCAGACCTGATGAGCGTGGCTTGGCTAAACCAGCAGCCGAAGCGCCAATGGGAGATCTGGTTCGAGCAGTTAGTCGAAGGGCTGGACATCTTGCACAGTTGCGGCGTGGCTTTTAGATTGACCGACGAGGACGCCGTGATGCGACACATCGGCGTGAATTCGGCAGGCGCACACTGGCGCAACCTCGGCGCGCTGGTTCTGCTGGAAGACGAGCCAGAAGCAGCGTATGCCGACGTGCGAGCATTGTGCGCGGCACTGGCGCATACTCGGCTGGTTGACGCGCAGTCGCACGTGCGATATGCGCTGCGTCGCGCAGCCGACCCACACGAGCGAATTAACGCGGCGATGTTGCTGAGCGGACTGCGGCGCGTCAAGGCCGACTCCGCCCATCATGGCGATGGGCTGGAGGCCGAACTCGGCCACGCCACCAGCACCGGCATGGTGCGCGCCGATAATGAGGACAGCGTATGCGCCATTGAGATCACGACAGGCGCGGCAGGCGAGGGCCAGCCACGGCGCAAGCCGATATTGCTGGCAGTCGCCGACGGGATGGGGGGCGTGGAAGCCGGCGAGGTCGCCAGCGAGCTGGCCATTCGCGCCTTGACCGAGGCAGCACAACAGCTGTTCGCATCCGGCAAGAAGCTCTCGCCGGCCGAGATTAACGCCTGGGTGCAGCGTACGGTCAAGGACATCAACAATTTGATCGTGGCCGAGGGGGAGCGGCGCGGGAATCAGATGGGCGCCACGCTCGCTTTCGCCCTGGTGGTAGATGGCAAAGCCTATCTGGGAAATGTCGGCGACAGCCGCATCTACTTGTGGCGCTCGAGCGAGGACAGTCCACTCATCCGGCTCTCGAAAGACCATTCACTCGTCCAGTCGCTCGTGGATGCCGGCCTGCTGCGCGACGAAGACCGCTACACGCATCCCGAACGCAGTCTGATCTACCGGTCGCTCGGCGATCCGAAGACCGGCATATCCGACGCGCACGAGCCGGTGCCCCTGCAGCCAGGCGACTGGCTGATGGTGTGCTCGGACGGGTTATGGGAGATGGTGCGTGACGAGGCGATGCGAGATGTGTTGATCTTTTCGTCGAACGCACAGATCGCCTGCGACCGCCTCGTGGATTTGGCTAATGCGAACGGAGGTGAGGACAACATCGCCGTTGCAATCGGAAAGTTTTTGTGAGAATTTGGTTAGAATAACCTTGCTAGACCGCGCGAATCGCATCACGTTCGCGTGGCCTTCTTGTGGGAAGGCGACAGTTTTCTGAGTTCCCGACGCTCATTCGAGGGCCGGCGCAAGATTCGCCGACTTGATCCATAAGAAGTAGCTGAGATTAAAGATGATCAAGAAGAATGTAGGAATAATCAAGCTCAACTGGCTGCGCGTGCTTGCGATCGCTGCACTGGGCACGCTCATCTTAGGGGCTGCGCTCCCGCCTCGTGCGGCGGGCGCCCAAACCGGTGGCCCCACGCTCGAGGTGAAACAGGTGGACAACACTCGCGCGCCGGAGTACACCATCACGGCATCCGTCGTGTGGCCGGACGGCAGCGCAGCGACCGGACTCACGCAACAGAATTTCACGCTCACCAACCTTGCGGATAACAGCCCCATCCCAATCAGCAGCGTTGAATCCGACAACGCCGGCGTCGGCGTCGTGATCGTGGCCGACCTGGCCGGCCTCAACAACACGCGCGACTACAACGTGGTCAACACCGAGAACGTGCGCCGCGTCGCGCAACAGTTCATGCAGGCCTTGGCAGCCAACAGCGCCGGCAAAGATTACGTCGGCTTGGTTGTGACCACCGGCACGGGCGACAACAAGTTTGCCGAACTCATCCCGCCCACTACCGATCTGGATGGGATCAAGGCTCGATTGGAAGCGATTCCTCAGCTACCGGTCGAGCGCACGTCGGCGCTCTTCGACGGCCTCAACCAGGCGGTGAATTTGCTGGCGCGCAATCCCGACGTCGCCATCCGCGATGCGCTCGCGCAGCGGCGGAAGATCATCCTGTTGTTCTCAGACGGCGCAGACAACAAGTTCAGCGATGAGGGCATCCGAGGTGACATCTTGCGGCGGGCTAACGAGGCCAGCATTTCGATCTTCGCCGTGCAAGTCAACCAGCGCAGCCCGCGCGAATTCACCAACATGAGCGCGCTGGCGGCGCAAACCAACGGCGGATACGTGCTGCTGGACTCGAGCGTGCCGCTGCAACAAGCCGAGGAGCAACTGCGCGCGATGTATAACCGCATAGACTCGCAGCGGTCGCAGTACATCTTGCGCTTCACCAGCATCAAGCCGGCCGGTGAGCACTCGGCGCGGCTGACGGTGAACACCCAGCTCGGCAGCGACACGGCAGAGGTGCGCTTCGCATCCACGCTCCGAGCACCGACGGTCAAGCTGCTCGCTCCCCAAGAGGGCACAACTTTCTTCCAGGAGACTGCTGAACCCGCGCCACCGATCACGATTGTCGCGCAGGTGGAATTCCCCGATGGGCGAGTGCGCGATGTGAGCGTGGAGTTCTTCGCCAACGGCACATCCATCGGTCGGGTGGATGCCCCACCCTACGAGCTGGTCTGGCAACCGCCGAAGGAGGACCGCAGCGTAGTCACCAAGACGCTCCCCTATGCCTTCCAGGCCGTAGCGACCGATTCGTATCTGGAGACCACGAGCAACAGCCCATCAGTGCGCACGACGCTGCAGGTCGCCTCGGTGCCGGCAGTACCCTTCGTGCCAACTGAGGCGCCCTCGTTTGACCAATGGCTGCGCCAAAACACCGCCCTGGCCGCCAGCCTGTGCGGCTTGGCGATCATCACGCTTGGGTTGATTGTGGCACTGATCATCATGAACCGCCGCTACAGCGACCAGTTCGCCGTGCTGCGCGCCAACATGTCAAAGAGCGTACAAAGCGGCATCCGCATGGTCACTCAGCGGCTAGGCCTGAACCGCCAACCGATCGCCGAGCTCAAGGTGGTATCGGGGCCGATGACCGGCGCGTCGTTGCCGGTCGGATCGGACACGGTCTGGGTCGGGCGCGACCCCTCGCAGTGCGAAGTCGTGCTCATGAGCGACCCTTATGTGTCGAGCCGTCACTTCCAGATCACGCGCGACCCGGTCACGCAACAGTTCTACATCCTCGATGAGGGCACGGCGAACGGCACGCGCGTGAATCGCATGCCACTTCCGATCAAGACGCGCACGCCGCTGCCGGAGGACGCCGAGATCGAAGTCGGCATGACAAAGCTGATCTTTCAGCAAGGTCGGAAGACGCAACGGCTGAACTCTTAGGCGTCCTGTGCACGTAACGAGGAGTACGCCAGATGATTTGCCCGAATTGTGGTGCAGAGCAAGCCGAGGGAGCGAACTTTTGCAGCCGGTGCGGAACGCGCTTGAGCGGGCCGGTGCTGACGGTCGTTAACCTGACCTGCGCGCAGTGCGGACACGTCAACCCGGCCGACAGCAAGTTCTGCGGGGAGTGCGGTGCACCCCTCGAAGCAGTTGCACCGCCGAAGCCGCAGCCGGCTGCACCTGCCCGCCCGGTCATCGAACAGTCACCCGTAAGCACCGCGCTGCGACTGATCAGCAGCAACGGCACGATCATTCACCTCCCGCCGAATCCGACGAACACTTGGCTGATCGGTCGAGAGGACCCTGTCAACGGCGTCCGGCCTGACGTTGACCTGACGCCCTACGACCCGGATCGCACCGTTTCCCGGCGGCACGCGCGCATCATGCTCACTGCCGGCAATCAACCGGTAATCGTCAGCCTCACGACGACGAATTGGACCAGCATCAACGGCACACGCATCGAAACCGGGCAGCCCGTGCTACTGTGTCCGGGCGACCGGATCGAGCTGGGCCGCTGCGTCGTCAGGTTCGACATCGTGCAAAGCTAGGCCATCTGGGAAGGCAGGGCACTCGACGGCGAGAACGCGCCCGCCGAATCAATCGCCATGCTTGTCACCGGCCAGCTCGTCAACGGACGCTACCGCATCGTCGAGAAGATCGCCGAGGGCGGCCAGTCCATCGTCTACCTCGCCACAGATGAGCGGGCATTCGGCCATCGCGTGGTGGTGAAGGAATTCAAAATCGGCGCGGGCACGCCGGCCTCGCGCGAAGCGGCACTCCAGCAGTTCGAAGCGTCCGCGCGGATGCTGGCCCAACTTCACCACCCCGGCATCATCCAGGTGATCGAGTACGTGCTGAACGGGGATGTCCCGTTGCTGATCACCGAATATGCCGAGGGTGAAACGCTGCATCAACGCCTGCAGCTAGAGGCCTTCGGCCTGCCGGAAGAGCAGGTGCTCGACCTGGCCGAGCAGCTGTGCGACGTGCTCAGCTATCTGCACAGCCGGACGCCCCCGGTCATCTATCGCGACCTGACGCCCGGCAACATCATCATCTCGCCCGGCGGTCGGATCAAGCTGATTGATTTCGGCATCGCGCGCACCGTCAAGATCGGAAAGACGGCAGATACCGAACCGCTTGGGACGACGGGCTACGCCGCACCTGAGCAATACGGCAACGTCCAAACCGGACCCTACAGCGATATCTACTCACTCGGCGCGACGTTGCTCTACGCTCTCACCGGCTACGATCCCAGCTTAACTCCGTTTATGCTGCCGCGCGCAGACATGGTTCACCCCGACCTGAAAGAGGTGAGCAAGGCGCTGGCCGACGCGATCGAGAAAGCCACTCGCCTGGACATTACCGAGCGTTACCAGTCGGTCGAGGAATTCCGGCGCGACATCCGCCGCGCTCGTCGTCGCTCGCCCAGCATCAGCATCGGCCAGACGCCTATCCGTGGCGCTCACGTCGGCGCCATCGCTGGATTAATCTTCGTGACCTTTGTGTTGTGCGGTGGCATCGGACTTATGCTGGCCAGCGCGCTGGGCACGCTGCCGGGCGGCTCGACAAGTGAGACTGCGACTCCGGTAGGACTATTCGGCAACGGGCAGGCGACGGCAGCGCCCGATGCGAGGGGATTAGCCACGGCTACAATGACATCTGCGCCGGCCAATACACCCACCGACGCACCTGCGCCAACACCAACGCCCACAGCATCGCCCACACCGACGCCATCACTCACGCCTACGCCCACCGCCACGCCGACAGAAACACCTACGCCGACCTCAACACCGACCCAGGCTGCGACGCCCACACCATCGGCTTCACCAACACCGACCTCAGACGCGACGGTGACCGCGGGGGGAACGGCTACGGCCACGCCGACGCGCCGGCCGGTTTTCGTTGACACCCCAACGCCACAGCCCACGGCCACACGCGAACCAGTCCTCGCCAATACGCCGACGCCACAGCCTACGCCGCAAGGCCAGAGGCTGGACATAGCGGCCAGGGCAGCCGGCAACGAGCAGCGATGAATTGCCGAACGTGCGGCAGCCTCGGTGTGCCGCGGATCGCTCTCCAACTTCGCAGCAACGTGTTGTGCGACAATTTTTCGACGTAGATGCTGACCCCGGGAACGATTCTCAACGATCGTTACGAGATCCTCCGCTGGATGACCGACGGAGGACAATCCACGATCTACCTAGCTGCCGACAAGCGCACGTTCAATCGGCAGGTAGTAGTCAAGGTATTCAAGCTCGGCATCGGCATGTCGGCCGACGCCGAGGCCGCCCGGCGTCAGTTCGAGACGACGGCGCGCATGCTGTCGCAGCTCAGCCACCCCGGCATCGTGCAGGTCATAGACTACTTCGTCACCGAGGACAACAAACCCATCCTCGTCACCGAATACATCCAAGGCGAGACGCTGGCCGAGCGCATGGTGGGCCAATGGTACGGTCTGCCCGAAGAACAAGTGCTCGACTTGGCCGACCAACTGTGCGACGTGCTCACCTATCTGCACACGCAATCGCCGCCGGTGATCTATCGCGACCTCACGCCGAGCAACATTATTTTCACAACCGGCGGCCGGATCAAGCTGATTGACTTCGGCATCGCGCGCACGTTCAAAGAGGGCAAAAGCGCAGATACCGAGCCGTTCGGCACGGCAGGCTACGCGCCGCCGGAGCAACACGGCAAAGGACAGACCGGTCCATACAGCGACATCTACTCGCTTGGCGTGACGCTGCTGCACGCGCTCACAGGTTATGACCCTAGCCTGACGCCGTTCGTGCTGCCACGCGCCGATCGCGTCCACGGCGATTTGAAGGCCGTTAGCCCGGCCGTCGCCGATGCCATCGCCAAGGCCACGCAGATCGAGATCAGCAAGCGCTTCCAGACTGTCGAGGAGTTTCGCAGAGCGCTCCATCGTAAGGGGCTGGCTTCGCTCAGCAAACGCGCGCGCATCGGGCTGGGCCTCTCCGCCATCACCATCAGCGCGCTGCTCTGCGCCGGCATTGGGCTGATGCTGAGCAGCGCATTCGGCTTTGCACCGCTGGACGTGCTCGGCGGGACATCGGTGCTGGCCGGCGGCAGGAATGAGGCACGATCCACACCTGCGACATCGCCTGCGCCGACCGAGACACCCGCGCCGACTCTCACGCCAACGCCCAGCAATACCCCTGCGCCTGAGCCAACCCTAACACAGACGCCGCGACCGACCGCTACGCCGCGGGCTACGCCTACGCCGATCGAAGCGCCGGTCGTCATCGCGCCCACTGCCGACGAGACAACCGCAACGCCGACGTCGGCGCCGTCACCCACACCCACGCCTGCACCCACGGCAATGCCGACGCCAACGGCCAGGCCCACGGCGACGCCGACATCAACACCTACGCCAACGCCGACGCGCACGCCGACCGTGACGCCGACGCCCAGCCCAACCCCTACACCGTCGCCGACGGTCGTCATCGTGCTTGCGCCGAGCAAAGGCAGCGGCGATCTGCCGCAGCCGCGCATTGATGGCATCGCCATCCCCGGCACGATTCGCCCAGGCCAGCCGTTCGATGTGATCATCTGGGGCAGCAACGCGGGCGGAGCCGCGGCCGACGCCGGTTCGATCACGATCTCCTTTCAGGAAGCCGAGGCGATCGAGCTCATCAACGTTGATAACAACATCGTCAACATCGAGCCGGACAATTGCGTTTTCAGCACCGACTCCTACGCCCGGGTGATCACCCCCCGCAACCGCTGCAACCAGATGGTGTCGTATGAGACCTGCCAGCCTTCACAAAGGCCGATTGCCTATCCGGTCGCCGAGTCGTACTTCCTCAACTGGGAAGCCGGCAAGCAGCATTACATCCACGCGCGCGTGACTCCCCGCCGGGACACCAACACCGTCGTCGTGGATATGCGCGTGGCGATGACCAGCGCGCGGGCAAAAGATCGCCCATGCAACGCACTCGTTGCGCCGAACGAGGCGGAGACCAGCCATCGCGACCAGCAGGGCTTCCCGGTGCGTCGCTACTACGTCATCGTCACCGGCAATTCGCCGTAGCGGTTTAAAATCGAGGCTGTGGGAGTGATTCGTTTCATCAACAATTTAATCTGCGCGCTGGGCTGCATCACCGTAGCGCTGACCATGGCCGTCCTGATGTGGCTGCCGACGCGCACGTTCGCCCGCTTACAGATCAATCTGACAGCCGACAGCCAACCGATCTTCCTGAACGTGACGGGCTACGAGGCGCTGATGATGGCAAACGGCTTGGCGACGTTCCCAGCGAAGATCGCAGCGCTGACAGGCGAACTACAAAAACAGCCAGGGGGTGAGCACTTGATCGCTCAGTACGACATCGGGGCGCAGCAGCAAGTCTACATTCGCGACCTCGCCGCACAGACCGAATCGCTCCCCGGCCTCGTCATGCCATTCCAGGTCGCGCTCTTTGCTTTGCCGGCGCTGACGCTCCTCATGGCGGTCATCGTAGCCTTCAGTCGAGGCTACTTCGGCGAACAGTTGATCAAGGGCGTCACCCTGATCGCGCTGACGCTGATGGCCTGTGTCGTCGTAGCTGGTTCGATGCTCTACTTAAGCGAACGACTGAACGCTGTGATCAACGCTTCGCTGGCACAAAATGCAGCCGGCTTCCCAGGGCTAGGCGTCTCGGTGAATGACAAGCTGCCGGAGATGCGCATTGGGGTTATCAACTTGATTGACACGCGCACACCGGTGATCGCGAGCGGCGTAGGGCTGATCGGCGCCGTTGTCGCCATGTTCGGCGCGGCGCTTGCCGCGCGCAAGCCGGGTCTGACTCCGCGACAAATTGCTCAGGCGGCCATGTTGCAGGCACAGGTGGCCGCGAACAACGTCCCGATCACGCCCAATCCATATCCGGCCCCGGTGGCCGGCGCGCCGATTCAACCCACACAGCGATTGAATCCTGAGCCGCCTTCCCCCGCAGCGACACTCCCTCCCGCAGCTCCGTCTCCCGCTCCCGCTTCTGTATCTCCTGCTTCTGTCCCTGCGCCGGAGCCGGTCAAACCGGCGCCTGCCGTTGCTACATCTCTTGCTCCGCAGCAGGCGCCTACGCCAAAAGTTTCGCCACCGCCGGCAACCACACCATCGCCCGCAGTACCATCATCGCCCTCGCCTACCCTGCGGCGAATTTGTCCGACCTGTGGCGCACCGATCCTCGGCACAGAGAAGTTCTGCCGCAGTTGCGGCTCGCGCTTGCCGCCCACATGAGGGCGCGCCGCGTCTCCAGCGGCACCGCGCGCAGGATCAGAGTGGCCCGGGAGATGGCTACGTCACGAACGGTGGCAGTACTGATGCCTTGCTAGTGTCCTGAAGAGAGGCCCATGCGCGGCTCGGCGCATGAGCCACACACAGCATGGGCGATCACGCCATGACGGCTTGCATCGCCGCCTGCTTCGCTTCGGCGACGGGGTTCACGGCCGGCTCTGGCACGCGCGCCAGCTCCGCGGCGGACTTAGGCGCGTCGCCGCGCACCGGGCGCGCCGGTCGGAATTTGTAGCCATACACCAACATGCCGCGCTCGCCATCCTCACGCAACACGCGCGTCACCATCTCCACCGGCATGCCGATGTAAATCTCATCCTCGTCCACGTCGGTGAGTTGGGCGGTCACAAGCGGCCCCTCGGCCAAGCGCACCAAGGCCACGACGTACGGGGCGAACTTCTCGAAGCCCTCCGGTGGAACATGAATCGTGCTGTAGGAATACACCTCACCCTTGCCGCTGAAAGCGAAGGGCGTGCGCGCCTCTTGCTCGCACGCCGGGCACACATCGCGCGGCGGGAAGATGCGCTTGCCACAGTTCGGACACACCTCACCAATCAGGCGATAGCGCTGACCTATCGTCCTCCAGAATCGTGCTACTTCCATTTTGTCTTCATCCTCCCTCTGATCACGCAAGACGCACCAAGCGCATTGGCGCGTCACACGCCATTCATAGCCTCTCTAATATGGTTGTCACAACAGTCGCGCCGCTGCCGCCGATGTTCTGCGCCATGCCCAGCCGCGCATTCTTGACTTGGTTGGCGCCGGCTTCCTCGCGCAACTGTTGAGCTACTTCGACAATTTGATACATGCCGGTCGCGCCGACGGGATGACCGCGCGCCTTCAACCCACCCATGGTGGTAATCGGGATGCGGCCGTTCAGGCCGATTTCGCCTTCCATAGCCAGCCGCACACCCTGGCCGCGCGGCGCAAAGCCGGCCGCTTCCAGCGATAGCGCGCTCATGATGGTGAAGGCATCATGCACCTCAAACAGGTCAATGTCGGACGGGCCGACGTTGGCCATCGCGTAGGCTTTCTGCGCGCTGATTGCACCGCCTTCCAGATAGAGCGGGTCGCGCCGATCATGCACGGCTAGCGTGTCGGTGGCGATCGCCGTGGCGCGCACACGAACCGGCTTGCCGGTGAACTCTTTGGCGATCGCCGTTGGCGCGAGGATCACGCACGCAGCGCCATCGGCGATGGGCGACGAGTCGAGCAGGTTGATCGGGTCGGCGATCGGCTTGGCCGCCGCGAACTGCTCGCGTGTGATGGGCGAGCGGAACATCGCATAAGGGTTGTTCACCGCGTTCGCATGCGCATTAACGGCGAAGTTGGCGAAGTCTTCTTTCTTGTAGCCATACTCGTGCATGTAGCGCCGCATGAGCAACGCATTGATGCTGACGAAGCTCAACCCTTGCAACGCTTCGTATTCGGCATCTGCGGCAGCGGCCAGTGCGCTGGTGACCGTGCCGCTTTGCTGGTCGGTCATTTTCTCGACGCCGATGCAGGCGACGATGTCGTGCAGCCCACCGGCGACGGCCATGTAACCCACGCGCAGCGCTGCCGCGCCGCTGCCGCAGGCGGCCTCAACCTTGATTGCTTCGATGCCGCGCAAGCCGACGAAGTCTGCGATCAACGCGCCGAGGTGCTCTTGGCCGGTGAGTTCGCCGGAGAGCATGTTGCCGACGTAGAGCGCGTCAATGCGCTCGATCCCGGCGTCTTTCATCGCCGCGCGGAGCGCCTGGAAGCCTAACTCGCGCAGGCTTTTATCCCAATGCTCGCCCACCGGCGTTTGCCCAATTCCGATGATTGAGACGTCTCGCATATTCACCCTAGTTCAGCTTGTAGTTGCCTTTCATGCGCGAATATTGCGCATAATCTATCGGCGTCCGACGTTGGACGTATTCCTGTGTTGTCCAAACATCTTTCGCGGCCACGGTCTTCCTTACGCGCAAGCAGAAGGCATCGCTTCCCGCCCCACTGCCGAACGAAGCAAGTAGGATGCGATCGCCGGGCTGCGCGATGTCGAGGATGGCCGTCAGCCCGATGACTGACGAGCCAGCATACGTATTGCCGATGTCGTTGACCAACAGCCCGGGGCGCAGTTGCTCGCGCGTGAAGCCCAGTTCCTCACCCACCTTGAGCGGGAACTTGACATTGGGTTGGTGAAAGACCGCATAGGCGAAATCGCGCGCCGAGAGATTCATCTGTCTCAACAGGGCAGTGACCGACGCGATGATGTGGTGGAAGTAAGCCGGCTCGCCGGTGAAACGCCCGGCATGTTCGGGATACTTCTCGTATTGCCGGCGCCAAAAGTCGGGGGTGTCGGTGACATATGACACCGATCCCTCAATTTCGACGAGGGCGCGCTCGGCCGGGCCGATTACAAAGGCGGCCCCACCCGCGCCGGCGGTGTATTCGAGCGCGTCACCCGGCCGCCCCTGCGCCGCGTCCATACCGATGGCCAAGGCATAGGCGGCCATGCCGCTGCCGACAAAGCCGATCGCCGCCTGTATGGCCTCCGTGCCGGCCTTGCAGGCGAACTGCCAGTCGGCGGCTTGCGTGTAGGGCGTGGCGCCGATCGCCTCAGCCACAATCGTGCTGGTGGGCTTCACGGCGTAAGGATGCGACTCGCTGCCCACCCACACCGCGCCCAGCTCCGCCGGGCTGAACGCCGGATCGGCATAACTCGCGCGCGCTATGGCGTTGCGCGCCGCCTCGATGCTCATCGTGGCGACGTCCTCATCCAAGCCGGGGACGGCCTTTTCGCGCACCGGCGGCTGAGCGTTGCCGTCGGTCCATAACTCCGATACCGCTTGGCCGGCCAGACGATAGCGTGGCACATACGCACCATAACCCGTTATCCCGACCGGCCTCGATGGCTTCATCAGTCTCATAGAACTCGAATTTCCCAAATTTATCCCAGACGAATTTGGGTTATTCCGCCGCAGTCACGGCTCGAATCGCGCCTGGGCCTCTGAATCGAGATTCTAGGCTTGCCACCCTGCCAAAATCAGGCGAGGTTGCGAGGGGCGCCCGAGGAGATAGGTTTTGATAGTGAAATTTAGCACAATCTGAATCGGGTCAGATGGCTAAGGGCTGGCAGGTCGGGCAGAAGTGTGTGCTACGCTGGGCGATGACAATCCGCGCTATCGGCGTGCCGCACGCAGAACAGGACCGGCCGGTTCGGCCATACACCTTGAAGTTCTCTTGGAAGTTGCCGCCGGGGTAGACCCAGTCGAAGCTGGCGCCGTTGGCCGCAATGCCCTCCAGCAACACGCGCCGGATGGCCTCATAGAGGCGAGCGGCTTCGTCTTCCGCCAGGGAAGCGGCGATGCGCTGCGGATGCAAACGCGCTAGGTGTAGCGCTTCGTCCGCATAAATATTGCCGATGCCGGCAACGAAGGTCTGATCAAGCAGGAGTGGCTTCAACGCGCCGCGCCGGGCACGCAACCGAGAAACGAACTGCTCCCGCGTGACGCTCAACGCATCCGGGCCAAGGCTGCCAATCACTTCGGCTGGATCGCCGACCAGCCAGACGCGCCCGAATTTGCGCGCATCGTCGAAGCGCAGCGCAAGATCACCGTCCAACAACCACACCAAGCGCGCATGAGGGGTGAAGGCAGCAGAACGTGGGACGACGTCCAACCGGCCACTCATCCTAAGGTGGATGAGCAGGCTGAGCGGGCCATCGCCCGGGAGATCGAGGCCGAGCAACAGGTACTTGCCATAACGACTGACTGAGCGGACACACGCGCCGGCAATACGACGGGCAAACTCGGCAGGTGCAAGATTGGCAATCTCGCGCGGCCAAAGCACCTGAACCGATTGGATGGTGCGGCCGACGAGCGATGGCCCTCCACCGGGGATGCCTTCGCGCAACGCGCGGGCGATGGTCTCGACTTCAGGCAACTCGGGCATCGGTGCGCGAGTGAACGACAGCCGGCGGTCGGCCTAGTCCTCACACTCATCTAGGTAGTCGTCTAGGTCAAGCCGCATGTGGACGAGGGTGCGAGTAGGCTGAAAGCCGGCGGCCTGCAGCGCAGCATGCGGGGTCTCGTCAAGGCGCGAATGTGCCGCGTAAATCGGCTTGGTGACATAATCCTGGAGGCGTCGCAAGCCGCTCTCGATCAAGCACACGGTGTCCTCGATGGTGGCGTTAGGGGCAGGCAGCACTTCGAGGTGATGATAGCTGCCCTCGAAGTTGACGCGCGTGCGCACCGCGCCGAGCAGCTCACCGCGTCTGCTCGCGTCTATGACGCGCCACTGTTCGATGTTGCCGTTCAGCGAATTAAACAGCGACCAACGCGGGCCCAGCCGATAGATGTTCGGATCGAACGGCTCGGCAAAGGTGAACGGTTCGGGCACATGACGCTGTGCCAGCGCCCAGATCGCGGCGCGATCCGACCATCTAGCCTTGCGCGTGCGGCGCATCGGCTCGTCGCCCAGCGGCGCAGTAGTGCCTACCGGCCGCAGGTAGTGGGTCACCTCGCCTAGGCGGCGAAAGCCGAGCTTATCGTAAAGGTGCAGGGCCGGCCGGTTGCCGACCTCGGCCTGCAGGGCGATGTAGCGCGCGCCGCGCGACGCGGCGTAGTGGATGCAGGCCTCCACAACCGCGCGGCCAATACCTCGATTGCGGTAGGCCGGCCGGGTCGCGACGTTGCCGATGATCCAAGTATCGCGGCGGGTGTAGTTACGCTGCACCGAGGCGTTGGCGATGAGCTGCCCTTCTTCGATCCAGACAAAGCCGGTCGAACCGCCGAGCATCAGCGCGTCGAGTAAGCTGTAATTGCGCAGGGCATGAATCAGACGGATGCCGTCGTCGCTCATCGCTTCGTCGCGGAAGGCTGCCTCGAGCAGATCAGCGACGGCTCGGCCATCGCGCCAAGGATCAACTTGTCGAATATGTGGATCGAGTGGGCCGGGTGCGGCACGCGCGTCGGCGACCATGCATTCAACATTGTACCCGCGCCCTCACCGCGGCGCATGGCTTCATCACATGCGTCGTGCGCGCTCGCTGCAGAAGGCGGCCAACAGCGCGAGCGAGCTGGCGAGCAGGAAGACGACGGGCTGGGCAATCCCCAGGCCGAGCAGGCCCACACCTAGGAAGGGCGCAACGAAGCCGCGCAGCCCGATGATGGTAGATTGCGCCACGGCGTATTCTTGAGTGCGATCCGGTTCGGACAGCTCCAAACAACTACTAGTCAGTCCGATGTCTGCGCCCGCCGTCACCAGCCCGGTGGCGATGAAGGCCGGAACCAACATCCAGCCGGAAGTGGCAAACGCATAGGCTACGGGCGCAACTGCCAGGATAACGAACGTGAGGGTGATGCAGCGCAGCGCGCCGTAGCGATCCACGATCCGTCCCCAGATGAAGTAGCCGACCAGCCAGCTGACAGACTGGATCAAGCCGAGCAGGCCCAAGTCGGTATACGATAGCTGCAGGCGATTGATCTGAACGTCGGGATACAACGGGCTCGCCGTCAGTATAGCGATGCCGAAGAGCACCACCCCGATCTGATAGGTCATGAAGCGCCGGTTGTGCATGACGATGCGCATGGCGTCCAATGAGGAGCGGTTCAGCTGCGTGCCGCTCGGCTCGGCCATGATGCGCATCTTGATGAACACCAACGACGAGAGCAGGCCGAATACGCCGGCCAGCAGGAAGACAACCGGGTAGCCCAAGCGATCGAGGCCGAGGCCGATCAGCGGCGTGGCGACCAGGATGGTCAGCGCCATGCCGAAGCGCACCAGCGCCATGATCTTGCCGCGATGGGAGATGGGATAAATGCTCTGTAGGATGCGCGCGTAGGCCGGGTTCGGGACGATCTCCAGCAGCCACATCACTGTCGCTATCGCAAGCAGCAACGGCGCGCCGTCGGCGATGGCAGTCAGCATGAAGATCAGGCGGCCCAGCGTCCAGCTCGTCACGGCGAAGGCCTTGGGCGTGAGCTTGCGCATGAACAAGAGGCTGACGCCGCTGAAGATGTGGCCGAGGTAGCTCAGCGAGAGGTAGACCGAGACCAGCACCGGCATGCCGCCGAGGTCGGTCAGCACCGCCGGCAGGAAGGTCAGCGCCGCCATGAACACGCCGTAGGCGACGGCGCTGACGATTTCGACGCGCAAGTTGTAGCGCACGTCGTCTTCAAGCAAGCCGGCGAGCTGCGTCTCGATGTTGCGCAACTTGGCAGCTAGGTGGGGAGAGAGGGTCATAGGAATCAGTTGGTTTGTACAATGCAGGCCGTCGGTGAGCAAGCCTTCGCATGATAGCAATGGATAAACAGGCCGAGGCCATCGAGGGCAGCGCCTGTGCAAAGGTCATCTTGTGCGGCGAGCATGCAGTGGTGTATGGCCGGCCGGCCATTGCGCTGCCGTTGCCGATGCTGCGCGCCCGCGCGCGCATCGAACCCAGCCACTACGCCTTCACGATCTTCGCACCCGATGTCGGCGCCGTCGTCTCGGCGTGGCGACACACGCGCCGGACGCGCGACCCGCTGGCGCGCGCGGCGCTGGCCGCGCTCGATCTGATCGGTCAGAAGCCCCCGCGCGCGACGCTCATCGTCACTTCCGACATTCCGGTCGGCGCGAACCTCGGCAGCGGCGCAGCGGTGTCGGTCGCCATCGGACGGGCCATCGCCGCGTATTTCGGCTATCCGCTGTCGGCGGAAGAGGCCAGCCAACTCGCGTACGAAGTCGAGGAGATCCATCACGGCTCGCCGAGCGGCATTGATAACACGGTCATCGCTCACGAGCGGCCGGTGTGGTTTGTGCGCGGCCGGCCGCCCGAATTGCTCGACTCGGCAATCGGCGACACCCTGCCGCTGGTGATCGCCGACACGGGCATCACCACGCCGACGCGCATCCCCGTCGGCGACGTGCGGGCGGCATGGGAGCGCGAACCGGAGCGCATGGAACGCTGCTTCGACGCGATTGCCGCGCTGGTGCGCTCGTCGCGCGAGGCGTTGGAGCGCGGTGATCTGGAAGGGCTCGGTCGGGCCATGGACGCCAACCATGCGCTGCTTCAGCAGCTCGACGTGTCTTGCCCGGAGCTTGACGCGCTGTGCGCTGCTGCACGGGCGGCAGGCGCGCTGGGGGCAAAGATGAGCGGAGGCGGTCGCGGCGGCAACATGATCGCCCTGGCGCGAGACGCAGCACACGCCGTCGCGCTATGTGCGGCACTGCGGGAGGCGGGGGCGAAGCGCGTGATTTGCCGCGCGCGCACTGTCACAACCGGTGATCAGCCGCTCCCCGACTTGCAGATTTAATCGCGTGCAAGTACAAAGGCCGACTGTAGCTACGAAGGAGCTACAAAGGAGATCCACATGCACAAGAGACTTTTCTCGGTGGCGCTTGCGCTCGTGATGTTCGTGACGGCCGGCTGCGGCCTGATCGAGTCGCTGACGGGCGGCGGCAGCGCGCAAACCACAACGCTATGGGCCGACGTGCCGCGCATGGAGGGCATGCAGCAGGAGAACATGCAGTTGCCCTTGCCGGTCAGGTTAGCCGTTCAGGCGCTTATTCAATCATCGGCAGCGAGCGAGGGGGTGCGCGTGGACAACTTCGAGATTGTGAGCTTCACGTCGGCCAAGACGGCGGAAGACGTGAAGGCGTTCTATACCAACGAGCGCATGCAAGCTGCCGGCTGGAACATTCCCAACCAACCAGGATGCAGCGGCATGAATGATGAAGCGGCGAGCGCCGGCGTAGCCTTCTGCATGTTCGGCAAACAGAACCCCACGAACAAGTCCTTCCTCGTCATCGCGGCGATGCGCAACGAGAACGAGACGGCGACGACCGTGTACTTCTTGCGCTTCGACGGCGACCTGACGGCGACCCCGTCCGGGTCGTAGGTATGCTCCCCTTCCCCGTCCCACGGCTCGGCCTCGGCTGCGCGCCGCTCGCCTCAATGGAGGGCACGTTTGGCTATGGCGTGAGCGAGGCCGATGCCGTGGAGACCGTCCGGCGCGCACTGGAGCGAGGGGTTACTCTGCTCGACACCGCGCCGTTCTACGCCAACGGCCGCTCCGAAGTGCGCGTCGGCCTGGCGCTGCGCGGCCTGCCCCGCGAGCGATTCATCATCAGCACGAAGGTCGGCTGGCTACCTGACCCCGACCGCATCGGCCAGCAAGGCGCCGGCGAGCGCAGCTACACGCGCGAGGCGGTGCTGCGCAGCATCGAAGGCAGCCTCAAGCGGCTTGGGCTGACGTACTTGGACATCGCACACGTGCATGACCCAGAGGCCGGCGACTACCGCGCGCAGATCATGGACGAGGCCTACCCGACGCTGCTCGATTTGAAAGCGCAAGGCGTGATCCGCGCCATCGGCGCCGGCTTGAACCAGACCGACTTCCTGGTGGACTTCGCGCGACACGCGCCGCTGGATTGCGCCATCTTGGCGGGGCGCTATACCTTGTTGGAGCAGGCGCCGCTGCGCGAGGCCTTCCCGCTCGCCTTGTCCAAGGGGATCGGCATCTTGGCGGCCGGCGTGTTCAACGGCGGCATTTTGGCCACCGGCGCGCGGCCGGGGGCGCGCTACCAGTATGCGCCCGCGCCGGAGCCGATCCTGCGCCTGACGCGGATGATCGAGCAGGTATGCGCCAAGCACGGCGTCGCGCTGCGCGCCGCGGCCATGCAGTTCGCCGCTGCACATCCGGCCGTGCAAACGCTGATCATCGGCATGGCGCAGCCGAAAGAAGTGGACGAAAACCTGGCCGACTTCAACGCGCCGATCCCGGCGGCATTCTGGGCGGAGCTAAAAGCGCGCGAGCTGATCGAGCCAGAGGCGCCGACGCCGGGTGGGCCGCCGATAGCCGAAGCCGACGGGTAGCGAGCGGCGCGGCCGGCAACTGGTCACCGGGGATCGGCCGTAGCCCGCGCGAAGAACGCGTCGAGCACGACCTCGGTCGGCGCCATCATCAAACCTTGGCCGACGTCTCGCGGCTCGACGACGGTGATGCCCCAGCCGGTCAGCGTCGCGATAGACCGCTGGACGATCGGATGGGCGAACAGCGGCTCGTTCACCGACAAGGCGATCACGACCGGCTGACCGAAGCCGATCATCTCGGCGACGATGGACAAAGCCAGATTGTCGGCGACCCCGTGCGCCAGCTTGTTGAGCGAGTTGAAGTTGCACGGCGCGAACAGCACCGGCCCGGGCGTCGGGCGCGGCAGGATGCGCGCGTCGAAGTAGCTCTCCACCACGTGATTGTTGGGGATGCGCCGCAGGTCATGCGGGCTGATCAGGCGCATGGCGTTGGGCGTCTGGACGGTGATGACGCGGCTGAACCGCGCGCTGAGCGCGGCGACGAATTCGGGCGCGCGATAGGCGGTGGTCGCGCCGCTGATCATGAGGTAGACGGTATCGGACACGTTAGGTGACATGCTCTAACAGATGCGCGGGAGCTGTTCGCCGAGCGGCATGGGGATGACGCGCGCCCCGCCGATCGCCGTGCGTGCCGTCACCAGTCCGGCCGGCTGCTCGACGACCCGCCCGATGACCGCCGCACCTCGGCCCAGGGGATGCGCGCGCATGCATGCCAAGACGGTCTCGACGGCTTCCTGCGCGACGAAGGCGACCAATTTGCCCTCATTGGCGACGTAGATCGGATCTATGCCCAGCAGTTCACAGGCGGCCTGCACGTCGGCGCTCACCGGCAGCGCGCGTTCGTCAATTTGTATGCCCACGCGCGACGCGACGGCGATCTCGTTCAGCGCAGCGGCCAGGCCGCCGCGCGTCGGGTCGCGCAAGACGTGGACGGCACCCGGCGCGGCCTCGAGCATCGCCGCGACCAGGCCATGCAACGGGGCGGTGTCGCTGGCGATCGTCGTCTCGAACTGTAGCCCCTCGCGCACGCTCATGATGGCCATGCCGTGATCGCCGATCGAGCCGTTGATCAGCACGCCGTCGCCGGGCCGGGCGCGATCCGGACCGATCGAGACGCCGTCGGGGATTACGCCGATGCCGGTGGTGTTGATGAACACGCCGTCGCCGTGCCCTTTGTCCACCACTTTGGTATCGCCGGCCACGATGCGCACGCCGGCGGCGCGCGCCGCCGCCGCCATGCGTTCGACGATCACGCCGAGCTGCGCCAGCGGCAGCCCCTCCTCAACGATGAACCCGGCGGTCAGGTAACGCGGCTGCGCACCCATCATCGCCAGATCGTTGATCGTGCCGTTCACAGCCAGCTCACCGATCGAGCCGCCGGGGAAGAACAACGGCCGCACCACGAACGAGTCAGTAGAGATGGCGAGGCGCGCGCCGTCCAACGGCAGCACGGCCGCATCGCCCCGCTGATGGAGCGCCGGGTCGTCGAAGGCCGGCGCGAAGAGATGCTGGATCAGCTCGGTCGTCAGCTTGCCGCCGCCGCCGTGGCCGACCACGATGTTGGGGTAATCGCGCAGCGGCAGCGGACAGGACCACTGGGTGAAGTCAAGGGACATGGCGAGATGAGAATCCGGCGACGCAGTGCGCTTCTGGTCACGCGAACCGCCCATAGTGATAATAGGCCGCGCAGGCGCCTTCGCTGCTCACCATCGTCGCGCCGAGCGGCGTGCGCGGGGTGCATTCCTTGCCGAAGGCCGGGCACTCATAAGGCTTGAGCTTGCCCTGCAACACATCGCCGCTGCGACAGATCGGCGATTCTTGCGCGCGAATGGCGGCGACGTCGAAGCGAGCCTCGGCGTCAAAGTCGCGATAGGCATCGCGCAGGCGCCAGCCGCTGTTGGGGATGACGCCGATGCCGCGCCAGGCGCGGTCGGTGACCTCGAACACCTCGGCCAGCATGCGCTGAGCCGGGCGATTGCCTTCGAGGGTGACGGCGCGGGGATAGGCGTTCTCGACGCAGGCCTCACCAGTTTCCAACTGACGCACGGCGCGGCGAATGCCCTCCAGCACGTCGAGCGGCTCGAAGCCGGTCACGACGATGGGCGTGTGATACCTCTCGGCTAGCGGAAGATACTGCCAGTAGCCCATCACGCTGCACACATGGCCGGCTGCCAAGAAGGCCTGCACGCGGTTAGACGGCGAATTCATGATCGCCTCGATGGCCGGCGGCACCAACACGTGGGAGACGAGCATCGAGAAGTTCCTTATTCCCTGTCGTTTGGCGACGATGACGGCCATCGCGTTGGCCGGCGCGGTGGTCTCGAAGCCGATGGCGAAGAAGACGACCTGCTTGTGCGGGTTATCGCGCGCGATCGTCACGGCGTCCAGCGGGGAGTACACCACGCGCACGTCGCCGCCTTCACTCTTGACGCGGAAGAGGTCTTTGTGGCTGCCAGGCACGCGCAGCATGTCGCCGAAGGAGCAAAAGATCACGTCGGGGCGGGCGGCGATGGCCAGCGCTTTGTCAATCACCTCCAGCGGCGTCACGCACACCGGGCAGCCCGGGCCGTGGATCAGCTCGATCTCCGGCGGCAGCAGTTGGTCAATGCCGTTGCGGATGATCGCATGCGTCTGCCCGCCGCAGACTTCCATGATCGCCCAGGGGCGCGTGGTCATGCGGCGAATCTCGGCAGCCAGGCGCTGCGCGATCTCGCCGTCGCGGAACTCGACTAGGTACTTCATGGGCGATCGTCGGCCGCGCCGCCCCAGGGATCAACCGGGCAGGCCGGCGGAGCAACCTCGCCCGCGTGCTGCTCGGGCCGCAGCTCCTCGTCCAGCATGCCCATCTCCCGGAAGAGGCGCAGGCTCTCCTGCGCCGAAGCCTCGTCAACGCGGGTGATGGCGAAGCCAACGTGCACGATCGTGTAGTCGCCTACGGCGACCTCCGGAACGTATTCGAGGCACACGTCCTTCACGATGCCACCGAAGTTCACCTTTCCCATGCGGACGCCATCCGCCTCATAGATCGCCTGCACGCGCCCCGGAATGCCCAGGCACATCGCCCCTTCTCCTTGCCGCGCTCAAGCGGCGCGCTTTGCCCGGCGTCGCTCCAACAGGAAGGCGATCAGCTCCGGCAGGCCGGCGCCGGTCTTGGCCGAGGTCTCGAAGATGCGCATGCCCGGGCGCACAGCGTGGATGTTGGCGCGCATCGCGCCCAGGTCGCATTCGCAGGCCACCGCCAGGTCAACCTTGGTGATCACCGCGACGTCGGCGGAGTTGAACATCACCGGATACTTCAGCGGCTTGTCCTCGCCTTCGGTCACCGAGAGCAGCACCAAGCGAACATCCTCGCCCAGGTCGTACCAAGTTGGGCACACCAGGTTACCGACGTTCTCGATGAAAAGGAAGTCAAGGGCGTCCAAGTCCCAGCCCTCCAGCTTGGCCGCCAGCATGTCCGCCTCCAGGTGGCACATGCCGTCGGTGGTGATCTGGCGGACCGGCGCGCCGCTGCGCGACAGCCGGCGCGCGTCGTTGTCGGTTTGCAGATCGCCCACCACCGCGGCCACCTGCAGGCCATCGGCGCGCATGGCGGCCATCATGCGCTCCAGCAGCGCCGTCTTGCCGGCTCCCGGGCTGGACACCCAGTTGGTCACGAACAGACCCGCGCGCGCGAAGCGATCGCGCAGGCCGGCGGCCAGTTGATCGTTCTTGCTCAGCACGCCTTGTCGGATTTCGAGATAGCGCGTCGCCATACTCTCCCTCGTCGTTCTTCAGGTTCGGTCAAACGCAACCCGTCGGCTGCGGACTCGCTTCGTCGGCCACTTCGACCTCGATGCCGGTGATCTCCAATTCGCGGCCTGCCACAATCTGCGCAGTGGGCCGGCCACACAGGGGACAGCGGAAGTCCTGAATGCCGGGCAAGGTCACATCGCGCCGACAGGCGTCGCAGCGCAGCACCACCGGCACATCGTCTATCACCAAGAGCGATCCCTCCAGGAGCGTGCCGGCCGTGGCGATGTCGTAGCTGAACAGCAGGGCTTCCTTGGCCACGCCGGATAGCGCGCCCAGGCGCAGGAATACCTGCGTGACGCGCCGCGCACCGGCCCGACGCGCGGCCTGCTCGGCCGACTCAACCAGGCTGACGGCGATAGACAGCTCGTGCACCAAGACTATTGTAAAGGAAGCCAGAGCTATGGGCGCGCGCGGCGGCCTACCGGACACAGGCAGCCGATTGGACTGGCGTCGGCTACCCGCTGTTGGCTCAGCAAAGGAGCATGACAGACGCTCTACCGGTAGCGTTTAAACCGCGCGCCGCTCCGTCTGTCGCGCGAGCCCTTGCTTAAAATGGCCGGCGATGCCCGAGCATGCGCGCATGCGCCAACGGCTCACCGTGCGAGGGATTGTCCAGGGCGTGGGCTTCCGGCCGTTCGTGTTCGGCCTGGCCCGGCGACTATCGCTGGCCGGGC